>JBPCIT010000001.1:0-12309 GCA_051006015.1 Longimicrobiaceae bacterium
CTCTCGGTGTGGGCGATGGTGGTGCTGCTGCTGGACGTGCTGCAGAAGGGCAAACGCACCGGTCCCTCGCACCCGATGATTCCCTGGCTGACGCTGGCGGGGCTGGTGCTCACCGCCGGTGCGAACGTCTGGCTGATGCAGGTCGGGACGGTGGGGACCGCAGGCGTGATCGCGGTGGACAGCTTCCGCATCTTCGCCAACTTCATCTTCCTGCTGGCGGCGGCGCTGGCGATCCTCATCTCCTTCGGCTACGTGGATCGCCACAAGATCAACATGGGCGAGTTCTACGTCCTCATCGCCTTCGCCACCGTCGGGATGATGCTGATGGCGGCGGCGCGCGAGCTGATCCTGATCTTCCTGGCGCTCGAGCTGATGTCGGTCTCGATCTACGTGCTGGTGGGGCTCAAACGTCAGGACCCGCGTTCCGCCGAGGCCTCGCTCAAGTATTTCCTTCTGGGTGCCTTCGCCAGCGCCTTCTTCCTCTACGGAATCGCGCTGATCTTCGGGGCCACCGGCACTACCCACCTGCCGACCATCGCCTCATTGCTGGCGGGCGGCTTCGAGGCGCGCACCGCGATGCTGCTCTCCGGGGTGGCGCTCACCGCGGTGGGCTTCGCCCTCGAGGTGGCGGCGGTGCCCTTCCGTGTCTGGGCGCCGGGCTCGTACGACGGCGCCCCCACGCCGGTGACGGCGCTGATGGCGACCGGTGTGAAGGCGGCGGCATTCGCGGCCTTCATCCGCGTCTTCCCGGTTAGCCTGGCGGGGGTGTACGACCAGTGGTCGGTGGTCGTGTGGTGGCTGGCGGTGCTCACCATGGTGGGCGCGAATCTGATCGCGCTCACGCAGGGGAGCGTGAAGCGGATGCTCGCCTACTCCTCGATCGCGCACGCCGGCTATCTGCTGGTGGCGCTCGTCTCCGCGAATCAGCTCGGCGCCGCAGCGTTCCTCTTCTACCTGCTCGTCTACACGGTGATGACGGTCGGCGCCTTCGGGGTGGTGATCGCCAACGCGCGCGGGCCGAACGAGCGGGTGGCGCTGGAGGACTACGCTGGCCTGGGCTTGCAGCAGCCGTTGCTGGCTGCGGCCTTCAGCATCTTCCTTCTCTCGCTCGCGGGCTTCCCGCTCACCGGCGGCTTCATCGGCAAGCTCTACATCCTGCGCGCCGCGCTGGATGCCGGCCATGCGCAGCTGGCGGTGATCCTGGTGCTCGCCTCGCTGATCTCCTACTTCTACTATCTGCGGGTGGTGATCGTGATGTACATGCGCCCCGCCCCCGCGGAGGATACGCACCGCGGAATGCACCTGCCGGCGCCGGCATGGGTGGCGGTGATGGTGGCGGCGGTGGCGGTGCTGGGGCTCTTCTTCTATCCCGCGTATCTACTGGGCGTGGCCGAGGCGAGCGTCGCCAGCCTCTTCGCCGCACCCGAGGCGAGCTTCGGGCTCCGTCCCTGAGGCTGGCCCTCACCCCGGCTTGCCAGGGCTCGCCACCCCTCTCCCACAAGGGGAGAGGGGGTTGAAAAGTCGCACCGAGGCTAACACCCGCTACAATACAGTTCCCCCTCTCCCTCCTTGGGAGAGGGGGCTAGGGGGTGAGGGTCCTGCCGGGTCCCGCCTTGCGCATGACGCTTGCGTGAGAGGCCGGTAAACAGCAGTATTGCGAGAGCACATCCCACGACAGGCCGATGAGAAAGAAGAACCAGGAGCAGGAAAAGAAGGAGAAGACGGCGCTCGGTACGGCCGGGCGCGCGGCCATGGGGCTGACCGCTGCCGCCGCCGCCGCCTACGGAATCTACCTGCTCGGTGGTCGCGGCGGGCGGCGGCGCCCGGTCACCGAGCTGCCCAACGCGCTGAACCTCGGCCTGCAGTACGTTCCCTGGCGCGACATCTACTACGCCTACTACATCCGACGGGGCACCGGCGTCCCTCTCGTCTTCGTGCACTCGATCAACGCGGTCGCCTCCGCGCACGAGATGCGCCCGCTGGTGCAGCGCTTCCAGCGCGAGACGGACCGGCCGATCTATGCACTCGAGTGGCTGGGCTTCGGCCACAGCGACCGTCCCGACGTTCCCTACACCCCCGAGCTGCTCACCGACCAGCTCGAGCACTTCCTGCGCACGGTGGTGCGGCCACCGGAGGGCGGCGCGGACGTGATCGGCCTCTCCCTTGGCGCGACCTACGTGGCGGAGGTCGCGCGGCGCCGCCTCGAGCTCGTCCGCTCGCTGGTGGCGATTGAGCCGGCGGGCCTGGGTAGAGAGCCGGCGGAGATCGGGCGGGGCTGGGCGCGGCTGCTCTTCACCCTCCCCGGAGTGCAGCGCGCCTTCTACGACCGGCTCACCACCCCGGAAGCGCTCTACGCGTTTGCGCGCGATAATCTCTTCACCCCGGAGTTCGGGGTGCCGGAGGAGTACGTCGACTTCGGCATCGAGACCTCGCGGGTCGAGGGTGCCTCCCGGCCGCTCGACGAGTTCCTCAGCGGCCGGCTCTTCCCGGAGGGGGCGCGCGAGTCATTCCTCCGTCTGCGGCAGCCGATCCTCGTGATCCACGGCACCGCCGAGGGGCGGCGGATGGAGTCTTTCACCGAGCTGCCGGAGCTGGCCGCGCGACCGAATGTCTCGATGAGTGCGCTGCCCACCGGCGCGCTTCCCCACTGGGAGCGTCCGGGCGAGGTGATTGATCGCATCAAGGAGTTCTTCGAGCGCCAGGACGCGGCTCCGCAGGAGAGCGCCCCACCAGGCGCTGCCACCGTACCGCCCCAGCCAGCAGGAGGCTTATCATGAGATGGATTTCTGCACGCTCACACCTTGGCTGTGTCCTGCTCGGCGCGGTGCTGCTGACCGCGTGCGGCCGGGAGGATGTTCGCAGCGCGGAGGGAAGGGAGGCACTGGTGGCGGATACCGCTGCCCCTGGCCTCGACGGCATGTCCGCCGAGCAGATCGAGCAGCGCGCGGAGGCCATGTCTCCCGAGCGTGCCGAGGAGCTGGGGGTGGTGGACACCACGATCCATGTGCCGCCCGAGCCCTGATTCGCTGGACAGCCCCTCCACGTCCGACTATTATCCCCGCGGCCGGCGCCCCGCCTCAGAACGCGGCGAGCTGCACCTGCAAACGGTATCGTTCACAAGAGGAAGGAGAAGCGCGTGAATAGCATTGTCTGCGTCAAGCGCGTCCCGGACACCGAGACGCGCATTCGCATTGCGGGGGACAACACCTCGATCGATCCGGCCGGCGTCAAGTTCGTCCTCAGCCCCTACG
Source organism: Longimicrobiaceae bacterium (assembly GCA_051006015.1). Classification (GTDB taxonomy): domain Bacteria; phylum Gemmatimonadota; class Gemmatimonadetes; order Longimicrobiales; family Longimicrobiaceae; genus JBPCIT01. The sequence continues at coordinate 3,252 of JBPCIT010000001.1, forward strand.
ATGAGTTCGCCATCGAGGCCGCGCTGAAGCACAAGGAGGCCGCCGGCGCGGGCGAGGTTACCGTCCTGACTGCCGGCGCTGCCGAGAGCGCCGAGACGCTGCGCTCCGCGCTGGCGATGGGCGCCGACCGCGCCATTCTCCTCAAGACCGACGCCGCCGTCGAGGGACTGGCGGCCGCGCGTCTCCTCGCGGACGAGGTTCGCGAGCAATCCTTCGACCTTCTGCTCTTCGGCATGAAGGCGGCCGACGACGACCTGCAGGCGGTCGGCGCGATGACGGCCGAGCTGCTCGGGCTGCCCGCCGCCACTGCGGTCGGCGAGTTCTCGGTGGAGGACGGGACGGTCACCGCTCACCGCGAGATCGAGGGTGGCGTCGAGATCGTCGAGCTGAAGCTCCCCTGCGTGCTCACCATCACCAAGGGCGCGTACGAGCCGCGCTACGCCTCGCTCAAGGGGATCATGGCCGCCAAGAAGAAGCCCCTCGAGCAGAAGGAGGTGCAGGCGCCGGACTCCGGGCTGCAGATCGAGCAGCTAAGCTATCCCCCGGAGCGCCAGGCGGGACGCATCGTCGGCGAGGGACCCGACGCGGTGCCTGAGCTGCTGCGGCTGCTCCGCGAAGAGGCGAAGGTACTGTAGGTCTCGCCGCCGTTTCTCATTCGACTACGAGAGATACGAGAGATGCCAGGGATTTTCGCGTTTGCCGAAGCACGTGAGGGTGAGCTACGCAAGGTTGCGCAGGAGACGGTCACCGCCGCTCGCCGGATCGCGGACCAGATGGGCAGCGAGGTACATACGCTGGTGCTGGGTGGTGCGGGGATCGGCGGGAAGGCCGCCGACCTCGGAGCCTACGGCGCGGATGTGATCTTCGTCGGCGCGAACGACCGCCTGGAGCGCTACGCGCCCGAGGCCTACACCGCGCTGGTGACGAACCTGATCCGGGAGATGGGCTGTGACGTCGCGCTCTTCCCCGCCTCGGCGCTGGGCAAGGACCTCGCGCCGCGAGTTGCCGCGCGTCTGGGTGTGGGCTACGCCGCCGACTGCACCGGCTTCGAGGTCGAGGGCGGTGAGGTGGTCGCCACCCGTCCTCGTTACGCCGGCAAGGTCTTCTCCCGCGTGCGCTTCACCGGCAAGCCGGCGCTGCTCTCCGTCCGCCCCAATGTGGTGATGCCCACGCAGAGTGCGCGGGCCGGTGAGATCCGCAACCTGGACGTCAACCTCGACGGCGTGGACGCCGGTGCCGTCGTGCGCGAGGTGCGCGCCGCCGGTGGCGAGAAGCTGGACGTGTCGGAGGCGCCGGTCATCGTTTCCGGCGGCCGCGGCCTGCGCGAGCCGGAGAACTTCAAGCTGCTGGAGGAGCTCGCCGAGGCGCTGGGGAACGCCGCCGTGGGCGCCTCGCGTGCGGTGGTGGACGCGGGCTGGCGGCCGCACGGCGAGCAGGTGGGCCAGACGGGGAAGACGGTCGCGCCGACCCTCTACTTCGCCGTCGGGATCTCGGGCGCCATCCAGCACCTGGCCGGGATGCGCACCTCGAAGTACATCGTCGCGATCAACAAGGACCCGGAGGCACCGATCTTCAAGGTTGCCGACTATGGCATCGTCGGCGACCTCTTCGAGATCCTGCCGCGGCTGACGGAGGAGGTCCGTAAGCTCGGGTGAGACGAGTGCAGCGCTTCAGCCGGGCCGATGAACGACCCGTCTGGAGGAGTCCGGTGCACGCAGTGCAGCGCCACTACGGCCGCCCTCGCGGGCGGGGGTGGAGCGTCCGGAGGACGCCCGTTGTTCTAGCCGGGTCCTTTATGGGCCCGGTGCGTGGCTGGCAACTGGCACCCTACCGTCTGAGGTAACCCATCGAATTCGGGGCGCTTTCCCTGCTCCCGCCGCTCCTGGCCATCGCGCTGGCGATCTGGACGCGGCAGGTCTACCTCTCGCTCGCGGCCGGCGTGTGGCTGGGGTGGACGCTGCTCGCCGGCTGGAATCCTCTCGCGGGCGCCGCAGCGGCCATCGAGGCGGCGGTGGCGGTGCTGGGGGATGCGGGCAACGCGCGGGTCATCCTCTTCACCCTGGTGATCGGAGCGGTGATCGCCACCATCGAGGCCTCGGGCGGAGTACGCGGCTTCGTCGATTGGCTCGAGCATCGCCGCTGGGTCGCCTCGCCGCGTGCAGCGCAGCTCCTCGCCTGGTCGGTCGGGGTGGTGATCTTCATCGAGTCCAACATTACCGTGCTGGTGGCCGGTGCGATCTCCCGCCCTCTCTTCGACCGCTACCGCGTCTCGCGCGAGAAGCTCGCCTACCTGATCGACTCCACCTCCGCCCCTATCTGCGTGCTGATCCCGCTGAACGCCTGGGGCGCGTACATCCTGGGCATCCTCGGCGGCCTCGGCGTCGCGCAGCCGTTGACGGTGATGGTCGAGGCGATCGCCTTCAACTTCTACGCGATCTTCGCCGCGCTGCTGGCTGCTGCCACCGCCATCTGGGGGCTGAACTTTGGTGGCATGCGGCGCGCGGAGGCACGGGTGCAGGAGGGGGTGCTGCTGCGCCCCGGCTCCGTTCCCGCCGTGGACATCGACGTGATCGCGCCGCCGCAGCGGGAGGGAGTGGTGCCCCGGGCTCGCAACATGATCCTGCCCATCGTCGCGCTGGTGGGGATCATGCCGCTCGGGCTCCATGTCACCGGAGAGGGGGACATCACCGCCGGCTCCGGCTCGACCTCGGTGCTCTGGGCGGTGCTTGGCGCGCTGGCGGTCGCCTGGCTGTTGCTACTTGGGCAGCGGATGATGGGCATTGGCGAGCTGACGCGCATCGGGCTGCGCGGGGCAGGCGGGTTGGTCGGGCTGGCGCTCATCCTCCTGCTTGCCCTGGCGCTCGGCAACGTCACGCGTGAGCTGGGTACCGGCGTCTACGTCGCGGCTGTGGTGCAGGGGATCTTCCCCCCGCCGGTGCTCCTGCCGCTGATCTTCGTGGTAGCCGCGGGGATCGCCTTCTCGACGGGAACGAGCTGGGGCACCTTCGCCATCATGCTCCCCATCTCGGTGCCACTCGCCGCGGCGCTGGGCCTGCCGCTCGCCCCCTTCCTGGCTGCCTCCCTGAGCGGCGGGATCTTCGGGGATCACGCCTCCCCGATCAGCGACACCACCATCATCGCCTCGATGGCCGCGGCGGTGGACCACATCGACCACGTGCGTACGCAGCTTCCCTACGCGCTGGTCGCCGGGCTCGGCGCGATCGTGGCCTTCGCGATCACCGGCCTCGTCATCTCCTGAACCATGCCAGTAGACCGCACCCGCATGCTCGCAGCGGCGGCCCTCGCGGTCGCGCTCCTCTCGCTAGCCGGGAATTTCTACCTGCTCCGCCAGCTACAGAGACCGGAGCGCTGGGCGCGCCCCGCGCTGCAGCGCCTGGCCGAGCAGATCACAGCGGAGGACGCACGCATCCGCTACGAGGTGCGCCTGCCGCCAGGCACCCCGCTGCAGCTCGACATCCCCGTCAACGAGCGCTTCGTGGTTCAGGTGGATACCATGATCCCGATCGACACCAACGTCCGCCTGCCGATCCGCTCGCCGCTCGGCAGCTACAGCGTGAACGTACCGGTGCAGGCGAACGTCCCCCTGCGCGGCGCGCTCCCCCTGCAGATCCGTCACACGTTCCAGCTCCGCACCCAGACCTCGAGCGAGATCGTCATCCCGCTGGAGATCCGCCTGCGCGACCTGCCGCTCGATTCGCTGCTGCGGGGGTGGGAGCCGTAGGTTTAGGTTGCGTGGAGCGCGGAGCGTGCCCGTCGTACCAGCCCCTGGTGGACACTTCGCGACACTTCGCGCTTCACTGTCATCCCAAGGCAGCCTGGCAGAACCGACGTGCGTCTGATGTAGTGGGTTGAGCAGCGGCGACGGGCGAGTCCCTGAAGATCGCGCTCCACCTCAACCTGAGCAGTCGCAAAAACCCGAACCGGTGCAGATGCGTGCGGTACGCGGAACTCAGCGGGAAACATGGATGGCCCCGCATCCGCGAAGAATGCTGTCTTGGGTGTTGCGATGCGATAACTTACGGCTACCTTCCACGCCGCAGAAGCTCCACCAGCCGCTCTACCAAACGACCCAATGCCTCCGACCGAAGCACTCCCACCTCGCGCGTGATCAAGCCGCTGTGCGCCGTGAAGAGCTTACCTGGACGCGCATAGCTGGTGCGATGCAGTGAGCCGGTAGCGAAGTCCGTTGCTTGCAGCTCGACGGCAACTGGATCGGCGTACGCGTTGCTGGTTACCTGACAAAGAATGAAATCCCGCAACTTGGATTGCGACAGGTCGGAGAACGGAAAAGGGACGAGAACTACGCTTCCGGCTGCCGGTGTGCCCACGCGGTGTCTTCCTCCGGGCGGTTCCAGTCCTCGCCGAGGGCGGATTCGCTCAGAAGCGCGCTGGTGGTGCCACTCGCCTCGTCCGCTGGCTCGTCCAGCACGGTTACCAGCGCCCGGCGGGTGCCGGAAAGCTGGACTTCTTCGAGCAGCCGCACCTGGCCGTCGGGTTCGATTATGGCTTCGATCGTGCGCAACATGGCTCCTCCTGCGGTTCGGGTGCGCACACCAACAGTAACGTGAAGGAGGCAGGCAGCCAAGCGAATGGGGCCGCGGTTGGCGCCTGATCGATGAGCCTGTCCGCCGCGAAGAGGACGAGTCTGCTCACGCCCGTGCGCCCACTCCTGCTCACGGATACGGCGTAGCCAGGCGGTGGTATCACTCAGATCTTCCCGCTCACGCCAGACGCCGATGAACGGCTCCTCCGGCAGTGCAACCGACGAAGTAACAGGGCCGGAGCGCGACCGCCGCGCACTAGCGCTCAAGAACGAGCTGCTATAGGTCGAGTGCCAAACCGATGGTCTCGTGCACACGTGCAGGGCGCACGAACCGATGTCAATCGGGTAGCCGCGCCGCAGTCAGTGGGTGCTGGCTGCGGGCTACGCTGCTTCGGTCCGCGCCTCGCGCGCTCGAATCACTCCGGCCAGGGCGCGCAGCGCCTCGTTGACGGCTTCGGCGGTCGGAAACACCTCGGCCACGTCCGGGTCCAGCCGCACCAGGTTCGTGCCCCGAGCATAGCGCTCGGCGTACTTGCCCCTGACCCCGCCCGAGAAGTCGTACTCCTCGCGCATCTCCCAATCGTCGTCCTCAAGAGCTTCCCTGTTCATAGTCCCTCCGTTCGCGGCGCGTCGGCGGCCGCACGCTGATGATGCGGATTCTCTCCCCGCGCTCGGTATGCGCCACCACGAGCAGCCGGCCGGAAGCGGAGCGGCCAAGCAGCAGGAAGCGCACCTCCCGGCCGGAATGGTCCGGGTCGGGAATGGTCACCGAGAGCGGGTCCGCGAATGCCGTGCTCGCCTGCTCGAAGCTGATGCCGTGCTTGCGGCGGTTCGCCTCCGCCTGGGCCGGGTTCCACTCGAAATCCAGATCCATACGTGCATCCTACGCCCGAGCGTGACCAGGGCCTTGCTCGACCGCTACCGTCAGGCGCTCACCCAGGCCGGGCACCCGCCGCTCCAGTAAGGCTGCCGCCTACGCGAGCACGGAGCGCGCTGACGGTGCCGCGGATCATGCAGGGATGGAGCGGGCACGTCGCCCGACGCGATGAGCATACCACGAGCCAGCGCGCCGCAGCGACACCTTCCAACTCGGCACCCAGACCGTGACCGCGATCGTCATTCTCGTGGATAGGGAATATCACAGCTGCTTCCTGCTACGGACGCGCGCTCATGGCCACGGCGAGTAAGACAACCGCGACGACGAGAACAAGAAGGAGTACCACGAGCCAGCGACTGTTGGAGGAGCGTGACGGCGCCTCAGTGTTGGGAGCCGATCCTCCGGCCTGCCCTACGACTTCGGGAGCCGGTCCTCCGGCCCGCCCAATCATTGCCTGGAGCAATGGGAAGAGATCGTGTGCGGTGAATTCTGTGCCATATCCACCCCGCTCCAGGGATTCCCTGACCTCCGGCCTCTGCGAGATCCACGCATCGAGTTGCTCCGGCGTCTCGGCAACCTCCCCATCATCCATCATCCGCGACGCCATGGTGCGGGTCGTGGAGCGGACCTCGTCCGGGAATCTATATCGCGGCGCTCGCATCGGACCCCCTCTTACGGTTACAGGCGCATCTCCTTGACATCTGGTGTGAGCGTACGGGCAAACATCACGCCCGAGTCGCAGTTGTGGCGTCTGAGCACGGAGGTGAATAGCCCGATCCTCTTCGACACCGCGATGTGCTGATCGATGCCGGTATCGGGGTACCGGAGGCGGTGCAGGCGCTGCAAGAGGCCGAGCACGCCGAACTCATCCTCGCGATTCATGCACCAAGGCGGGTCGCGTGCCCCGGTGAGTATCGCCTCGCAGGGAGGCCCGACTGCTGGAGCAGCCGCAGCTCTGCGCGCGGCGCGAAGCCCGACACCGCCACTCACCAGATCCGCGGGATGCCATACGGATCCAGGCCCGGGTCCGAGCTCACCACGGTGGCGCTCTCGACCCGAGCCTGGACCACCAGCATCCGATCAAAGGGATCGCGGTGGTGAAACGGTAAGGCTAGTACCTCGGCCGCATGCGCCGGTCGGATCGGCGGCAACTCGATTGCGTTCGCCTGGAGCTGGCCGGGGAAGAGAGTCGCGGAGGGCACGTGCAGCTGCAGTTTGCTCAGGCTCACCTTGATGGCGACCGCCCACATTCCCGCCACGCTGAAGAGCCGTTCGTTGTTCAGATCCTCGATCGCCTGGCGGGCCGCAGCGCTGAGTCGGCGATTCCCGCCAAGGAACCAGGGTAGCGCCTGCGTATCGAGCAGAAGCCTCACCGCTCGTACGGCGCGAAGTCATCGAGCGGAGCGTCGAAGCCGTCAGCCATGGTGAACATCCCGCGCGCACTGCCAAAGCGCGGCCGTCCGGGTACCTCCACCGGCACGAGGCGCACCTCCGCGCCGCCCGTGCCGCGGATGACAACCTCTTCCCCTTTCGCTGCCTGGCGGATGAGGTCGTCCAACTGAGGCTCTGCCTCCTTCACGGAAATCGGACTCATGCGCATCCTCGGAGAAACGAGTTCCGTTGGGATGCGTCGGCAAGGGCCGGTCCCACGCCCGGGTGACCGGCACACGAGACTCACGGCCGCACCGAGGAGAATAGGGGTTATGGCGCGGATAAGGTAGGGCTGGCAGGTGACGGTACCGAACGCCACCGGAGGCTGGCGTTGATCACCCAGGCGCTGTAGATTCGCAGGAAATTCCCTGCAAAGGAGCACCTCATGTTCAAGACGCACGAGATCTTCTCCCTCTCCGACTTTCAGCGCAATTACTCCGAGCACCTCGTGCGGCTGAAGGAAAGCAGGCGGCCGGAGCTTCTGACTCGGAACGGCAAGGCGGTTCTCGTGATCCAGGATCCTGACGCTTATCAGGAACTCCTCGACAAGCTGGAGGAGGCGGAGACGATCATCTCCCTCCACCGCGCACTGCAGGAGGCGGAGCGGGGGGAGGGCACACCTATCGGCGAGGCTTTGCCGAGACTGAGAGAGCGGCTGGGTATCGGCACGCGCGTGCGGTAGTGAGATACCGCGTCGAGCTTCAGCCCACTGCCGAGCGCTGTCGGCGACGACGATCATCCGCTCGAGCGCTGCCTCCGGAGCGATTCCACCTCCTCGCGCAACTCTTCGGGCGGGTAGTTGATGACCGGAATTCCTCGGCGCTGGCACTCAGCCAGGAAGGTGAACCGATCCACTCCTGCCAGCTCACAGGCGGCCCCGGCCGAGATCTCGCCGGACTGAAACATGAGCAACGCTGCGTAAAGCTTGAGCCGCTGGGCGAACGTCGCCGGCGTATCATCCAGCAGGTACTGCTCGGGCACCTCCACTACGATCTGCATGATCACTCTCCGGTCCAGCGGCCGTCCTGGACGCGCTTTAGCTCGATATGAAAATCCACTGCTCAGCTCCTGGATTGGAAACCGACACGACTCACCTCGGGAACCTGCTGAGAGATGCGAGTCGCCGCAAGGTGCGGCTCCGTGCGGCCCCAGGCGAAGGTCCCGGTACGTGGCGCGCTCCCCCTGCAGATCCGCTCCACCTTGCAGCTCCGCACCCAGGCGTCGAGCGGATCGTCATTCCGCTGGACAGGGGATACCACACCAGCTTGCTGCTACGGAAGTACGTTTATCGCGACAGCGAGCAAGAGACCGACGAGAATGAGAACGAGGAGGAGTACCACGAGCCAGCGACTGCTGGAGGAACGTGGCGGCGCTCCAGCTTTTCGAGCTGATTCTCCCGCCTGCGCTACGACTCTGGGAGCTGATCCTCCAGCGTGACTGACAAGCGAGAGTGACGTGTGTCAGGCCAGGCGCCACTCAGAGAGCGAGGCGTAGCTCTCGCTGCCGTGGATGTCCGGTATGATGGCCAGTTCGAGAGCCGTGACGCCGCTCAGATCCACGGCATAATCCTCGACCTCATGGGTGGTGCCTGGCGGGCTGAACGTGTACTGCTGGCGGAGGATCTCCCGAAAGGAGACACCGCCGTCCGATGACCAACGCAGTACGAACTCCTGTGTACGAGCGGCACCGTGCTCCTGGAACACCAGGCGGATTCGCTGCAGCTGCTGGGGCACATCGAACCGGAGGCGGATCGTCTGCCTACTCGGTTCGCCGGCCCGCCAGCCCGGCCCATCGCCAGGCCGGAGCGCGGACTCGATTGGGTGGTCCGCATCTTCGGACGTGAGTACCACTTCCGCGACCTGCTCCACATCCATCCAGCCCGAAGCCGCAGGGGATCCATCGTGTGTCATCGGAGCGAGGATTCGCTTGCGCACCTGTATGTCCCTCCCGTTCGTGCTTCCGTATTCCCGTGGCCACAGCCCCCGCATCAGAACGGGGCGTTCAGGAAACACGCACATGCGGTGCCCCGATCTGCCGACCTGCGCTGAGTCCACCGTGCCATCCGGAGCAAACCGGCACGCTGATCCTGGACCCGCCCCAAGAGCCATATCTGGCACCGGCGCCGGAAACCTCTTGAACCGCAGGCCTGATCGAGTAGCTGCGCTGTTCGGCCAGTCATCGTATTC
>JBPCIT010000002.1:0-5115 GCA_051006015.1 Longimicrobiaceae bacterium
ACTCGGTGGCGTGCGCCTCGTAGTTGAAGGCGCAGGCGATCAGCACGTCGAAGTCGGCGTCCCCGCACTCCTTGGCGGCGGCGACCAGATCCACGCGGCTGACGGTGCCGAACTCGGGGCCGATGAAGATTCCGGCGCGGGGTTCGGTGCTTTGTGTTTTGGCACTAGTGTTTTGTCCTTACCCACTACCCAAAAACCCCTCGCCACTAGCCACAAACCTGCCGTCGGCGCAGATCAGGTCGCCGGGCCAGGGGGCGAGCGCGGTGAAGGTGATACGGTCTTCCTTGTGCGCCTGCTGCACGCCGGCGGTGCGCAGGTTCTCCAGGACGATCTGCGGGAAGTCCTGCTTGGCCACGTAAGCGTCGTGCGCCTCGGCGACGTTGTCGATCAGCTCGTCGTTCTCGTCCACGCCGAGCACGCGGTGCGGCGAGAGGCTCTCGGCGGTGAAGGGGCCGGCGACGCGCACCTTCTTGTTGTCCTGGTACGGCCGATCGTACAGGTACTCGAACTCGGCCTTGGCGGCGATGGAGGCGTCGATCTCCTGCTGCCGGGCGATGCGCGCCTGCCACCAGTCGGCGTGCAGCTTCTTCGCATCGCCGCTCCAGCCAGCGCCGACGTCGCGCGGGATCTCCCACTCCTCCCACTGCTTGCCGAGTGCGGCATTGAGTTGCTCGCGCAGCGGCTCGAGCGTCGCCTGCCACTGGGTCCAGATGACGTCGATCTCGGCGTTGTTGGCGATGGACTTGAGCGTGATGTGCGGCACGCGCTCGTAGACGAAGCCGTGACGGATGCTGCCGTGCGTCGGCTGCATGGAGGGCGCGGAGCGGCTGATCTCGGCTTCCTTGAGCTGGCCCTCGGGCGAGTCCTTCAGCAGGTAGTACGGGTAGCGCGCACCCATGATGCGGGCGCGGGCCAGCGCTAGTGCCACCCGCGAGGTGTCGATGGTGATCCAGCGGCGGCCCCACTGCTCAGCCGCGTACGCTGTTGTGCCGGAGCCGCAGGTGGGGTCGAGCACGAGGTCGCCGGGGTCCGTGGTCATGAGCAGACACCGCTGCACCACCGCCGGGCTCGTCTGCACAACGTAGATCTTCCCGGCGCTCCCAGCCGTGTCGGTCCATAGGTTGGTGATCTCGTAGGCCGGAAAGTCAGAGATGTAGCGGATGTATCTCAGCGTCCGCCCCGCTCGTTGAATCCTCGATGCTCGAATCAGCTTGCGAAAACCATCATTTCCGGTTTTCCAGTAGCCGCCCGAAGGCCGATACATCGTCCCATGTAGTTCGACGGGGAAATCACCTGGGGGTCGGTTCGACGTAAGGCTGGTAAGCTGGTATGCATTCCCATGCTCGTCCTCTTGGTCGTACCTCGCCCCTGAGCCGTGTCCCACACCCAGTTCTTTCTTCTGAAATGGCTGCCGATACTTCAGATGCTCAGTGGACTTGGCGTACCAAAGAAGATGATCCTGAACAGACGAGAGGAACTGACTCGTTTGGCCGCCAGTCTTCTGGAATACAATCTCGGAGACAAAGTTACCCTCCCCGAACACCTCATCCATCAGCGCCCGCACCCGGTGCGCATTCTCATCCCCGATCTGCACGAAGATCGAGCCGGAGTCAGTGAGGAGATCCCGCACCACCGTCAGCCGGTCGCGCAGGTAGGTGAGATAGCTGTGGATCCCGTCCCGCCAGGTGTCGCGGAACGCCTTCACCTGCTCCGGCTCGCGGGTGATGTGCGCCGCGTTGCCGTCCTTCACGTCGCGGCTGGTGGTGCTCCACTGGAAGTTGCTGTTGAACTTGATGCCGTAGGGCGGGTCGATGTAGATGCACTGCACCTTGCCGCGCAGCCCCTCGCGCTCGGCGAGGCTGGCCATCACCTGCAGCGAGTCGCCCAGGATCATGCGGTTGGTCCAGTTCTGCTCGTGCTGGTAGAACTCGGTCTTGTCCGCGCCGTGGGGGATGCCGTTGAAGTCGGCGAAGAGGTCGGCGTGCAGCTCGCCCGCGTCGTGCCGGCGCTCGCGCGACTCGCGCAGCAGGTCGTCCACCAGTACCTTGGGGTGCACCTTCTCCTGGATGTAGAGCGGCGGCGCGTGCACCACCAGGTCACTCCAGTCCTGCTCGTCCTTGCCTCGCCAGACGAGCTGCGGGTCCAGGTCGCGGTTGCGGCGCTCGTAGGCGACGCGCACCGGATTCTTCGCCTCCTCCTGCAGCACCGCTTGGTACTCGGCGGTGGGGATGTTGCGTCGCTTCTCCTCATCGTGCCGGAGGGCTTCTACGGACTTGGAAGTGGACACTTTACTCATCGGGCAGAAGGAGTTATCGGGTCGGCGTCGTCGCGGGCGGGATCTCGCGGGGCCGGGTTGATGCGCGGGTCGCCCTGCCCATGTACGGCGGTGGCCGCGTGGCGCAGGGCGACGGTGCGTTCCCGTAGAGCGTCGAGCATGCGCAGCTTGTCCGCGATGGGCTGCGCGGCGAGCCGCGCGCGGTAGCGCTGCTTGCTCGCGAGGATGCGGGATAGATCGAAGGTCATGGTTCGTCGGCAAGAAACTGCTGCGCAAAGCGGTGCCACGCATCCGCCAGGCCGTGATGAGCCAGGATCGCCTGGAAGCGGTCCGCTTTCAGCACCCCCGATTCGATGAACTGGAGCAGGCGGGCCTTGTCCTTTGCACGGCCCGTCTGCAGAGCGATCGCGGCCAGGTGCTCGGCAGTGAACACGCGCGCCGGTGTACCCTCGACGTCCACGGTGATGGCTTCCTCCAGCGCCTCCTCCACGAGCGGACCGGTGGGCGGCAGGAACTGGACGGGCCAGCCGGCAACGTGAACGTATTCGCCCTCCACCCGCCCGCCCTGTGAGCGAAGGTACCGGAAGATCGGCTCGGGGCTGATGAGGAGACTTCCTGAACCCTCGCCAAAGGCAACGAAGACATCCACGTCGAGCGTCGCCACCGGTTCCAGGTAGAAGGTGGCACCCACCGCGCCGCCGATGGCGTAGCGTTCGATGATCCCCTCCGCCTCCATGCGGTCGAGGGTCTCGATCACCTGCTGGATGCTCAGCATGCGGTGCGCCGTGCGGGTTCGACGTGTATAGAGAACACGACAAACCTATACACGTCGTCACGTATATGCATAGGTGGGGCGGCCGGCCGATACAGATCGCCTCTCACTGCGCGACCGCCAGCGCGCCGCTGCCCGCAGCCTCCTCGATCAGCCGCTCGAACGCCTGCTCAACCTTCGCCGCGAAGTCGGCCTGGATCTGGTAGACCTCGGTCAGCTCGGCGAATGCCCAGCGGCCGTGCGTGCCGAGGTGGTTCACGCCCGGCACCCAGTAGCTCTCCATGGTGGACTTCTTCTCCTTCGCATCCTCGCGGCGGTATCCCTTGATCTCGACGACCAGGTTGAGCAGGTCCTCGGCGCCGTCGTCCACCCGCACGATGAAGTCGGGCCGGTAGATCCGCATCTCCGAGCCGTAGCGGTAGGGTACCTCGAGCCCGAGGTTGTGGTTCTTCACGTAGGAGTGGACGCGCGGGTGCGATTCCGCCACCCGGCAGAGCTCCGCCTCCCAGTCGCTGTCCAGGATCACCCAGTTGACGTGGCAGCGGCCGGCGTCCGTCTGCCAGCGCAGCGTATTGCTGGTGTTGAAGTTGACGTACACCGTGGAGCCGGTGGGGTTGTACGGATCGAGCAGCGCCTTGATGGGGCGCGTGCCCGCGAAGGAGCGGGTGATCGCTGCGGTGATGCGGTTGCACGCCATGTCCGCCAGCTCCTGGTACATGAGCAGCGCCGGGTAGGTGTCACCCTTGCATACCAGATAGTTGTCCAGCCACTGCTTGGTGATGCGCTTGAGCTGGCCGAAGAGGTGCAGCTTCGGCGCCTCGCCCGGGTCGCGCCACTTGGTGTAGAGCAGCCGTTGCGTGAGGTGGAAGAGCAGCGTGGAGGGGCGCACGCGGTCCAGGTGCTCCAGGCTCAGGTCCACCGCCTCGCCGATGATCCCCTGGTTACGGGTGATGGAGGGTCCCACCAGCTCCGGTGTCAGCTCGAGCACCGACTCGTCGTTGAACTCCGCCGTCAGCCGCTCCTCCGGCAGCTCGACGCGGTAGCCCTGCACTCGCGGGAAGCAGATCTCCAGCGCGTCGCGCTCGGGGCGTACCGCCTTCACCTGCACCGTCTCGCGCGGCGGCTGCGGCGGCGCCACCACCGGCTTGGCGGTGAAGTCGAAGGGGATGCCGAGCACGTCGGCGTACTCGACATTGAACCGCTCCTCCTCGTTCAGGTCGTACGACTGGCGGCGCAGCGCGCGGCCGATCACCTGTTCGCAGAGGAGCTGCGTGCCGAACGCCCGCACCCCAAGCACGTGCGTCACCGTGTTGGCGTCCCACCCTTCGGTGAGCATCGAGACGGAGACCACGCAGCGGATCGCCTCGCCCAGCCGGCCCGGCTTGCCGACGGTGTTCATCACCTCGCGCAGCAGCTCCTGGTCGGTGAGGTTGTCGGCTGCGTGGGGGTCGCCGGTGCGCTCGACGATCTCGCGGTGGAAGCGCTCGATCTCGTCCGCCGCCATGGTGCGGAAGTTGGCGTCCAGCGCCTCGCCCGATTCGAGCTGTTCGCTGTCGATGAGCAGCGTGTTCGGGCGCCCGAGCGGGTTGCCGTGCTCGTCGAAGTTGCGGAAGAGCGCCAGCCGTCCGTTCTCCAGCGTGCTGGAGCCGTCGTCGTTCTGCCGCTGAAAGCCGGAGATGTAGTCGTAGACGAGCTTCGAGGTGGAGGTGTTGTTGCACACCACGATGAAGCAGGGCGGCACCCCGATAGCCTCCGCCTGCCAGAGGTCGAACGTCTTCTGATAGTGACCGTAGAGCGCCTGCAGCGCCGTCTGCAGACGGGTGGGCAGCGCCAGCGGGTCGAGGTCCTTCGCCTTGCCGCGCCCCTGCTTCGGCATGTCCACGCGGATGTTCTCCCAGAGGTTGCGGAACATCGGCATCTCGTTGCCGGGGATGTTCTCCGCCACGGGCACGCGCGGCAGCTTCACGATGCCGCACTCGATGGCGTCCATCAGCGAGAAGTCGCTCATCGTCCAGGGGAAGAGCGTCCCCTCCGCGTAGCCGGAGCCGCGCAGGAAGAAGGGCGTGGC
>JBPCIT010000003.1:0-12180 GCA_051006015.1 Longimicrobiaceae bacterium
CGCCTGGACGGCGGGCGAGGTGAAGGCGGTGATCGCCACCAACGCCTTCGGGCTGGGGATCGACAAGCCCGACATCCGCTTCGTGACGCACTACCACTTCCCCGGCTCGCTCGAGGCCTACTACCAGGAGGCGGGGCGTGCTGGCCGCGACGGCGAACCCTCCCGCTGTACCATCCTCTACCGCGTCGAGGACCGGCAGATCCAGGGCTTCTTCCTCGGCGGCAAGTACCCGGACATCGAGGAGGCCGCGCAGACAGCGCGCGTGGTGAACGCCATCGCGGAGGGCGAGCGGCGCCCGCTGGAGGAGATCGCCGACGCGGCGGGGGTGCCGCGCCGCAAGGTGCGCATCGTGCTCACCCTGCTCAAGCGGCACGGCATGATGCGCGAGCACCGCGGCGGCGAATGGGAGCGCGCGGCAGCGGACGTCACCACCGCCGATCTGAGCCGGGAGCTGACGGACTACGAGGAGCGCCGCGCGCTGGACCGCAGGAAGCTGGAGGCGATGATCGGCTACTCCCAGACGGCGCGCTGCCGCACCCGCCTCATCCTGGAGTACTTCGGGGAGAGCCCGCCCGAGGACTTCCGCTGCGGCCACTGCGACGTTGATACCGGACCCAGCCTGCGCGGCGTCCCCGCCCCACCCGCGGAGACCGCTGCACCCCAGCCGATGCCATGGGAGAACGGCGATTCGGAGCACGAGGCGGAGGCGTTCGCCCCCGGCGACGAGGTCTCGCACCCCACCTTCGGCGAGGGGGTGGTGCTTGAAGTGCGCTCAGAACGAGCGGAGGTGGATTTCGGAGGCCACGGCGTTCGCACCATTCGCGGGGACTTCCTCACGCGCATCTGACGGGCGACTCGTATCTGCGCGTACGGCGCCCTCCGCCGGCCCGGTAGACCCTCACCCCCCGGCCCCCTCTCCGCAAGGAGGGAGAGGGGGAGCAATGCACATCCTGCTGTAGCACGAGAGCCGAGATCTGGCAGGATCTGCAGGTCTCCCCTACCCCCCTTCGTGGGGGAGGGGCCGGGGGAGGGGGGTCCTCCGTGCATATTCCGCCCGCCCCCCCTATTATTGATTCCTGACAGACCGAGGTGCCTTCCCTCGCCATCAGGAACCCTTCGTGCGATTCCTCCTCCGCGCCCGTCCATCTCTGAACCCGAGCCAGAACGCCGAATACCCGCTGCTGATCAGGATGGCGGCGATGTACTTCCTGATCATGTGCTCGCTGGGCATCCTGAAGCCCATCAAGAACGCCTTTGCGCTGGTGGGGCTGGCGAATACGCAGTTCTACCGGGTGTACCTGATCAGCGCTCTGGTGCTGCTCTTCGTGCCGCTCTACAGCCGGCTTGCGGAGCGGGTGCCGCTGCGCGCGCTGATCCCCGGCATCGCGCTCTTCTTCGCGCTCAACCTGCTGCTCTTCCGCGCCTTCTATCTGGATGGCAGCCTCGCCTTTGGGCTGCTCTTCTACGGGTGGTACGACCTCTTCGCGGCGGTGCTGGTGACGCAGTTCTTTCTGGCGACGCAGATGGTCTTCGACGCGCGTGTCGCGCGGCGCGCCTACCCGCTGGTCATCGCGGGCGGATCGCTGGGCGCCACGCTCGGCGGGGCGATCACCGGCTTCTTCGCCGAGCGGCTGCAGACGCCCAACCTGCTGCTGGTCGCCGCCGGCTTTCTGGTGCTCTTCATCCTCGCGCTCCCGCTGCGCTGGCAGGTGGCCGGCGCCGCGGGGCAGGCGGTCCGGCAGCAGGAGGCGCTCTCGGCCTCGGAGCTGCGCGCGCTGCTCGCCAACCCGCACCTGCGGCTGATCGCGCTGACGGTGCTGATCGGGCTGCTGGTGAAGCAGCTCGTCGACTACCAGTTCAACACCATCAGCTGGGAGGTCTTCCAGACGCGTGACGCGATCAGCACCTTCCAGGGGAAGTTCAACGCGGCGACGCAGTGGCTGCCGCTCCTCTCCCTGCTGGCGCTGCAGCCGCTCCTGAAGAGATGGGGGATCGGCTCAGTGCTCTTTCTGCTGCCGGTGGCACTCCTTGGAGCGAACCTCGGGCTGGCCCTCTCCTGGAGCCTTGCCGCGGCGGTGGTCGGCAAGGCCGCCGACATCGGCCTGCGCCACACTGCCGAGCGTACCGGCCGCGAGATCCTCTACCTGCCGGTGCCCGAGAACCTGAAGATGAAGGCTAAGGTCTACATCGACATGGCGGTCGAGGAGGGCCTGGGCAAGGCGCTCTCGGCGGGGCTGATCTTTCTGCTGCTGCTGATGATGGACTATCGGCGGATCGGGTTCGCCGCGGCGCTGCTCTCGGTGCTCTGGCTGCTCACTGCGATCGCGGTGCAGCGCGAGTACGTGCGCACATTAGCGAAGTCGATCCAGGGCCGCTTCGCCAGCCTGCGCGGCCTCTTCACCTCGCTGGCGGACGCGAGCACCCTCCCGGTGGTGCGCCAGGCGCTCGCCAGCGGCGACCCGCTGCAGGCGGCCTTCGCTCTGGACCTGCTCGACGAGGCGGACCCCGCCACCGTGCGGCCGGTGTGCGAGGAGCTGCACCAGCTCCTTGACCACCCCTCCTCCGATCTGCGCGAGCGCTCGCTCGCCACGCTGGCGCGCGTGCCGACAGCGATCGATTTCGCCCGGGTACGCGAGAAGGTCTCCGATCCGGCGCGGCGGGTGCGCGAGGCGGCCATCCACGCCCTCTGCGCGGCGCGGCCGGCGGAGGCCGACAGCATCCTGCGCGAGCTGCTCGGCTCTCCGGAGGCGGAGGTCCGCACCGCCGCGCTCGCCTGCCTCGTGCCGGGCGAGGTCGGCGAGGTGACGCAGGATGTCGCGCAGTTGATCGGAACCTCTTATATTGAGGGCCGTTCCGAGGCGTCGCGCCAGGGTGACGTCGAGGCGCGCGTCGAGATCGCGCTCGCCGCCGGCACGCTCGGCTCCGATCCGCGGGTGGTCGAGATCCTCGACCCGCTGCTCGGGGATCCGCACCCCCGCGTCGCCGCCGCGGCTCTGCAGAGCGCGGGGCTGCTCGGCCGCCGCGAGTTCTATCCGCGGATCATCTCCGCCCTCCGGACCCCTCAGACGCGCGAGGCCGCGCGCGAGGCGCTCCGGCTGCAGGGTCCGCGGGTGGTCGGGGCGCTGGCGGACCGGCTGCTCGATCAGCGCGCGGATCCGGTGGTGCGCCGCTACATCCCCGCGGTGCTCGCCGGGATGCCGGCTCAGGCCACGGTCGACGTGCTCCTGCGCTCGCTCGAGGCGCCCGAGACCGATGAGCTTCTCGACTACCGCATCCTCAAAGCGCTCAACAAGCTGCGCGCGCGGCACCCGGAGCTGGAGTTCGACCGCGCGGCGGTTCTCTCGCTCGTCGGAGGCGAGCTGAACGCCGCCGCTTCCTACACCAGCGCGCGTGCGGCGCTGGGCCGCTCGACGAACGAGAAGGCGGGAGCGGCGCTCCTGGCGACGGCACTGCGGGAGGCCTGGTCCGAGCGGCGCGAGCGCGTCTTCCGCTGGCTGGGGCTGCTCTATCCGCCCGACGCGATGTACCGCTGCTACCTGGCGGTGCTCGGAGGTGAAACGGTGGCGCGGGCGAATGCGCTCGAGTGGCTCGAGGAGACCGTGGGGTACACGCTCTTCCACCGCCTCGCGCCGGTGCTTCAGGAGCATGGCGCCGCGCAGGGTCCGCCGCCGCGGCTGGAGAGGGCGCTGCGCGACCTCTGGAATGGCGGCGAGCCCTGGCTGGCGGGCTATGCGATCTGGACGGCGGAGGAGCTGGGGATCCCCGGCGCGGCGGAGGGGATCGAGCGGCTGTGTGCCTCGCCGAATCCCGAGCTACGCCACCTCGCCGAGAGCCTGCTCGCGGGTCCGCGAACCCACAGGCGGGAGGAGGATGCCCGCCCGGACGGCGAGATGAACCTCATCGAAAAGGTGTTCCTGCTGCAGCAGGTCGATCTGCTGCAGGGCGCTCGCAGCGCTCACCTCGCGCTGCTCGCCTCCATCGCGGAGGAGGTCGAGGTCGAGCCCGGCACGGTCCTCATCCGCCAGGGGGAGCCCACCGATGCGCTGTACGTGGTGATCCGCGGCGCCGTCGAGCTACGCGGCGCAGGCGAGCAGCTCCTGGTCGCGCGCGACGGCACCCCCTTCGGCACCTGGGCGCTCATCGACGAGTCGCCGAGCCTCTTCAGCGCCCGCGCCGTCGAGGACACCCGGCTGCTACGTATCACCCGCAGCGACTTCTACGACCTGCTCGCCGACCACCACGAGCTCGCGCTCGGGCTGCTGCAGGGGCTGGCGCGGCGGGTCCGCACTCTGGTGAGCTGAACGGCACCGACACAACCCGAGGAGACCACGTGGATACTGGCCAGAAGGGCACCGTGCTGCTGGTGGACGACGAGGTGATGGTGGCGACCGCGCTGCGCAGCTTCCTGCAGCTCGAGACGCCTTATCGGGTGCTCACCTTCACCTCGCCGCACGAGGCCCTCGACTGCCTGCAATCCGAGCCGGTGGATGTGGCAGTTGCGGACTTCATGATGCCGGAGATGGACGGCATCCAGTTCCTGAGCGCGGTCCGGAAGCACCGGCCCGCCACCACGCGCATCCTGCTGACCGGCTACGCGGACAAGGAGAATGCCATCCGCGCGATCAACGAGGCGGGCCTCTACTACTACCTGGAGAAGCCCTGGGACAACGAGCACCTCCGGCTGGTGGTACGCAACGGCGTCGAGCGCGCCTCGCTCTTCCGCGACCTGGAGGTGAAGGTGAATGCGCTCGAGTCCGCCAATCAGGACCTGGCGGAGATCCGCAACCGCCTCATCCGCGCCCTCCTGTGAGCGACGACGCCGAGGCGCTGCGCGCGCGCATCCGCCAGCTGGAGGAGGAGAACCGCGAGCTGGGGCGGGTGCCGCACGAGCTGCGCCGCTCGCACGGCGAGCTGGAATCCGCCTACGCGCAGCTCCGCAGCACCCAGGCGGAGCTGGTGAACGCCGCGAAGATGGCCTCGCTCGGGATGCTGGTCGCGGGCGTCGCGCACGAGCTCAACACCCCGCTCGGCGCGCTGCACAGCAACCGCGACGTTCTGCAGCGGGCGCTCCGCAAGCTCGCCGCGATCCTGGAGGACGAAGTGGTCGAGCCCTCGGAGCTGGAGGAGCTGCGGCGCATCGTCCGCGCGATCGATGGCATCATGGAGGTGGATGGCATGGCCGTCGAGCGGATGGTCCAGCTGGTCACCAACCTGCGCGGCTTCGGACGCCCGGACCGGGCGCAGATCGACACGGTCGACCTGCACGAGGGGATCGAGACGACGCTGCTCCTACTCCGCCATGAGATGGGCGAGCGGGTCCGGGTGGTGCGCGAGTACGGCGAGATTCCTCGCGTCGAGTGCTATCCGAATCAGGTCAACCAGCTCTTCATGAACCTGCTGCTGAACGCGACGCAGGCGATCAAGGGTCCCGGCACCATCACCATCCGCAGCTCGGCCGACGGCTCCCACGCTGTGGTCGAGATCCGCGACACGGGAGCGGGCATCCCGCCGGAGAACCTGCAGCGAATCTTCGAGCCGGGCTTCACCACCAAGGACGGACGCGTGGGGATGGGGCTGGGCCTGCTGATCTCGCGCCAGATCGTCGAGCAGCATCGGGGCCGCCTCCGCGTCCAGAGCACCCTCGGCGAGGGCACGACCTTTACCGTGAACCTCCCCCTCCGCCTCGAACGCGCGGCGGCAGGAGACGACCGGGCCCTGGCCCACGCGCCGACGACGTAGCGACATACCTGCCGACCGCACGGGCCACGGGTACCCGCGCGGGGCGTGTCATCCACCCGAAATCCTGGAGGTCTCCCATGCTTCGCCGCCTGCAGCTCTTCCTGATCGTAGTGATGCTGTTCGGAATCGCCCCTGCCGCGCGCGCGCAGGATGGCAACGTCATGTACGCAGTCGCCGAGATCGAGCAGCGACTGCGAAACCACCCCTTCGAGATTCAGGACCGGCAGGGCTCCCGCTTCGAGGGAGACCGAACGCAGCGGGTGACGCTGATGTTCCCCGACAGCGTGATGATGATGGTCAAATGGGCGAAGGCCGCGCCCGGCGGCGAGAGCTTCAACAACGTGCCCCGGTACGAGATCGCCGCCTACGAGCTGCAGAAGCTCTTCCTCGACGAGAAGGACTACGTGGTGCCGCCGACGGTGGCGCGCATCGTCTCCCTTCCCTGGTACCAGGGGCTCGATCGTACGGTGAGGCCGACCTTCAGCAGCACCTCATCCGTCCTGGTGGTGCTCCAGTACTGGCTGTGGAACGTCACCGGCACCGACTTCTACGACCAGAACCGGCTCCGTGCGGACTCGGTCTACGCTCGGCACCTCGCGGACATGAACATCCTCACCTACCTGATCCGCCACAGCGATGCCAACCACGGGAACTACCTGATCTCCAAGGATTCGGCCAACCCGCGCCTCTTCTCGGTGGACAACGGCGTCGCCTTCCGTAGCGAGGAGAGCAACCGCGGCACCGAATGGCGCGACCTCCGGGTAGACCGGCTGCCGCGCGCCACAGTGGAGCGCCTGCGGGGTATCCAGCGGCAGGAGCTGGAGGCTGCGCTGGGAGTGCTCGAGCAGTTCGAGATCCGCGACGGGGAGCTGATCCCGATGGAGAAATCAGCCAATTTCGCCGCGGGCCGGGGCATCCGGCGCAAGAACAATCAGCTCCAGCTCGGGCTCACCACCCGCGAGATCGCCGAGGTACACGCCCGGCTGCAGCGGCTCATCCGGCAGGTGGATTCCGGCAGGATCGCGACCTTCTAATCACGATCGGCAGCGGACGATGATCTCTACACGAAAGCTCGCTGCTGCCTTCACGGCGGCTGCAACGCTCCTCCTGACCGGAATCGCGACGGCGGAGCTGAGCACCCAAAGGCAAGCCGGCGGAGCCGCCATAGCCCAGCCCGAGCTGCGGCTGGACGGCGAGTACGGCCTCTGGGTGCGCGAGGATGCCGACCGCGTCCTGGTGAGCTGGATCGCTCGTGAGCCGGGGCCTGGCTACCTCCGGGTCCTCACCGGCAACCAGGTGCGCGAGGAGCTTGCGACGCCCGCCGCCAACGTCCACACCGCGAGCTTTCGCCGCCCCCGCGGCAACGAGGTGGTCCTGCAGTACGGCTCGAGTGACGATCCGCAGGACCGGCACCAGACCACTCTTTACCTCGGTGCGGAGGGTCGCCGAGCACGGCCGGTCGTCAGCGGCGTTGATTCGATCTTCGTCGTCGCCGACACGCATGGCGATTACGGGAGTCTCATCCGTCTGCTCCAGAACGGGCGGGTCATCGACGGGCAGCAGCGCTGGAGTGCCGGCCGCAGCCATCTGGTGCTCCTGGGCGACGTCTTCGACCGTGGTCCGGACGTCACCCGCATCCTCTGGTTCCTCTACGACCTGGAGAGGCAGGCGGAGCGCCAGCGGGGGCGAGTGCACCTGCTCCTCGGCAACCACGAGATCATGGTCATGCAGGGCGACCTGCGCTACGTCGCGCCGAAGGAGAATCTGATCGCGGAGCTGCACCAGGTCGACTACTCGCGCATGTTCGACGTGCGGCAGTCGATCCTCGGGCGCTGGCTGGCGACCAAGCCCGCGCTGCTGAAGATCAACAGCGTGCTCTTCGCGCACGGCGGCGTCTCTCCCGACTACCTGCCCTTCACCGTGCCGACCCTGGACGACACGCTCGCAGGGTACATGAGGGAGGACATCTTCTACCACTGGGCCGATTCGACCTTCTGGACGAATCCGGCCAACCTGGTTGGTCACGACTCGGCTTCGATCGCGCGGCGCGAGAACTTCTTCTGGGACGAGAACAGCGTCTTCTGGTTCCGCGGCTACGTCCAGCAGGACACGCTCGGCGCGGCGCTGCAGGCGGTGCTGCGACGCTACGGAAGCGATCTGCTGGTGGTGGGTCACACACCGACGCCGACGATCCACCAGCGCTACGGCGGCGCGCTGATCGCCGCCCACCCGCGTGCCCCGGCTACGGAGATGCTGCTGCTGGTGCGTGCCGGGCGCGAGCACCGCAGATATCGCTACGGCCTGAGCGGACCTCCCGAACCCCTTCCGCCCGCGGCCGCGGCGCCGTAGCGATCAGGGGACTCGGGTCCTGAAGGTTGCACAGCAGGCCTCCTGTGGTTGCTTCTGATCCTACCGGAGGTCGAATGATGAACATGCGAACTTTGGCGGTGCTGTTGGCGCTCGGTATCGCTTCGGCCGGGGCCGCGTGTGACGACGGCGAGCGCATCCGCAGTGAGGATCTGGAAGCCGCCGGCCGCGAGACGGGCCAGCGCATCGAGCGGGCGGCGGATGACGCGGCGGACGCCGCGAGGCAGGCTGCCGATGAGATCGGCGACGCCGTGGAAGGCGCGGCGCGGGACGTTCGCGCGAGGGTGCAGCGGGATACCACCCGAAGGTAGCGCGGTCCATCTCGGCCCGAGGCCGATGCAAAGACGACGAGCCGGGCATCCAGCCCGGCTCGTCGCTTACATGATTCCGCCTCTCAGCTCCTGCCCGCCTTCCTGCCCGCTCAACGCACCGGAATGGTCACCACGAGCGAATCGCCGTTAGGCTGGGTGACGCGCACGGTGAATGGATCCTCAAAGGGCGGTTGCACGTCGAACGGCTCGCCATCCAGCTTCACCTCGATCTGCGGGCACCGTTCGGTTGAGACGTAGCGTCCGAGCACCAGGATGTCGAGGCGCCTGGCATCCTTCTGGGAGTTGAAGCCGTTGAAGTTCCAGCACTGGTCGGGACCGACCTCTCCGAAGAAGCGGATCGTGAACGGCTGATTGCTCGAGACAACCGCTGGCACCTGGATCGAGTCCACGAAGATGGCATAGTCGACCGACTGGTGGAACTTCGACTCGCCGCAGGCCGTGACCAGCAGGAGCGCCAGCGGGAGGAATAGCTTACGCATCGAACTCTCCGGAAAAAGAAATAACTCGCAACGCTACCCGTGGAGGCGCCGGCGCACGGGTAAACATATAGCGCACAGGCACCCGACTCCGCTACGCGTGTGGCGCCCAGGCCGGCTCGCCCGGGGTGTACGGCGTGCACGGTTCGTAGCGCCCCGGCGTCTCCTGGTAGCGCATCGCCTGAGTGTAGCCGATCTCCGAGGTGAAGTAGCCGAGCAGGGCCAGCTCCTTCATCATGCGGAAGTAGTGGGACGGGGCGTCCGCGGTGATCGCAGACGCCGGGTTGGCGTCGCCAGTGCCGATCGCACCCTCCTGCCGCTGATCCGACAGGTAAGCGTCGCCATCCGTGGTGTCGGTGGTTGCTGTATCCGCCTGCGTGCGGGGCGTAGTGGGTGTGCGAGCCGCAGGCGGCGTGCGGGCTGCCTCCGCGCGCTGCCTGCGTGCGGCATCACGATCTCGCGTGTACTGGTGCTGCTCGCGGTCGAGCTGCTCGAGCAGCGCGAGCCGCTGCTGCGGGGTGGCCTGCATGAAGCCGACGTTGTGCATCCGCTGGCTCGCCTCGTCGAGCTGCCGAATGCCGTCGCGGAAGACCTGCTGGTCGCCCGGCTCATAGCCAGCGGTCACCATGAGCGCCATGAACGCGCCCGTCTGCGCCGCCTTCGCCCCGGGTGTGCTCGTCTCGGGGAGGATCGTATCGGCGACCTCGTCCAGGAAGGCGATGTCTTCCTGCGTGAACTGTCCCGCTCCCTCGGCGCCTGCGGTGCCGCGAGCGCGGTCGTCGCGGCAGGCGGTCAGCAATCCGCTCCCACCGACGAGCGCGATCCCCCCCAGCATGGCGGTCACGCGTTGGATCGCCTCGCGGCGAGAGATCAGGCTCGCCTCCTGGCGACCGATCACTCGGTCCTGTTCAGTCTCAAACGACATGGTCACTCCGTCAGAGTAAGCGTTTGCTTGCGAATGGTTCACGGCTCGTGCCGCGCCCGGGCGTTTCGCGGGCGCGGAGGGCGTCGGGCTACAGGTTGCGGCGATTGAGCTCGTTCACCGCGTAATCCGCCGCGCGAGCGGTCAGCGCCATGTAGGTGAGCGACGGATTCACCGCGGCGGCCGAGACCATGCAGGAGCCGTCGGTCACGAAGACGTTGGGAGCATCCCACACCTGGTTGAATCCGTTCAGCACCGACGTCCTGCGGTCGCGGCCCATGCGGGCCGTCCCCATCTCATGGATGCCCATGCCGGGGGCGTAATCGCTCTCGAAGGCATTCACGTCCCGGACCCCGGCCGCCTCGAGCATCTCGGCCATGTCGTTCTTCATGTCCACGCGCATCAGGCGCTCGTTCTCCTTGGTCTCGCAGTCGATCGCCAGGACGGGCAGCCCCCACTTATCCGTGAGGGACCCGTCGATCGTCACCCGGTTGTCGTGGTAGGGGAGCATCTCGCCGAACGCGGTGGCGCCGATCGTCCAGCGGCCCGGCTGGGCCATCTCGTCCTTGAAGTCGCCACCGACCCCCAGCTCGGCGACCGCGCGCGACCACCCCTGCCGGCTGGCGCTGCCCTGATAGCCGAAGCCGCGCAGGTATTCCCGCCGGTCGCCGGCCACGTTGCGGTAGCGTGGAATGTAGAATCCCGCGGGGCGGAACCCGAAGTAGTACCTATCGTCGAAGCCCTCCACATTCCCGCCGGCGCCGACCCGGAAGTGGTGGTCCATCAGGTTGTGCCCCAGCTCGCCGGAGCTGCTCCCCAGCCCGCCCGGCCATACGTCGGTGGCGGAGCGCATCAGCAGCCAGGTCGAATTCAGGGTGGAGGCGCAGAGGAAGATGATTCGTGCGGTGTACTCGGTGGTCTGTTCGGAAACCGCATCGAGCACGCGTACGCCCGTGGCGCGCTGCCGGTCGCGGTCGTAGAGGACCTCGGTGACGATGGCGAAAGGCTGCAGCGTCAGTCGGCCGGTGGCCACCGCGGCCGGCAGCGTGGAGGATTGCGTGCTGAAGTACGACCCGTAGGGGCACCCCAGCCAGCAGGCGTTCCGGTACTGGCAGGGAACCCGCCCCTGTAGCGGCTGCGTGAGGTTCGCCACCCGCGAATGAATCATGCGCCGCCGCCCGCCGAAGTTCCCCCGGAGCCGCTCGGCCACCTGCTCCTCGACGCAGTTGAGGGCGATGGGCGGCTGGAACTGCCCGTCGGGGAGCTGCGGCAGCCCGTCGCGCGAGCCCGCGATGCCGGCGAACCGCTCGACGTAGTCGTACCAGGGTGCAATGTCGGAGTAGCGGATCGGCCAGTCGATCGCGACGCCCTCCTTCGCATTGGCCTCGAAGTCGAGATCGCCGTGCCGATAGCTCTGCCGGCCCCACATCAGCGAGCGGCCGCCTACCTGGTAGCCGCGGTACCAATCGAAGCGCTTGATCTCCGTGTAGGGCGAGTCCTGGTCCGAGGCCCACCAGTCGAGGTTCTTCTCGTTGAGTGGGTAGTCCCGGCTGAGCACCGGGTACGCCTGGACCATCTCCAGGGTACGGCCGCCGCGGTGAGGGTACTCCCAGGGACCCTTGCGGGCGTTAACGTAGTCCTTGACGTGCTCGACGTTCTTGCCGCGCTCGAGCAGCAGGACGCG
The DNA here is from genome assembly GCA_051006015.1 of Longimicrobiaceae bacterium. Classification (GTDB taxonomy): domain Bacteria; phylum Gemmatimonadota; class Gemmatimonadetes; order Longimicrobiales; family Longimicrobiaceae; genus JBPCIT01. The sequence goes on from JBPCIT010000003.1 coordinate 11,521, forward strand.
GAGTCCCTTCTCGGTGAGCTCTTTCGCGGCCCAGCCGCCGGAGATCCCGGAGCCGACGACGATCGCATCATAGTTCTGAGTCTCAGACTGCATCGCATTCTCCCTGAGTGTAGGCTACCGCGTGAACATGACGAACACCGCACCGACCGTGGGAAGCCGCGTCACCGGACTCTGCCGCACTAGTATTCATGGCGGCGCGACCCGGCGCAATATCCTGTGTAGCGGCAGAATACCGGTAACCGACGCGAACAGCAAGCGAAAGGCTCCTCCCGTGGCACCGGCGGCCCGCGCCGAATGGCTGCAGGAGCGGCGACGGGCACAAAAACAGAACTATCCGCCGAGCCGTCGGGCCACGACCGCCTTGAGCGTCAGCTCCGGGAGGGGCGTGAAGTCGAGGGCCGTACCGAGGTAGCGCTCGGCGTTGAGCTGCACCCAGTCGTTCGTCGCCACGGTATAGCGGCGCGTCGGATCGAGCGAGCGCAGCGGGGTCGCCACCAGGTACTCGCCGGTGCGCTCCTCGAAGGATATCTCCTCGAACTGGTTGGCGCGCCGCAGGATGGCCTGCAGGGTAGCCCCGTCGGCCTCGGCCCGCTGCAGCACGCCGTCGAAGCGCAGGTAAGCATCGAAGTCGTAGCGCGGAATCGCCCCCGCCGGCAGCCC
>JBPCIT010000004.1:0-22802 GCA_051006015.1 Longimicrobiaceae bacterium
CTTCGGCTCGATCAGCAGGGTCAACACTTCGTCGTTCGCGGGGCCGCGCGAGGCGGCCACCGCGCTTCCACTCACCTTTGTGCTGATCGCCGCCGCCGCGGCGACCACCGAGACGCTGAAGCGGATGCTGCCGAGCTGGGTGCCGCCCTGCCGGAAGAGCAGGGCGATCTCGGCGCGCCCCAGCTCGATGCCGCGGATCTCGAAGGCGCCGAGCGTCGGCTCGCCCGCCGCGGGGGGATCCACCTCCTGGATGCGCGGGTCGAGCGCTTCGACCGCCGTGCCATGGACGGTGATCAGAACCCGGATCTTCTTATCGGTGCTGATGGTCGCGTCCAGCTGGTGGCGCAGCGGCATGGCCTCGCCCTTGAGCTCGATGCGGAAGTCCACCAGATCGATCGCGCCGACGGGGATCTGCTCCTTGGCCTGCGCCGAGATGGTCACCTCGACCTGCTCGGCCGCGTCGGGCGCGGACCCACCGGCGCCGACGGCGCGCTCGTCCCCTCCGCGCGTCCTGCCGCGGCTCGGACCGCGCGTGACTCCACGGGTGCCTCCGCGGGTGCCTCCGCGCGTGGGACCCAGATCAGGACCGGTCGGCGCCGCGCTCTTATGCCCTCCCCGCATGCCGCCGCGGGTGGGGCCGCGGGTAGCGCCCGCCGTCGGCGGCTCGCCGACCGCCACCACCTTACCCTGCGCGTCCAGGTGCACCGCGCGCATCGAGGAGGGGCTGTGGCTTTGCGGGTTCACCAGTTCGACCTCCGCGGGGCGTGGGCCGCGGGTCACCGCGCTTTGGTCATCCTCGTGCAGCTCGAGCGCCTCCTCGAGGGTACGGTCGAGCCGGTCCGGGTGCTCATCGGCGAAATCGAGCAACTCGGAAGGGCGAAGAGCATAGAAGTAGGGCCTCTCCGGATTCCACTCGTCCGGGCGGTGGATGACCACCCAGTCCGGCTGCTCGCGCCGGAGGCGGTCGAGCACGCTGCGCAGCGACCGCTTCGAGGGGACGGTCAGGATCTTGGTACTCTCACTCCAGGCGACGGGTGTGGGCATCGAGTCGGCTCCGGGTTCGGGATCAGAGTTCTTCCAGCTCGCCTTCGGCCGTCGGCTCCGCCACCGCCAGCGCGTCCGCGGCGGGCTCGACGTCGGGGCCGCCGCGGACCTCCACCAGGTAGGCACCCGCAACTGGGGGCACGAACTCGGTGCTCTGCCATCCCTCCGCACCCGGCCGCAGCGGCTGGGTGGCCACGACCGTGCCCGTATCGCTGTTGGTCAGTGTGGCGGTGAGCTGCACATCCTCGCGCTCGGGGCGGGCGCGCACCCGCACCGGCTCACCTGTCCAGTACAGGTCCTCCACCTCCAGCGCCACGGTGGTGCGGGTGATCTCGCGCCGCCGGAAGGGGCCCAGGTCGAAGTAGAAGCTGTTGATGAGGCCGTCGATCTGGGTGAGCACCGCGTCCGCGTTCTGCAGCGACGCGTGCTGCGTGGCGGCGTACATCTGGTTGCGCTCCCGGCTGTACTCGATGGGAGTAGCCGAGACCTGTGGCACCGTGCCGTCGCCGCCGCGATCCTGGCCCTCATGGCTGGTCAGCAGCTCGACTCGCCGCCCCGTGAGACGCGCCGATTGAAAGGTCTGCTGCGCGATCCCCACGATGGGATAGACGCGGTAGCGGTTGCGCATGTAATCGTCCTCCTGCAGGTGCGCGTCCACTGCGGCCTCGATCTCCCGGTGGAAGGCGAGCGCATCCCCCGCCCGCTGCGCGTCCACGTTGGGGATGCCGCTCGTCTCGCCGATCCGCACCAGCTGGCGATTCCCCGCATCGTAGCAGGGATAGATGGGCAGCAGCTGGTAGACGGCGGTGAAGCTACGCACCAGCTCCGACAGGTCGAGGAAGCCGAGCGGGCCCTTGCGCAGCCCGTTGACCAGGCTGTCCACCGAGTTCAGCGAGCCGCGATACGGGGTGCCGAAGCTGATCAGCGCGCGCGTGTCCCTCCACCCCTCGAGCACCTCCAGGAAGTAGCGCGAGATCAGCCCGCCCATGGAGTGCGCCACCAGGATCAGCTTCGCGTCCCGGTTGCCGGAGCTCTCCCGCCAGGCGCGCAGCCACTCCTGGCTCTGCCGCTGCAGTCGGCGCGCGGCCACCCGGTTGTCGCGCCGCCAGTCGTAGGGAAAGCGGAAAAAGTTCCGACCCTCGGTGAGGTCGAAGCGCGCCAGCAGGGTGTTCGCCACCTTGGAGTAGCCGTCGATCTTCCACAACCCCGGCAGCAGGTGCAGGTCGGGGATCAGCGCGGCGGCCGTCACGCCGTCGCCCAGGTCGTCCACGTCGGGTGGATCCTCCGCCAGGGTCAGCGCGCGCCGCAGGTTGCCGCCGCGGGTGAAGATCGAGCCGGCGACCATGCCTCCGGAGAAGCCCCACATGACCTTGCCATCCTTCTTGAGCACGCTGCCGGTGAGGCCGGGGAGGAGCACGATGACGTCGGGCATCGGATTGCGGGACATATGGGATTCCTCCGGAGGGAGTGAGGGAAAGAGCAGAAGCGCGGAGCCGCGCCAGCCTGTCGCACCTCTATTATACACGGTTCCATGCGGTCGCGAAACGGGAGACGAAAATCCGCTTTCCAGCAGGGTTTCGACCCACGCCGTAGCCCGTAGGGGTTGCGCGAATCGCGCTGCTGCTCCAGTTTATTGCCCTCCCCTGGCTGCATTGGACGTTTGCAACGACTCTGATGCGGAGGCCCTTTTGGCCGCCAGCGGGACTTTTTGTTTTTTGTGTGCGACACGGCCATGGGATCAACTCCCCCTTGTGCCGCACTTGTGCTTACCAGTCACCTGGAGGTAGGGTTGGGCTTACGACGTCATGAATCGATCGGGAGATCCGCTGCGAGGGGCCGTCCATGTGCGCTCCGTCCGCAAGCGTCGAGCTTCGCGATCCCGGTTCTACTCCTCGGAGCGCTCCACCTCGTCAGCCTCGCTGTCCCTCACGCGGCCGCCGCCGCGCCCGCGCCCCGCTCGATCTCGCAGGACACCACCCGGATAGTGCAGCTGCAGCCGATCAAGGCCTCGACCCCGAGTTCCCGCAAGCAGGTTCTGCTGGGACCCGCTTTCTGGGAGCCGGTCCGCGAGCAGGCGCACAGGATCCGCGAGCCGGACCCGGGTATTCTCCGCTACACGCTGCGTTATGCGATCTCGACGGATCTGGCGAAGCAGATCCACGACGTCTCCACCGCGGAGGGGATCGATCCCGATCTCGCCTTTCGTCTGATCCGCGTCGAGAGCCGCTTCGCTCCTCGCGCCCGCAGTCCGATGGGTGCTCTCGGCTTGATGCAGCTCATGCCCGGAACCGCTCGCCGGCTCGATCCCTCGCTCAAGTCCGAGGCCCAGATCCTCGATCCGAGGACCAATCTGCGGCTGGGGCTGCGCTACCTGCGCGGAATGATCGAGCGTTACGATGACGTTCGCCTCGGCCTGCTCGCCTACAACCGCGGCCCCGGCGCGGTCGACCGCGCGCTGCGGCAGGGCAAGGACCCCGAGAATGGCTACTCCCGCAAGGTCCTCGGCGGCACCTCCCGCTATCGCGGACCGGGAGTGCTGCCTCCCGGGCCCGGGAGCTGATCCCTCTCTCCCACGCCCGCCCCACCTCGGGGCGGGCGTTTCGTTTCCACCCTTGCCGCACTCCCTCACTATCCCCAGCTTCTCCAGGATCATCGCTCTCGTAACCGGAGTGGCCGGGGTGGCCTGATGCTAGCTCTTCTCTCGACACATCTCTTCCGCGCCCGCCGTCCCCGTGGCGCGGTGCTCCTTTCGCTGCTGGCGCTGCTCGGCTGCAACGGGACGACGAGTCCGGAGGGGGAGGTGGATGCGCAGGTGCGTCTGCAGGAGATCGCCAGCGGGCTGGAGAGCCCGGTCTACCTGACGGCCCCCGCTTCGGACCCGCGGCTCTTCATCGTCGAGCAGCCGGGGCGCATCCGCATCGTCAGGAACGGGAGCCTGCTCGCCACACCCTTTCTCGACATCCGCGACCGGGTGGGAAGCGGCGGGGAGCGGGGGCTGCTCAGCATGGCCTTCCACCCCCAGTACGCGGCGAACGGCTTCTTCTACGTGAACTACACGGACCGCGGCGGGGATACGCGCATCGAGCGCTACCGCGTCGGCTCCGACCCCGATCTGGCCGATCCCGCCTCCGCCAGACTCCTCCTCGCAGTCGAGCAGCCCTACGCCAACCACAATGGCGGCCTCATCAAGTTTGGTCCCGACGGCATGCTGTACGTCGGCATGGGCGACGGCGGGAGCGGCGGCGATCCGCAGGGGCACGGCCAGAACCGCGGAACGCTGCTGGGGGCGCTGCTGCGGATCGACGTGAATCGCGGCGATCCGTACGCCATCCCGCCGGGCAACCCGTTCGTGGGGCAGAGCGGCGCGCGTGGCGAGATCTGGGCGTACGGGCTGCGCAATCCCTGGCGCTTCTCCTTCGACCGCCAGACCGGCCAGCTCTACCTCGCCGACGTCGGCCAGGACGCCATCGAGGAGGTCAACGTCGTCGGCGGCAGCGAGGCGGGGCTCAACTATGGCTGGAGCGTGATGGAGGGGAGCCAGTGCTACGGCGCCTCCTCCTGCAGCCCGCAGGGGATGGTGCTCCCGGTGATCGAGTACGGCACCCGCTCCGAGGGGTGCGCGGTCACCGGCGGCTACGTCTACCGCGGCAGCGCCATCCCCGCCATCGCGGGCCACTACTTCTATGGCGACTACTGCCGCGGCTGGATCCGTAGCTTCCGCTACGCGAACCGAGAGGCGACGCAGCAGCGAAGCTGGGAGCTGGGCGGGGTCGGGAACGTCCTCTCCTTCGGCGAGGACGCCGCCGGCGAGCTGTACCTGCTCTCCGCGAATGGCCGTGTCTACCAGCTCCGGCCGGATGCCGGGTCCTGAAGGTTGACCGGCGGAGCGCCTGGATTTATCTTAGTTCTAAGATGAACGCCGACACGAACTCTCTCGATTCCGCCACGCCTGAGACCGAGGCGGCGCAGGAGCTGGCCCTCAAGCTCTGGGTGGTGCTCTCCCGGGCAGCCGCGGCGATCGAGGCCCATGCGCAGGCGCAGGTGGCGCGTCACGACCTGACCCTTACCGAGTTCGGCATCCTGGAGGCGCTCCTCCACAAGGGGCCGCTTCTGCTCGGCGAGGTGCAGCGGCGAATCCTCGTCTCCAGCGGCGGGATCACCTACCTGGTGGACCGGCTGCAGGCGCGAGGGCTGGTGGAGCGGCGGGAGTGCCCCGAAGACCGCAGGGCCCGCTACGCGGCGCTCACCCCGGCGGGTGAGGAGCTGATCCGCGGGATCTTTCCGGAGCACGCGCGCTGCATCGAGCACGCACTCTCCGGTCTGGATGAGGAGGAGCGGCGGCAGGCGGTCGACCTGCTGCGCACGCTCGGCCGGCGCGCCGTCGACCTGCCGTCCTGCACCGAGATAGTATAGAGGCAATTTTTTTGCAGGTATGTTTCACTACTGAGATTCTTATAGCTGCAATAGCATGCCGGCCGCAGGCCCCGGACCGGTACGCATTCCTAAGAGGCCGGGGGGATTCTGGTCAGCAACGAGATCCGGATCACCCTTGACGTGCAGGCGACGCTGGTGGGGTAACGGGCCGCGGTTTCGCAGGCGCGCCGGTCTCCCGACGCGCCGCGAGCGCGTGATGTGCAGGGCCACCCTGTGAAGGAGGAAACGTCGATGTCTGATCGCAAGGAGGGAATCCGGGTAGCCGGTGTCGCCGGGAGCCTGCGCCAGGGCTCGTACAACCGGGCGCTGCTGCGGGCCGCGCGGGAGCTGGCGCCGGAGGGGATGGAGATCCGGACCTTCGACCGTCTGGGAGAGATCCCGCTCTTCAACACGGATGTGGAGGCGGAGGGCGATCCCGAGCCGGTGACTGCCCTCAAGGAGGCGATTCGTGAGGCGGACGCCCTGCTGGTCGTCACCCCCGAGTACAACTACAGCGTTCCCGGGGTGCTGAAGAACGCCATCGACTGGGCCTCGCGGCCGCCGCGCGATTCGGTGCTGATCGAGAAGCCGGCGGCGATCATGGGCGCGAGTGCCGGGGCGTTTGGCACCGCTCGCGCGCAGATGCACCTGCGGCAGTCCTTCGTCTTCACCCTAACCCTGGTGATGCCCTCTCCCGAGGTGCTGATCCCGCGCGCCGGGGAGAAGTTCGACGAGGAGGGCCGCCTCACGGACGAGAAGACGCGCGGCTTCGTGCGACAGCACCTCGAGGCTTTTTCCGCGTGGATCGAGCGGGTGCGGACTGGATAGTGCGTACAGGAGGAGCAAGATGAAGCCATTGATCACAACAGGATTTCACCACATCACGATAGTCTCGCGCGACGCGCAGCGGACGCTCGACTTCTATCGCGACACGCTGGGCCTCAAGCTGGTGAAGCGCAGCGTCAACCAGGACTCGCCAGGCATGCCGCACCGGTTCTGGGCGGACTACGACGGGGAGCGGGTGGCGCCGCACAGCTCCTTCACCCTCTTCGGCTGGCCTGAGCTGCGGCGGCAGACGCGCGGCGGCGCGGGGCAGACGCACCACATCGCCTTCCGTGCCGCGAGCGAGGAGGAGCAGCTCGCCTGGCGCGAGCACCTGCTGGGGTTGGGCGTGGAGGTGACACCGGTGCTTGACCGCGGGTACTTCAAGAGCGTCTACTTCCGCGCACCCGACGGCCTGCTGCTCGAGATCGCCACCGATGGCCCGGGCTTCGCAGTGGACGAGCCGGTCGAGGAGCTGGGGACCGAGCTGAAGCTGCCGGAGTGGCTCGAGCCGCACCGCGGCGAGATCGGCGCGCAGCTCACGCCGCTGCGGTGAATGGCTCGTGGAGCGTCGCGCAGCAACACCGGAGGGAGACGAGAGGAGATGCTCGAATTCGACCGACACATGCCGGAGAAGGTGCAGGAAGGTGCCCCGCTGATCGTGCTGCTGCACGGGCGTGGGAGCGACAAGGACGACCTGATGGGACTGCAGCCGTACCTCCCGCAGGATGCCATTCTGGTGGCGCCGCGCGCGCCCTTCCCCGCCGCACCGTGGGGGTACGGCCCCGGCTGGGCGTGGTACCGCTTCCTGGGGGAGGACCGGCCGGACCCGGAGAGCTTCGAGCAGAGCCAGCGGCAGCTGGGCAACTTCCTGCGCGAGCTGCCGGGGCAGCTCCCCGCCACGAGCGGGCCGCTGGTGCTGGGCGGGTTCTCGCAGGGGGGCACGATGAGCCTCGCCTTCGCGCTGCGGCATCCCGGCGAGGTGGGCCGCGTCCTCAACTTCAGCGGCTTCCTCGCCAACCATCCCAGCGTGCGGGTCACCGCCGAGACGGTCCGCGGCACCCGCATCTTCTGGGGCCACGGCACGAACGACCCCAACATCCCCTTCGAGCTGGCGCGTGAGGGTCGGGGGCGCCTGCAGGCCGCCGGCGCGGAGCTGGAGGCGCGCGACTACCCGATCGGGCACTGGATCGATCCCAGCGAGCTGCGCGACGCGGTGGATTGGCTGCAGCGCTGAGGCACGGCGCGTCCCGCTCGTACGAAGCGCGGCAGCCGACCGGTGATCGGGGAATGGCTCTTGCTCTCTGCCTCCTCCCCTTTCACCGGAGGAACAAATGAACAGACCGATCTCGCCGCGGCTGCATGGCGTGCTGGACTATGCCACCGTCGTCACCACCGCGGCTGCCCCGCAGCTCTTCGGATTCCCCGAGTCCGCATCACGGCTCTGCTACACCCTTGCGGGTGGCTACCTCGGCCTCTCGGCGCTGACCGATTACCCGCTCTCCGTCAAGCGCGTGGTGCCCTTCAAGGCGCACGGGGCGGCGGAGGCGGTCTCCGGCCTGGCGCTGCCGGCGCTCCCCTGGGCGCTCGGCTTCGCGGGGCATCGGGGTGCGAGGAACTTCTTCCTGGGGCTGACCGCGGTGACCTTCGTGGTCGCCGCGCTGACCGACTGGGACAAGGACGACTGATCCTCCGCGCCTACGCGGCCACCGTCCGCTCCCGCGCCCACTCACGCAGCGCGGCGATGTGCTCGGGCATCACGCGGGAGAGCGGGCGGGTGGCGGCGATCTCCTCCAGGAGGATGCGGTCGGAGAGCTCGCCGTGGGAGGCGAAGGCGGTGTAGAGGCCCGAGACGATCACCTGCTCGATCTCCGCGCCGCTGAACCCCTCCGTGGCCTCCACCAGGCGGGGGAGGTCGAAGCGCGCGGGGTCCTGGCCGCGCCGGCGCAGGTGGATCTCGAAGATCGCCCGCCGCGCCGGCGCCTCCGGCAGATCCACGAAGAAGACCTCGTCGAAGCGCCCCTTGCGCAGCAGCTCCGGGGGGAGCCGCGTCACGTCATTCGCGGTCGCCACCACGAAGACGTCGCCGCCGCGCTCCTGCAGCCAGGAGATGAAGCTGCCCAGCAGGCGGCGCGAGACGCCGCCGTCCTCCCCCTCCCCGGAGGAGGCGAACGCCTTCTCGATCTCGTCGATCCAGAGGATCACCGGCGCGAGCTTCTCTGCGGTGCCGATCGCCCGCTTGAAGTTCCTCTCGGTCTCGCCGATGTACTTGTTGTAGAGACCGGCCGGATCGAACTTGAGCAGCGGCAGCCCCCACTCCATCGAGACCGCCTTCGCCGAGTGGCTCTTGCCGCACCCGGGCACCCCCAGCAGCAGCACACCCTTCGGAAAGGGGAGGCCGTACTGCCGCGCACGCTCGGGATCGGCGAGGATCATCCGGCGCTTCGCCAGCCAGCCCTTCAGCCCCTCGAGCCCTGCCACCTCTGCCATGCTCTCCTCGACCGGATAGTACTCGAGCAGCCCCTCGCGCTCGACCACCGCGGTCTTCGTCTCCACCACCGCGCGAAGGTCCTCGGGAGAGAGCCGTCCGTCCTCGATGATCACCCGGGTCAGGATCTTCTCCGCCTCCAGCAGGGTGAGGCCCTGCAGGTTGACGAGCAGCCGGTTCAGCTCCTCACGCGTCAGCTCGATCTCGACCGGCCGCCGAGCGGAGAGGTCACGCACGATGTGCTGCAGCAGGCTGCGGTACTCCTCCGGCCGCGGCGCGGGGAGGCGCAGCGTGGCGCTCATCGGCCGCAGCGACTCCGGCAGCTCGATGCCGGTGCCGGTGAGGATCAGCGCCCCGGTTCGCTCGCGGAACTGCGCCGCGGCGTCGCGCAGCTTCTCGCCGAGCACCAGGTTGCCGAGCAGCCCGCCCAGCCCGCGAAAGTGGTAGAGCGCCGGAATCTGTGCCTGCTCGGCGTGATCCAGCGCCTGCAGTGCCTCGGTGGTGTTGTAGACGGGGTTCTCCAGATCAACCCGGCGCAGCCCGCGCGTGGGCGTCCAGGAGAAGAGCGGCAGCTCCAGCCGGTCTGCCAGATGCTTCAGCAGCACCTCCGCCCGCTCCTCCTCCGCGGTATCCAGCAGGAGGATGCTATGGCGGGAGCGGATCAGCAGCTCGAGGTCGCGCAGCGGGTCGGGCTGGCTCATGCGGCGGTTCGGATCGCGTCAGGTCGAGGGCTCGGCAGCGGCAGCCACTTGCCACCAGGGGAGCAACGCCCGCAGAATGTTGCGCCCGCGCCGATCACGCAAGCCGGCGGCAGGAATGGCGCGTGCTTTGCGACAGCGCAAGCTCACGGTTGCACCGTCGCGATCGGGGAACCCTTATCGAGGATGATACTGACCGTGCTACAGCAAACACCCTCACGATCCGAGCAGGCGCTCCTGTTCGCGCGCAACTTCTTCAAGCATCCGCGGATGCTGGGCTCGCTCATCCCCAGCTCGCGCTTTCTCACCAAGGAGTTGCTCAAGCAGATCGATTGGAAGAGGGCGAGGGTGATCGTCGAGTATGGACCCGGGGTGGGCAACATCACCACCGAGATCCTGCGCCGGCTGCGGCCCGGCGGGAAGATGATCGTCTTCGAGACCAACGCCGAGTTCGTCGAGTTCCTGCGCGAGTCGCTGCGCGATCCGCGGCTGCACGTCGTCCACGGATCGGCCGAACGGATCGGCGAGGTGCTGCAGCAGCTCGGCTTCGACCACGCCGACTACGTCATCTCCGGCATCCCCTTCTCGACCATGCCCGAGGAGGTTCGCGCCCGCATCCTGCGCAACACGCGCACGGCGCTGAATCCGCAGGGCCGGTTCCTCGTCTACCAGTTCAGCCCGGCGGTGCTCCCCTACCTCAAGCAGAGCTTCCGCGAAGTGCGCAAGGACTTCGAGCCGCTCAACATCCTGCCGGCCTGGCTCTACTTCTGCACGCCATAGCGTCGGTCGCCGCGGTACGCTTTCCCGAACGCCTCGCCTGCGCCGCGCGCCGGGTGGGGCGTTCGGCACGCAGGCGCACCCACCCACGCTCCCCACGAGTCGCAGCCCCGCACCTGCCTGGAAACATCAGGTAAATCCTAGTAGTTACGCCCCTTTTCCGCGTGACGAGAGCCTCGACAAAGCCGGGATAACGCATTATATTTCTTCCATGAAAATGGCTACTCGCAAACGGAATTGGATGGATGTGCGCCGCGCCCCGGAGTACCCCCGGCGGGACGGAGTGCAGTCGGCTATGCCTGCGCCGGAGGATCGCTCGGCGCCGCTCACGGAGCTCACCGACGAGCAGCTCTTCCAGCGGTACACGGACGGCGATCCCGCGGTCTTCCGCGTGCTCGTCGAGCGCTATGAGCCGCGCATCCAGGGATTCCTGCGCAAGCGACTGAACGATGAGGAGCGGGTGGAGGATCTGACGCAGGACACCTTCCTGCGCATCCACCGCGCGCGCGACAGCTACGATCCGGCGCGGAAGTTCTCGACCTGGATCCATACGATCGCGAACAACCTGCTCAAGAACGAGTTCCGCAACCGCTCGCGGCGCCGCGAGACGGTATTCTCGGAGCTGCGCCCGGAGAGCTCGCTCTCGGGCGTTCCCTCGCGCCCCGTCGAGTTCGAGGCGCAGGGGCCGGATCCGGAGCGGGATGCGTACCGCAGCGAGCTGCGCGAGGCGATCGACACCGCCATCGAGCGGATGGACGAGCACCATCGCGTCCCCTTCGTGATGCGCGAGGTGGACGACCTCTCCTACGAGGAGATCGCCGAGGCGATCGGCATCCCGGTGGGCACGGTGAAGAGCCGGCTCAACCGCGCGCGCAACTCGTTCCGCACGCTGCTTCCGGTGCCGGTATAACCACCAGTGCGAAAGCGCGGGGTACGAAAGTGCGAGAGTGTGACTACTGTTCACTCTCGCACTTTCGTACTTTCGCCGTATGGAGGTGAACATGGCGGGTGAGCGTCTTCCGCATGTGGTGATCGTGGGTGGCGGCTTCGGCGGGCTGTACGCGGCACGCGCGCTGCGCAGAGCGCCGGTCCGGGTCACGGTGATCGACCGCCGCAATCACCACACCTTCCAGCCGCTCCTCTACCAGGTGGCCAACGCGGTGCTCTCCCCCGCGGACATCGCGGCCCCCATCCGCCACATCCTGCGCCACCACAACCGTACGGACGTGCTGCTGGCGGAGGTGGCGGACGTGGATACGGTGGGGAAGGCTGTCGTGCTCGCCGACGGGCGCCGCATCTCCTACGACTTCCTGATCGTCTCCTCCGGCGCCACCCACCACTACTTCGGGAACCCGCAGTGGGAGGCGCTCGCGCCGGGGCTCAAGACCGTCGAGGATGCGGTCGAGCTGCGGCGGCGCTACCTGCTCGCCTTCGAGGCCGCGGAGCAGGAGCCCAACGCCGCGGCGCGACGGGCGCTGCTCACCTTCGTGGTGATCGGCGGAGGGCCGACCGGGGTCGAGATGGCCGGGTCGATGTCCGAGACCGCCCGCCACGCGCTGGTCAGGGACTTCCGCCACATGGACCCGCGCGACAGCCGGGTGGTTCTGCTGGAGGGGGGAGCGCGGGTACTCGCGGCCTACGATCCCGCGCTCTCCACCAGGGCGGAGGAGATGCTGCGCGAGCTGGGGGTGGAGGTACATACCAACTCCATCGTGACACGCATCGAGGCGGACGCGGTGTGGGTGGGCGAGGAGCGCATCCCCACCCGCCATGTGGTGTGGGCGGCGGGGGTCACCGCCTCACCGCTGGGCGCGAGGCTCGGCGTGCCGATCGACCGGGTAGGGCGCGTGCCGGTGGAGACGGATCTCAGCATCCCCGGGCACCCGGAGTTCTTCGTGATCGGCGACCTGGCGGCCTCCACGGATGCCGAGGGGAAGCTGCTGCCGGGCATCGCGCCGGTGGCGATGCAGCAGGGCCCCTGGGCCGCCGCCAACATCCGCCGCAGCCTGGCAGGCGAGCCCCGCCGCCCCTTCCGCTACCGCGACAAGGGGACGATGGCGGTGATCGGCCGCTTCCGCGCCGTCGCGGAGATCGCGGGGGCGAAGCTTGCTGGCGCGCTCGCCTGGCTCGCCTGGCTCTTCATCCACATCCTCTACCTGAGCGGCTTCCGCAACCGGATCGTGGTCTTCGTGCAGTGGGCCTGGTCCTTCTTGACCTGGCAGCGCGCCGCGCGGCTGATCACCGGCCATGTGGGGCCGTTGATCGCCCCGCCCGGGCGACCGCTCGGCGCGGCCGACGGCGAGTTGACCCCGGAGGTCAGGGACGGCATGGAGGCCGAGCGCCTCGGCCAGACGGTCCCCGCGGACGCGGCGACGCAGGGGTGGATGGAGGGGGACGCCCACCAGCGGCGGTAGCGGTGCCGGAGCTACCTTACGAGCGCGCCCTGCGCGAGTGGGTCGAGGTGCGGGGGATGACCCACGAGCGCCTGACCTACCCCCGTCCCGATGCGGGAGGCGAGACCCTGGCCTACCGCTTCACCCCCGCGGAGGAGCCGCGGGCGCTGGTACTGGTGGCGCACGGCGCCGGCAACGACGCGCTCTTCGCCTTCCCCGGCTTCTTCAAGGAGCTGCTGCAGCAGCGCTTCGAGGTCTTCACCTTCGACATGGACGGCCATGGACGGGAGAGCACCACCCGCTTCTCCTTCCCGGCAGTTGCCGGCGCCATCCCCGACGCGCTGGCGCAGGCGCGCGCCGGCAGGGCCGAGCTTCCGGTGCACGCCGTCGGCCTCAGCCTGGGCGGCGCCATCCTCCTCAGCTCCCTTCCCACCCTCGACGACCAGCTCTCCTCCGCGGTGCTGATCTCCGCGCCGCTGCGCATCCGCTTCGGGGTGCGGCGGGTGCTGACCGAGCTGCGCCCCTCGCTGCTCGGCGCCTGGCTGCGGCAGCGCGAGCACTGCGGCCTCTGGGGAATGGTGCCCTCCTTCGGGCCGGTCAAGCGCGGCCTCTATCCGCTGCGCCTCGCCGAGGAGGCCGAGGGGGCCTTCGGGTACGTCGAGCGGCTCAACGAGGCGCTCGAGCAGATGCAGCTCGAGCGCGCCGCCGGCCGGGTGCGGATCCCGGTGCTGCTCGTCTACGGCACGCGCGATCGCATCGTCCCCCCCGTGCTGGCGGAGGAGCTCGCGCTGCACCTGCCGGAGTGCGAGCTGCTGTGGGTGAAGGGCGGCACGCACCTGACCACCTTCTTCGCCGAAGAGGCGCACACCGGCATCTTCCGCTGGCTCGATGCCCGGACGGCGCGGGAGGCGGAGTCGCGGCGCGAATGATGCTCTCCCGGCGTGCCTGGCTCGGCGGGGCGGCTGCCATGGCCGGCGCCCTCCTCCTGCCCCGGGGCAGATCCGCACTTGCCGCGACAGCGATGGCGACCTCCGCACCCAAGATCGACGTCCACGTCCACCTGGCCGGCACCGGCGCAGGCGACTCCGGCTGCTGGATCTCCCCGGCCTTCCGGCGGCGCTACACCTTCCGCGCGATGCGCTTCCTCTACGGGATCACCGCCGAGCAGATGGAGCGCTCCGCGGATGAGGCCTGGGCGGAGATGGTGGCCGAGCGAGTCGCCGCCAGCGAGCTGGACTACGCGGTAGCGCTGGGCTTCGATGGGGTGTACGATCGGGATGGGGAGCTGGACCGGGAGCGCTCGCAGATGATCGTTCCTCCCTCCTGGGTCTTCCGGGTGTGCGCCCGGTATCCCCACCTCCTTCCCGGTCCCTCGCTCAACCCCTTCCGCAAGGATGCGATGCAGCGGCTGGAGGAGTGCATCGAGGCGGGGGCGGTGCTGATCAAGTGGCTGCCGCTGGCGCAGGGGATCGACCCCGCCAGCCCCGATCTGCGGGAGTTCTACGAGGTGCTCAGCCGCGCCGGGATCCCCCTGCTGATCCACATGGGCGGGGAGCGCACCTTCGCCACCGTGGCGCCGGAGATGAACAACGTGCGGCTGCTCGCCGCCCCGCTCGAGGCGGGGGTGCCGGTGATCTGCGCGCACTCGGCGACTCGCATCGTACTCTCGGACGAGCCGGACCAGCTCCCGCTGCTGCGCGACCTGCTGCGCCACTACCCGCACCTCTGGGTGGACAACTCGGGGCTCGCCAATCCCGGCCGCTTCCCGCACCTGCCGAAGCTGGCGCAGGAACCCCTCTTCCAGGAGCGCACCCTCTACGGCAGCGACTTTCCGGTCCCCTCGAACGCGGTCTTCTTCCTGCCGCGGCTCGGCGTGCGCGGCGTCTGGGGGCTGGAGCGGGAGAAGAACTCCTTCGACCGCGACATCGCCATCAAGCGCCGCTTCGGCTACCCCGAGGAGACGCTCACCCGCGCCGCCAGCGTGCTGCCGAAGCTGGAGCGGTGGGGGGTGCAGCTGCCCCTGGAAGCGCGCGAGAATTCTCCCTGAGCGCGAGCGGTGGGCTCCTCGCTCCGTGCACCTTCCTCAGGAGCAGTTAGTCGGCGAACGGAACCTCTGCATCCTTCACCATCGCCGGAACACCCCTTGCGTTGCTGCTCACGCTCTATCTCGCACGCCGCGGAGCTATGCCGCGGCGGCATCGGCAGATGATGGGTCGCGTTCAGCGTACGGCACCACGACGCGCGGGTGCTCGTACCGGACGTGCGTACGGCTGTTCAAAGGTGATGACGCCATGAGCTACACACGTTCGATCCGCTCCCCCGGCTGGCTCTCGCTCACGCTTCTCCTGATCCTCATTGGGGCAGCCCCGCTGCAGGCGCAGTACTTCGGGCGGAACAACCCGCAGTACCGCACCTTCGACTTCCAGGTGCTGCACACCGAGCACTTCGACGTCTACTACTACCCGGAGGCGGAGGAGGCCGTGATCGATGCGGCGCGCATGGCCGAGCGCTGGTACGAGCGGCTCTCGCGCACCTTTCAGCACGAGTTCCGCGCGCGCCAGCCGCTGATCTTCTACGCCTCGCACGCCGACTTCCAGCAGACCAACATCCTCGGCAGCCCGGTGGGCGAGGGAACGGGGGGCGTCACCGAATCGGCCAAGCAGCGGGTGATCATGCCGCTAGCGCACACCTACGCGGAGACCGACCACGTGCTGGGGCACGAGCTGGTGCACGCCTTCCAGTACGACATCTCCGGCCTGGGGAGGTCGGCGGGCTCGATCGGCGCGGGGGGACGGGCGGTGGCGCAGGCGCCGCTCTGGTTCATCGAGGGGATGGCGGAGTACCTCACCCTCGGGCCGATCGACGCGCACACCGCCATGTGGCTGCGCGACGCGGCGGCCACCGGCGAGCTGCCCACGCTGCGGCAGCTCGCCACCGATCCGCGCATCTTCCCCTACCGCTATGGCCACGCACTCTGGGCGTACATCACCGGCCGCTGGGGGGATGCCGTCGTGGGGCAGATCCTGCGGGAGATGGGGCGAGGGGTACCCTACCAGCAGGCGATGCAGCAGATCCTGAACGTGACGCTGGAGCAGCTCTCTGACGAGTGGCAGACGGCGGTCCGGCGCACCTACCTGCCGCTGCTCGGCGAGCGGGCGGAGGCGCGCGAGGTGGGTACGCCGCTGATCACCCGGGATCTGCGCGGCGGGCGCATCAATCTCGCCCCGGCGCTCTCGCCCGATGGCAGGCGGCTCGCCTTCCTCTCCGAGCGTGGCAACCTGGACATCGAGATCTGGCTGGCGGACGCGGAGACGGGACAGGTCATCCGCCGTCTGGTGCGCGGAGCCGCTTTCGATCCCCACTTCGGCAGCCTCAACTTCATCGCCTCCGCTGGCAGCTTCTCGCCGGACGGCCGACAGCTCGCCTTTGCGGCGCTGCGCCGAGGGGGGAATGTGATCGCCATCGTGGACGTCGAGCGCGCGCGGGTGGTGCGGGAGATCCGCATCCCCGACGTGCCCGAGATCACCAACCCGAGCTGGTCGCCGGACGGGGGGAGCATCGCCTTCGCCGGCACACAGGGCGGAATCACCAATCTCTACCTCTTCGACCTGGGCACCGGGGAGACGCGCCAGCTCACCAGCGGCCGCAACGCCGACCTGATGCCCGCGTTCTCCCCCGACGGCCGCACCATCGCCTTCGCGACCGACCGCGGTCCTGGCACCGACATGGATGCGCTGCGGTTCGGCCCCTACCGCATCGCGCTGCTCGAGCTGGTGTCGGGGGAGATCCGGCTGCTCCCGGGGATGGAGGGGGGACGCAACATCAATCCGGTCTGGGCGCAGGATGGCCAGGGCCTCTTCTTCGTCTCCGACCGCACGGGAATCGCAAACATCCACCGCATCGACATCGGCACCGGCGCGCTGACCCAGGTGACGCACATCTTCGAGGGGATCAGCGGCTTCACGCAGCTCAGCCCGGTGCTGGCGGGCGCGCGCGGTGCGAATCGGCTGGTCTTCACCGTCTACCAGCGCGGCGGCTACAACCTGTACCGTCTGGATGATCCCACGCGGCTGGCGGGAACGCCCCTCGACACCCCGATGCTGGGCACGGACGGGGCCGCGGCGCCGCTGCCAGCGGTGCTGCCCCCCGCGCCCCGGCCGGTGGAGGGTCCCTTCCGGCAGGTGGCGGCCTACCTGGCGGACCCGCTGACGGGACTTCCCTCACCGCAGGTCGCCGCGGGCTGGGAGATCGCCCCGTACCGGCCGCGCCTGACGCTCGATTATATCGGCCAGCCGCAGGTGGGTTTCTCCACGGGAGGCGCTTTCGGGCAGGGCGGCCTGTACGGCGGGATCGCGGGGGTCTGGAGCGACATGCTCGCGCGCCACACCCTCTTCGGGGCGGTGCAGGCGCAGGGACAGATCGAAGAGTTCGGCTTCTCGACGATGTATCTGTACCGCCGGCTGCGCTGGGACTTCGGGGCCGCCGCGCAGCGCATCCCCTACATCTCGGCGGGGCGCCGCCAGGGATTCGACCCGCAGACGAATCTCTACCGTGACCAGGTCGTCGCCTTCCGCACCTTCGACTGGCGCCTGCAGGGGCTGGCCCAGCTCCCCTTCTCGAAGGTGCAGCGGGTGGAGTTCGCCGCCGGACCGCGGCGCCTCGCGCGCGACATACACATCCGGGAAGTGGTCGCTGATCCGGTGCGCGGTCCCGGCGGCCAGATCATCGGCACGACCAACCCGCGCTTCGAGGAGTCGCGGGAGAGCGTCGATGCCTTCAACCTCTTCGAGAGCAGCGCCGCGCTCGTCTACGACAACGCGCTATTCGGGTGGACATCCCCCTTCGCCGGGCAACGCTACCGCCTGGAGGTCTCGCCGACCTTCGGCACCGTGCGGTTCATGAGCGGGCTGGCCGACTATCGGCGCTATCTCTGGCTGCGGCCGCTCACCCTGGCGGGTCGGGGACTGCACTTCGGACGCTACGGGCTGGATACGGAGGCCGAGCAGGCGCTCGGGCCGCTCTTCCTCGGCCAGCCCATGCTGATGCGCGGCTTCCAGTACGGCGATCTCGTGGACCGCTGCCTGGCCAACCTGCAGCAGGAGGGCATCGAGGGTGGCGACGGATGCGCGCTCCTCGACCAGCTCTTCGGGCAGCGCATCGCGGTGTCCAACTTCGAGCTGCGCTTCCCGCTCGTGCGGGCGCTGGTACTCGGGCCCGGCATCGGCTTCCCCCCCATCGAAGGCTTCCTCTTCTACGATGCCGGCGTGGCGTGGGGGCAGGGCACCCGGCCGGTCTTCGCGGGGGGAATCCAGGAGGATACGGCGCAGCGGGGAATCCTCTCGAGCGCCGGCGTCGGGGGGCGAATCAACGTCTTTGGTTACCTGATCCTCGAGGTCGATTACGTCCGCCCCCTGGTGGGAGACCGCGGCTGGCAGTGGCAGATTGCCGTGCAGCCGGGTTTCTGAGGGGCACCCTTGGCGAGGAGATAGCGACACCGGCGCGGCGCCGTGCCAGTCGTGCAGCCCGGACCTGCAAGAGTGACAAGCCAGCTTGTCGTTTTGACCCGCTCAGGGTGGTGCAAACCGGTACGCTGGTTGCTTATACGCGAGGACGGAGGCCGCACCGGTGCGGCCGATATCGATCAACTGTCACGGCTTACTTTGCTCACACAGGAGGTACGCCATGGCAATCACTCGGTCTCAACCGACGACGGACATCTTCAACCCGCTCTTCCAGAGCATCTTCAATCCCGCGCTCGGCGGCATGAGCCGCATGGGCAGCATGCTGCGGGCTCCGGAGGCGGATGTGATCGAGAGGGAGAACGACATCCGCGTCGAGATCGAGATGCCGGGCCTGCGCCCGGAGGACGTCGAGGTCTCGCTCGAGGGCAACGTGCTCACCATCAGCGGTGAGAAGCAGGAGGAGAGAAACGAGGGTGAGGAGGGCAGCACCTGGCATCTCTCCGAGCGCCGCTACGGCCGCTTCAGCCGCTCCTTCGTGCTGCCGCGGGACGTCGAGCAGGAGCAGATCGAGGCCCGCTTCGAGAACGGGGTGCTGAGCGTGATGATCCCCAAGAGCGAGCGGGCTCGCCGCCGCCGCATCGAGATCCGCGGCGGCAACGGCAACGGCCACACCAAGCAGGTCGAGGCCGGCACGGCGAAGCAGCGCAAGTAAGCGCCTGCCGCCCCGCGGAGGTGCAGGAGCCGGGGGCGGTCGCGCCGCCGGCTCCTTCTTTGCGTGGCTGGCGAGCACGTTCGGGGATCGCACCGGAGGGCGGGTGCTTTATATCACAAAGTACTTGACAATTCGGTTCCCGGAGATTATCCTCTGCTCCATGGCAAGCGTTCATCCCATCCGTCCCCATCCCTCGGCGCCCGAGGAGCCCACCGCGCTGCACGCCCGCGCGATGGACAACCTGCGCTTCATCCGCGAGACGATGGAGCGTGCCGGCTCCTTCACCGGCGTCTCTGGCTGGGGGGAGGTGGTGGTCGGGCTGATCGCCCTGATGGCGGCGTGGCTCGCCACGTGGCAGCCCTCCGTCGAGGGATGGCTGCTGACCTGGACCGGCGCGGCGGTGCTCTCGGTCGCGGTCGGTGGGTGGGCGGTAATGCGCAAGGCGAAGGCGGTGGGTATGCCGCTGCTCTCGGGGCCCGGACGCAAGTTCGCGCTCAGCCTGGCTCCCCCGCTGCTGGCCGGGGTGGTGCTAACCCTGGTGCTCTACCAGGCGGGGCTGGCCGGCGCCCTGCCGGGGATGTGGCTCCTGCTCTTCGGTACCGGCGTGGTGACGGCGGGCGCCTTCTCCATCCGCATCGTTCCACTGATGGGAATCAGCTTCATGCTCCTCGGCGTGGTCGCCCTCTTCAGCCCGGACTCCTGGGGTAACGCCTTCATGGCGGCCGGCTTCGGCGGGCTGCACATCCTCTTCGGAACCCTGATCGCGAGGAGGCACGGTGGGTAATCCGAATCCCCGCCCGGAGGAGGACGTGGCCGCGGCCGCGAGCGGGCTCTCCAGCATCCCCGGCAACGCCGCGGAGGGGGGAGCCACGGAGCTGGACCGCCTCATCCACGAGCGGATGCGGCTGGGGATCGTGAGCGCGCTGGCGGTGAACGAGTCGCTCACCTTCAACGAGCTGAAGGAGATGCTCGGCGCCACCGACGGCAACCTCAGCGTGCACGCGCGCAGGCTCGAGGAGGCGGAGTACATCACCTGCACCAAGTCCTTTGCGGGCCGGGTACCGCGGACCGAGTACCGCCTGACGCAGGCGGGCCGCCGCGCGCTGGAACGGTACCTGGAGCACATGGAGGCGTTGATCCAGGCGGTTCGGGAGCGCTGAGGCGGAGCGCATTCTCTTTTTTTTGAGGTAAACTTTGTGATACAAAGTGCTTTTGCGGAGCCCGTGGGTGAGGGGCTCCATGTGGCGATCATCATGGATGGCAACGGGCGCTGGGCGCGCGCCAGGGGACGCCCGCGCGTCGCCGGGCACCGCGCGGGGGCGGAGGCGGTGCGCCGCACGGTCGAGGCCGCGCGCCGCCTGGAGGTACGCACCCCCACGCTCTACGCCTTCTCCTCGGACAACTGGGGGCGCCCCCCACGTGAGGTGGCGGCGCTGATGCGCCTCTTCCGCGCCTACCTGCGCGCGGAGACCCAGCGCTGCATCGCGAACGGCATCCGCATGAGTGTGATCGGGCGCCGCGACCGGCTCGGACCGGCGCTGCTCGATGCGATCGAGGCGGCCGAGACCGCCACCTCGCACGGGCGAGAGATGCACCTGCGGGTCGCCGTGGATTACTCCGCGCGCGACTCCCTGGTGCGCGCCGCGGCGCTGGCGGAGGGGGAGGAGCTCTCGCGTGAGGAGTTCCGCCGCCTGCTCGCCCGGGTCAACCACGAGAGCCCGCCCGCCGGCGACGTGGATCTCCTCGTCCGTACCGGCGGCGAGCAGCGCATCAGCGACTTTCTCCTCTGGGAGATCGCTTATGCGGAGCTGTACTTCACCCGGCGGATGTGGCCGGAGTTCGACGAAGCGGACCTCGAGGCGGCGCTGCGGGAGTTCCACTCGCGCGAGCGCCGCTTCGGCAAGGTACCGGAAGCCGCGGCTGCTCAGCACCCGGCACTCGCGGCGGCAGCACCATAAGAACACGAGAGGTACGCATGGGCCAGGTATTCTTCAACTTCCATGGCAGCGTCGCACTCTCGATCTTCGCCTTCCTGGGCACTCTCTTCACGCTGCTCATGGTCGCGGTGGCGCTGGCCTTCCTCCTGGTGACGCGGAGGTGGCGCTCCGCCCGCTGGCTGCTGCGGGGCGCGCTCGCTCACGAGAACAGCTTCCTCCACCGCAAGACCAGCTTCCTGCTGGAGCCGGCGGGGCGCACGGCCGCGAATGGCGCCCGCACCCCCTAACCCCCTCTCCCAGAATTGGGAGAGGGGGAGTTGTCCGGTGCGCGCAGCGCAGCGCCACTCCATCCTGCCAAGCCTCGATGCCTGTGGTACGGCAGGCTCTGCAGTGCTCCCCTCCCCCCTGGCGCTGCAATCGCACCGGACTACTGCGGGGGAGGGGTCGGGGGAGGGGGGTCCCGACACATATTCATGAACAACCATACGACACATATGCAATCCCTGGAACGTATCCCCACCCTGGCCTCGAATGCTCAGCAAGCAACAGACGCCCTGCGGGTGCTCGCCGCGGCGCTGGGGATGGGTGTGCTCGCCTGGCTGCTGCTGTGGGAGGCTGACCCGGGCGTGAACGTCTCGGTGTGGATCGGGAGTCTGCTGCTGGTGGTACGGGCGCTCGCCCATGGCACCGGGGTGGAGCTGACGGGAGAGGGACGCATCTTCTTCCTGCCCGCCTTCCTCTTCGCGGTCGCGATCGCCTGGCGCGATGCTGACTCGCTGGCAGCGCTCAACCTGCTGGCGGTGCTGATGGCGCTGGCGCTGGGCGCGTCCGGAGCACGCCCGGGGCGGCTGCGGACGGCGGGCGTGGCGGAATACCTGCGCGGCCTCTTACTCGGCGCGGCGCACGCCGCGACGGGGATGGCCTTTCTGGCGCTCGGCGAGGTGCGGTGGAGGGAGACGCCGCTACCCGGGCGCTCCGGAGAAGCGGCGGCGGTGCTGCGGGGGGTGCTGCTGGCTGCGCCGCTGCTCTTCCTCTTCGGGGTTCTCTTCGTCGCGGCGGACCCGGTCTTCGAGCGGGGGATCGCCACTCTCTTCCGCTGGCAGTCGGAGGATCTCGTCGCCTCGCTGCTGTGGATCGGCGCCTGGAGCTGGATCAGCGCCGGGTTCCTGCGGCAGCTGCTGCTGGTGGGAGAGCCGGAGTGGCGGCTGCTCCCTCGCCTCCCGCAGCTCTCGCTGGGCGGCACCGAGGTGGCCACGGTGCTGGCGCTGCTGAACGTACTCTTCGGCGCCTTCGTGCTGGTGCAGCTACGCTACCTCTTCGGCGGCGCGGCGCTGGTGGAGGCGACGGTCGGCCTGAGCTACGCCGAGTACGCGCGCCGCGGCTTCTTCGAGCTGGTTGCGGTCGCAGCGCTGCTCCTCCCGGTGCTCCTCGGGCTGGATGCGCTGCTGCGGCGCGATCGCCTCTGGGAGGAGTGGCGCTTCCGGCTTCTGGCGGGCGCGCTGGTCGGATTGCTCTTCCTGATCCTCCTCTCGGCCGCGCAGCGGATGCGGCTCTACACGGGCGAGTACGGCCTGACCGAGCTGCGGCTCCACACGAGCGCCTTCATGGTGTGGCTGGCGCTGGTCTTCCTCTGGCTGGCGGCGACGGTGTTGCGCGGGCGGCGGGAGCGCTTCGCCTGGGGGGCGATGTGGATGGGGCTGGGCGTGCTGGCGCTGCTGAACGTGCTGAACCCCCACGCGCTCATCGTGCGGACCAACGTACAGCAGACGAGCGTCTCGGGGCGCTTCGATGCGAGCTATCTCGCGGGGCTCGGCGCCGACGCCGTGCCGGCGCTGGTGGCGGCGCTGCCCGCGCTCGCGCCGCAGGAGCGCTGCCAGGTAGCCGCGAACCTCCTGCTCCGTGCCGAGAGATGGGCGGAGCAGGAGCGCGACTGGCGCGCCTGGAACCACGGCGCCGCCCGGGCGCGGCGGGTGGTGCAGGAGAACGAGGCCGCGCTGCAGGCGATCGCCTGCAGCGCTCGTTCAGCGCGAGCCGATCCCGCGGCGCGCTTCGCCCC
>JBPCIT010000005.1:0-7044 GCA_051006015.1 Longimicrobiaceae bacterium
CCCCCAGCGCTCGGGCCGGCGCCCGCGGTGACGCTGCCGGCGCCGGCGAGCCGGTCGCTGCCCAACGGGCTGACGGTGATCTACGTCCGGCACGGGGAGCTGCCGATCGTGCATGCTACGCTGGTCACCCGCGGCGGGATGGGAGACGACCCGGCCAACCTGCCGGGTCTCGCCTCCTTCACTGCGGAGATGCTGGACGAGGGAGCGGGGGGCAGGAACGCGCTCGAGCTGGCCGCAGCGCTGGACGCGCTCGGCGCCTCGCTCAGCACCGGCGCGGCATGGGACGCGGCGCAGGCGGATCTGGAGGTGCTCCGCGCGCGCCTGCCGGAGGCGCTGGCGCTGATGGCCGACGTGGTCTTCCGCCCCGACTTTCCGGCCGCGGACGTGCAGCGCATCCGTGAGCAGCGGCTGACCAACATCGCGCGCGCCCGCGACGAGGCGGGGATCATCGCCGGTAACGCCTTCGCCTCGCTCGTCTTCGGTGAGCGGCACGTCTACGGCAGAGTGCCGACCACGGAGAGCACTCGTCGGATCGAACGGGCTGCCCTCGCGAACTTCCACCAGCAGTTCTACCGGCCGGGCAGCTCGACCCTGCTGCTGGTGGGCGACGTGGACGCCGACGAGTTGCACCCGGTAGTCGAGCGTACCTTCGGGAGCTGGCGCGCCGGACGTGCCCCGGCCGCCGCGGCGCCAACCGCCCCCGCGGCCACGCCGACCGCGATCTACCTGATCGACAAGCCGGAGGCGGCGCAGTCGGAGATCCGCATTGGCCACCCGGCGGTGGGGCGCGACAGCCCCGACTTCTTCCCGCTCACCGTGCTGAACACCCTGCTGGGCGGCTCCTTCACCAGCCGGCTCAACATGAATCTGCGCGAGCAGCACGGCTACGCCTACGGGGCGGGCTCCTCCTTCGCCATGCGGCTGGGGCCGGGGCCCTTTCTTGCCTCGAGCGCGGTGGTCACCGCCAAGACGGACAGCGCCGTGATCCAGTTCTTCCACGAGCTGAACCGCATCCGCGACGAGGAGGTGCCGCCGGACGAGCTGGAGCGCGCCAAGAACTACATCGCGCTCGGGCTGCCGCGCGGCTTCGAGACCGCGGGACAGGTCGCCGCCCGGCTGACCGAACTGGTGGTCTACGGCCTCGACCTCGACTACTACAACGGCTACGTGCAGCAGATCATGGCGGTCACGCCGCAGGAGGTGCGCAGGGTCGCCGACCGGTACGTGCGCCCGGGGCAGTCTGCGGTGGTGATCGTCGGCGACCGCGCGACGGTCGAGGAAGGCCTGCGCGCGCTGCCGGTGGGAACGGTGCAGATCCGCCGGCTCGAGGAGTTCGTGCGGTGACATGAACGGCGCCCTCACCCCCTGACCCCCTTTCCCGCATGCGGGAGAGGGGGAACTCTATCCTGCTGGACCTCAGCTCCAGTGCCAGGCCCAGCGAGTGGGGTGAGGGTGAGCAGTGGGATGCCCATTCGGGGTGCCTTCGGGCACCCCTTCTTTGTTTCCGCCGGGCTTGACGTAACTCCACCCTTCCCCTACTTTCCCCGGCTGTTCCGTGTCCACGATGAGACTGCGCCTTCGGGTGCGGCGAGCCTGGTCCGGCTTCGGATACCCGCGCCGCGGTGCCCATGAGTGATCCGTTCATCAGCGATTCGATCGTCATGCTCGCCGGCTCGGCGAACCCGGTCCTGGCGAACGAGATCGCCCGGAATCTGGGGCTCGTTCTCGAGGACGTGACGATCCGGCGCTTCGCCGATGGCGAGATCTTCGTGCGCATCAATCAGAATGTGCGCGGGCGGGATCTCTTCATCGTGCAGCCGACGGTGCCGCCGGCGGACAACATCATGGAGCTGCTGCTCCTGATCGACGCCGCGCGGCGCGCGTCGGCGGCGCGCATCACGGCGGTGATCCCGTACTTCGGGTACGCGCGGCAGGATCGCAAGGATCAGCCGCGCGTCGCCATTGGCGCCAAGCTGATGGCGAACATGATCACCACCGCGGGGGCGGACCGGGTGCTGGCGGTGGACTTCCACCAGCATCAGCTGCAGGGGTTCTTCGACATTCCGGTAGACCACCTGTACGCGGCGCCGGTGATCACGCGCTACTTCCGTGAGAAGCAGCTCGAGAACCCGGTGGTGGTGGCGCCGGACGTCGGCTCGGCGAAGATGGCTCGCGGCTTCGCCAAACGGCTGCGCGGCTCGATCGGCATCGTCGACAAGAGGCGCCCGACGGCGAACGTCTCCGAGGTGCTCAACGTCATCGGCGAGGTCGAGGGGCGGGACTGCCTGATCGCCGACGACATGATCGACACCGCCGGCACGATGACGGAGGCGGTTCGCGCGCTCAAGCAGCGCGGGGCGCGCGACATCTACTGCTGCGCCACCCACGCGCTGCTATCGGGGCCGGCGGTGCAGCGCTTCACCGACTCGGAGGTGCGGGAGGTGGTGGTGACGGATACCGTGGCGATTCCCCCGGCGAAGCGGTTTCCGCAGCTCACGGTGCTCTCCGTCGGGGATCTGCTCGCAAGGGCGGTCCGGTACACTCACTCGAACGAGTCCGTGAGCTCCTTGTTCGACTAGCCGCACTCGCGCCGGGCGAATCCGCCGGCGCGGGATGCGCGATTTTTGTCATCTGTAACTGAAGGGATGTTCCCATGGCTGTCACACTCAACGCTCGCCCGCGCTCGGAGCGCGGAAAGAACGCGGCCCGCGCGCTGCGCCGCACCGGCCGCATTCCCGCCGTCGTCTACGGCCACGGGGAGCAGACCCGCGAGCTTTCGCTGGATGGGCACGAGGTCGAGAAGCTCCTCATCTCGATCAGCGTCGAGAACACCCTGATCGAGCTCGCCGTCGAGGGCGCCGAGCCGGCGCGCGCGCTGATCCGCGAGGTGCAGCGGCACCCCTTCAAGCCGATCGTGCTGCACGTGGATCTCTACCAGGTGCACGCGGGCGAGACGCTCCGCCTGAACGTGCCGGTGCGCCTGCACGGCACGCCGGCCGGCGTCAGCGACGATGGGGGCGTGCTGCAGCAGGTGCTGCACGACCTGGAGATCGAGTGTCTGCCGCGTGACATCCCCGAGGGCGTGGACATCGAGGTGGGCGAGCTGCGCATCGGCGACTCGGTCCACGTGCGCGACGTGAGCCTCCCGAACGTGAGGATCCTGAACGACGAGGATCTCACCCTCTGCTCCGTGACGCCGCCGACCATCGAGGCGCTGCCGGAGACGCCGGAGGAGGAGGAGGGCGTGGGTGGCGATGTGGAGCCTGAGCTGGTCCGCCGCCGCGGTGAGGAGGCTGACGACGTCGAGACGACGGAGCAGGGTCCTACCACCTGATTCGGGCGCTGCTGGCGAGACTCCGCCCCCGCGAGGAAGCTGCGGTGGCCGGAACCAGGGTGATCGTCGGGCTGGGCAATCCCGGCTCCGAGTACGTCTCGACCCGCCACAACGTCGGGTGGTGGTTCCTGGATCGTCTGGCGGAGGAGTGGCAGCTCGGCCGCTTCCGGCAGCAGGGGAACGCGGCGGTAGCGTCGGGGCGGGTGGAGGGATTCGCGGTGCGGCTGCTGAAGCCGCTCACCTTCATGAACCGGAGCGGCGCCGCACTCGCGCCGCTCCGGCGTTTGCAGGACTTCGACCTCTCTCGCAACCTGCTGGTAGTGGTCGATGACGTGGTCCTCGAGCCGGGGCGCGCCCGCTTCCGCCCCGGCGGCAGCGCGGGAGGACACAACGGGCTCAAGTCGCTCCAGGCGACGCTGGGGACGCAGCAGTACCCCCGGCTGCGCATCGGGGTGGGAGCCGCGCCGCCGGCCTGGGATCTGGCGGACTGGGTGCTCTCGCGTCCGCCGCCGCAGGAGCGGCAGGCGGTGCTCGAGCTCTTTCCCGAGCTGATCGAGTGCGTGCGGATCTGGATGAACGAGGGGATCGAGGCGGCGATGAATCGCTGCAATCGATGAGCATTTCGGTTTTCGCGGCCGCTTCGCAGGGAGCGGCCTTTCCACAACAACCACAGGAGAATCCGTGACCGATTACACCTGGTTGGCTGGCCCGTTAGGTGCCGTCGGCCTGCTCATCTCGCTGGGCGTCTACTTCTACGTCCGGAATCAATCCCCGGGCAACGAGGTGATGCGAGGCATCGCGGCCCAGATCGAGACGGGCGCCATGGCGTTCCTGAAGCGCGAGTACTCGGTGCTCGCCATCTTCGTGCTGGTCGTCGGCGCCCTGCTCTGGCTGGCGATCGGGCAATGGACGGCGCTCGCTTTCCTCTTCGGCGCGATCTGCTCGATGACCGCCGGCTTCATCGGCATGAAGGCCGCCACCAAGGCGAACGTCCGCACCTCGGAGGCGGCGCGCGCCTCCGGGCAGGGGCTGGCGCTACGGATCGCCTTCAGCGGCGGCGCGGTGATGGGGCTCGCCGTGGCCTCGCTGGGGCTGCTGGGGATCGGGGTCATCTACTACTTCGGCTTCTATCAGCTCGGCCTTCCCGCCCAGCCGGAGGTGCTGCGCTTCGCCCAGATCATCTCCGGCTTCGCGATGGGCGCCTCCTCGATCGCGCTCTTCGCCCGCGTGGGCGGCGGCATCTACACCAAGGCGGCGGACGTGGGCGCCGACCTGGTCGGCAAGGTCGAGGCGGGCATCCCGGAGGACGATCCGCGCAACCCCGCCACCATCGCCGACAACGTGGGCGACTGCGTCGGCGACACCGCGGGGATGGGCGCCGACATCTTCGAGTCCTACGTGGGCTCGGTGATCGCCACCATCGCGATCGCCGCCACCAGCCCCTTCTTCGCGGCGAACCGGGTCGAGGGCATCGCGCTGCCCATCATCACCATCATGGTTGGCCTGGTCGCCTCGCTGATCGGCATCCTGCTGATGCGCGTGCTCGAGGGGTCGAATCCGGCCGCGGCGCTCCGCAACGTCACCTTCATCGCCGCCGGGCTCTTCCTGGTGGTGATGTACTTCGTGATTCAGGGTCTCGGCCTCGACCTCCGGGATCCGGTCACTGGCCAGGCTTTCACGGGGATCGGGCCCTTCTGGGCGCTGCTCGCCGGATCGCTGGTGGGCATCGGCATCGGTCTGGTGACCGAGTACTACACCGCCAGCCGGCCGGTTCGGCGAATCGCCGAAGCCTCGCAGACGGGTTCGGCCACCAACATCATCTCCGGCCTGGCGGTCGGGATGGAGTCCACGGTGATCCCGATCCTGCTGATCGCGTTAGCGATCTGGATCTCCTTCACCTTCTCCGGCCTCTACGGCATTGGCATCGCGGCGGTCGGCATGCTCGCTACCGTGGGCGTGACGATGTCGGTGGACGCCTACGGCCCCATCGCGGACAACGCGGGCGGCATCTCCGAGATGAGCCACCTGGGTCCGGAGACGCGCAAGATCACCGACGGCCTGGACGCCATCGGCAACACGACCGCGGCGATCGGCAAGGGCTTCGCCATCGGCTCGGCGGCGCTCACCGCGCTGGCGCTCTTCTCCGCCTACGCCTCCGCGGTGGGATTGAGGGACACCGGGATCGACCTGATCGATCCCTACGTGGTGATCGGGTTGCTGATCGGTGGTGCGCTGCCCTTCTACATCGGCGCGCTCACCATGACGGCGGTTGGCCGCGCGGCGCAGGGAATGGTCGAGGAGGTCCGCCGGCAGTTCCGCGAGATCAAGGGGCTGATGGAGGGCACCGCCCTGCCGGATTCCGCGCGCTGCGTGGACATCTCGACGCGCGCCGCGCTGCGCGAGATGATCCTCCCCGGCACGGTGGCGGTCAGCGCGCCGGTGGTGGTCGGCTACGTGCTCGGCGTCGCCGCGCTCGGCGGGATGCTGGCGGGCGCCACGGTGACCGGCGTGCTGATGGCGCTCTTCATGGCCAACGCCGGCGGCGCCTGGGACAACGCGAAGAAGTACATCGAGGGTGGCGCGTACGGCGGCAAGGGCTCGGATCCGCACAAGGCGGCGGTGGTCGGCGACACCGTCGGCGATCCCTTCAAGGACACCTCGGGTCCGTCGCTGAACATCCTGATCAAGCTGATGAGCGTGGTGTCGCTGGTGCTCGCGCCCTGGTTCGTGCGGGTGCACGGCATCACCGACGCGCAGGGCTCGGAGATGGAGGTATTTCTCGACTCCGCACGCAGCCTGCTTGCGATGTTCCTCGGGTAGCAGACCTGCTGGGGTTTGGGGGGCAGTACGAGGTCCCGGCGGTGAGCCACCGCCGGGACCTCGTCGTCAGCGGTTAGAAGACACCTGCAGCCGCCAGCACCACACCGGCGACAATCACTGCGATCACGATCCACAAGAAGTTGCCCATACCGTCCCGCTGCAGGGCCAGTGCGGCATTCTCCTCGACGAGCACCTGGCGAGCCTCGATTCGCACCGGCTCGATGGTCTCGAACCCGGCGGAGCGCTCGGGAATCGCCTGCGCCTGAGCGGCAGGGGCAACGGGAGCTGGGGTCTGCACCTGGGCATGCGCCATCGGCGCGGCGAGCAGGAGCAGGGCGAAGACGAGAAGGCTGCGCATGGTTCCTCCCTGTACGGACGGTGAATGGGAAACGCGTGAGTCGTTGGACTGCGCATCGCAAAGATCGTGCAAATTGCGGCTGGGGAAGACCGTGGTGCGTTGACGGCCCCCGTCTCCTGGTGTAAGTTTATGGAGTGGCGAGCGGCCGGACTCCTCGAGGCGTCCGGCCGCTTTATTTCAGGCAATTCGCATCGTCTCGGTATATGCTCAGGCTCGGTATCGTCGGACTGCCCAACGTGGGTAAGTCCACCCTCTTCAACGCGCTCACCGCCGCGGGCGCGGATGCCGCGAACTACCCCTTCTGCACCGTCGAGCCCAACGTGGGGATGGTCGAGGTACCCGACGTGCGCGTGGACTACCTCGCCGAGCGGGTGCAGCCGCAGCGCACCGTGCGTGCCGTGGTGCAGTTCGTGGACATCGCCGGACTGGTCGCGGGCGCCTCGCAGGGGGAGGGGCTCGGCAACCAGTTCCTCGCCAACATCCGCGAGACCGACGCGATCGTGCATGTGGTCCGCTGCTTCGACAACCCCGA
>JBPCIT010000006.1:0-5390 GCA_051006015.1 Longimicrobiaceae bacterium
CGAGCGGATGCGTTGGGTGCGAGAAGAAGATGCGGTAGAACCCCCGCCGCCGGTCGGTCGAGACGAAGCCGGCCAGCAGGATCAGCATCGCCAGCCCCGCCAGATTCGCCAGCGTCGCGGAGAGGCCGAGCGGCCCCAGCACCGCGGCCGCCTCGCCCTCCGCGATCTCGTGCTGGTGGAAGGCGGGATCGATCAGGTAGAACATCAACGCCGCGAGGGCAACCAGCAGCAGGCGCGGCGCCATGTCGTGCAGCAGGATGGGGATCATGGGGCCTCGGCTCCCGGCTCCCGCTCCCCTGCAGGACCCCCGCTCCCGCTGGCCTCCTCGCCGCGAATCGGGCCCTCACCCCCTGGCCCGGTTTCGGCAGCAGGACGCCCTCTCCCCCTAGCTCCCTCTCCCCGCAAGGGGGCGAGGGGGAACTCCATCCTGCCCAGCCTCGGCTCCGGTGGTCCGGCAGGGTCTGCAGCGCTCCCCTCCCCCAGCATTTGGGGAGGGGCCGGGGGAGGGGGCGCTGTGCGGCCGGGGGAGGGGGGTCCCAGCGCCCGCCGGAACTGCTGCTCCAGCGACTGCCGCTCCGGCGTGAGGGCGCGAAGCGTCCCGCCGCGCTCCAGGAGGCGGGCGAGGAGACGGTTGAGCGTCGGCAGGTCGGGGGCGGAGACGCGGAAGGCGAGGGAGGAGCCATCCTCGGACGCGGCGTCGGGGAAGATCTCCCGCACCAGCGCGGCGGCGGCGGCGGGTTCGCCCTCGACTTCGAGGCGGTAAGGCGGGAGGGCGGCGGTGGGAACGCGCAGGTCGATGACCTCGCGCAGCCGCCCCTCCCCCAGCACCGCCACCCGGTCGGCGACGCGCTCGACCTCGTCCAGGTTGTGCGAGGCGAAGAGGAGGACGCGCTCGGGATCGGCCTCGCGCCAGCGGAAGAGGATCTCGCGCACCCGCGCCGTCCACTCCGGGTCGATACCGTCCGTCGGCTCGTCGAGGATCATCAGCTTGCGCTCACCGAGCAGCGCCTGCGCCAGCGCGAGCCGCTGCAGATTTCCCTTCGAGAGGGTGGAGACGCGCCGCTCCGCCAGCCCCTCGATCCCCAGCCGCCGCATCTCCTCCTCGACTCGCGCGGGGCCGTTCTCCACCTCGCCCAGGGCAGCGTAGGCGCGCAGTGCGCCGCGCACCGTCCAGCGCGGGGGGATGGCGACCAGCTCGGGGACGTAGCCGATGCCGCGGCTCTCCGCGTAGCTGCGCGGCGCCATCCCCGCGATCGTCACCTCCCCCGCCGTGGGCCGCAGGTAGCCCAGCAGCAGGCGCAGCAGCGTGCTCTTCCCCGCGCCGTTGGGACCCACGATCCCAAGCGCCGTGCCGGCCGGCACCTCGAGCGAGACACTCTCCAGCGCGCGTACCCTCCGGCCCAGCACCCCGGCCAGCACACCCGCGTACACCTTCGCGACCTCGTCCAGGCGAATCATGGCGGGAAAGTACAGGGAGTGGTCCGCTGCGCGCAAAACCTGCAGCGGACCACTATCACCTCCAGCCTCGGCTGGCCCTCACCCCCTAGCCCCCTCTCCCTGTTGTCCGGTGCGCGTAGCGCAGCGCCATTCTGGGAGAGGGGGAACACCTTTCTGCCAAACCTCGGTTCTGATGCTACGGCAGGATGTGCAGTTCTCCCCTCTCCCCTCGTGGGGGAGGGGCCGGGGGAGGGGGCGCCGTCGGTCGGGGAATGCGTCCCGCCGCAGCCTGTGCTTCGCACTCTTCTTGCACCCTGCCCACCGCATGAGATCGCCTTCGCGCCCACCGGGCGTGGAGCCCCCTCCCAGCCGGCGCGGATCCGGGGATGTCGCCCTGCAGGGCGTCTTCCGCTGGATCGGCGCACACGTGCGGGGGTTCCACTCCGCGGTCGGGCTCTTCCTTACGCTGGGGCTCACGCTCGTCCTGCTCGCCGGAGCGCTCTTCGCGCTGCTGGCGCGGCTCGTGGTGCACGAGGCCACGCAGCCCACCGACGAGGCCATCCTCCTCTGGCTGGACGCGCAGCGCGCCGGCTGGCTGGACAAGGTCATGCAGGAGATCACCGCGCTCGGCAGCGGGACTGTGATCCTCATCATGGTGATGATCACCAGCATCTTCCTCTGGCTCACCCGCCACCGCTACTCCGCCGCGCTGCTCTGGATCGCGGTGCTGGGAGGATTCCTGCTGAACTTCCTGCTCAAGGAGGTCTACGAGCGCACCCGGCCCGATCTCTTCGAGTGGGCCACGCACGCCTCGCATCTCTCCTTCCCCTCCGGCCACGCGATGAACGGCGTGATCGCCTATGGGACGATGGCGTATCTGATCTCCCGGCTCGAGCCGGATCGCCGGCTGCGCCGCTTCACCTGGCTGGTCGCGGTGGCGATCATCCTGCTGGTCGGCTTCTCGCGCCCGTACCTGGGTGTCCACTATCCCACGGATGTGATCGCGGGATGGATCATCGGCTTCGCCTGGGCCGCGATCTGCGCGCTGGGGATCGAGGCGCTTCGCTACTTCCGCGGCCGCAAGCCGGAGGTCGAGCTGCAGGAGCGCGACCTGGATCGGCCCGCGCTGGGAGGAAGGTAGATGGCACGTCCCAACGATCCGCGTTTCGGCCGCGACCCGCGGCGACCCGCAGCGCCGCGTACCAAGACGGCTCGCCGGGGGGCGCGCGTCGCGCGCGCCCCCATGACCCGCGGGCGGCGCGGCCCGGCGCGCGACGTCGGCTCGGTGGCGGCAGGCGCCCGCGCGCGGCTGCGCGGCTTCCGCAAGGCGAGTATCGTCGCGGTCGCCATCACCGCCTTCTTCCTCATGATCTTCGCGCCGGAGGAGGGAGACGGGGCGCCGCAGGAGCCGGTGGCGCAGGACACCCCGGCGGTCGTCCTCGAGGAGATCCCCGATACCGTCGCCATCATCCGCCAGCTCCCGGTCGAGGAGCTGCGGCGCGCCGAAGCCGCGGCACAGGAAGAGGAGGTGCGCCCCGACACCCTCGCCCGCGAGGCGACGGAGGAGGCGGTGGGGGCGTTGCGCGACCTCTGGACCGGCTTCCTCGCCAACCTGCCGAAGTACCTGGTGGCGATCGGCATCCTGGTCATCGCCGGGGTGCTGGTGCGGCTGCTGCGGCCGGCGCTGCGGCACGTGCTGCGCGGCTGGGAGCGCCACAGCGCCGCGGTGGCGCTGGTGGGCTTCGCCATCTGGCTGCTCGCCTTCGGGATCGCCATCAGCGTGCTGGTCGGCGACATCCGCGCGCTCGTCGGCTCCCTCGGTCTGGTGGGTCTGGCGCTCTCCTGGGCGCTGCAGACTCCCATCGAGAGCTTCACCGGCTGGCTGATGAACTCCTTCCAGGGCTACTACCGCGTGGGAGACCGCGTAGCGGTGGGGGACGTCTTCGGGGACGTCTATCGCATCGACTTCCTGACGACCACCGTATGGGAGATCGGCGGTCCCGACCGCGGCAGCTTCGTGCAGGCCGAGCAGCCCACGGGGCGGCTCATCACCTTCCCGAACTACGAGGTGCTGCGCGGCTCGATCGTCAACCTGACGCGCGACTTCCCCTTCGTCTGGGACGAGCTGACGGTGCCAGTCGCCAACCGGTCGGATCTGCGCTACGCGGTAGATGTCCTGTACACTGTGGCCCACCGGACCCTCGGCGAGCAGATGGCAGGTCCTGTCCAGCAGTACGAGGCGATTCTCCGCAAGGAGCGGCTCGAGATCTCGATCGCGCACGAGCCGCAGGTCTTCGTCTCGCTCGACGATTCCTGGACCAACCTGACGATCCGTTACCTGGTCGGGGCGCGCGAGCGGCGCAAGTGGAAGAGCATGCTCGCGCTGGCGGCGACGGAGGAGCTGAACAGGCCGGAGCACTCCGATCGCATCCTCTCGGTCTTCCCGCGCCGGCAGATCCAGTTCATCGGTCCCGACGGCAAGGCGCGCGAGGCGGAGTGGATGCTGGGGGAGG
The DNA here is from genome assembly GCA_051006015.1 of Longimicrobiaceae bacterium. Classification (GTDB taxonomy): domain Bacteria; phylum Gemmatimonadota; class Gemmatimonadetes; order Longimicrobiales; family Longimicrobiaceae; genus JBPCIT01. Next base: position 3,951 of record JBPCIT010000006.1, read on the forward strand.
AGGAGCGGGAACTCCGCTCCGGCGACGGAAGTCGGAGCTGACCCCTTACCCGTTCAGGGCATGTACGGGGGCAGGTCGAGCACGACGAAGCGCTCGCCCGTCCTGCGTACGATGTAGGAGAAGTCGCTCACGGGCGGCATGCTCTCCTCCGTCTCGCCGCAGCAGGGGCCCAGCTTCCAGACGCGGCCGTCGCGGGTGAGGAAGTGGAGCGTGAAGCGGTACTCGCCCGGCGACAGCTCCTCCTCGCGGAGGACCTCCAGGCGGGGGAAGCACTGCAGTCCGTTCCTCTCACAGGCGGCCCGCCAGAGCGCCACCCGCTCAGCCGCGCGGATGTCGGGGTTCCAACCCTCGAGAAGCTCGTACGAGCCGCCGTAGAGGTGGATCGCTTCGGCGTAGCGCTGCTCGCCGAGCGCGGAGAAGAAGGTGAGCAGCGCGTGACGCGCCTCCGCGGCAGGGGCGGGCGTCGCCTGGATCCTCCAGCCATCCTCGCGCAGCTCCAGGCGCATGGGCGAGGTCCGGATCTGGTACGTGGCGTGCTCTAGCTCCCCGCGCTCGAGCTGGATGGTGCGCGCGTCCAGCCACACCGGCTCCCTCGCGCCCCACTCGCGCGGCTCGACCTCCCACTCCAGAGCGGGGCCGGTCGCCCCCACGCGATAGATGCGGATGCGGTTGGGCAGGTGGCCGGCGACGAGGTCGAGCGAGGCGGTGATGAAGCGCCGCCCGTCGGGGGAGGGGACCGGCAGCTCGTCCACCTCCGTGATCTCACCCGTGCCGGCGTCCACCATCATCAGCATCCGCCCCTCGGGAATGTAGATGCGCTCGACCACATAGGCGTCGAGCGCAGGAACGGTGTCGCGGAGGCGGTGGCTCCAGAGCAGCTCCCCATCCACTACCTCATCCGCGAAGAGCAGCCGTCTGCCATTGCGCGCGGTGATGGCGATGGGAGTCCCGGCCGGGTGCGCGCTCTCCGCGCTCGTCTGCGGCCAGATCCGCTCCAGTCCCTCGCCATTCCAGAGGTAGTACACGGTTTCGCACGCGGGGCAGGGCTTCTCCCGTACCGCCTGCGGGGGATTGATTACCAGCAGGCGGCTGTCGAGCCGGTACTCCACTCCCAGCAGCGAGATCGGCCCCTCGTGCACGCGCCCCGTACGTGCGTCCACGATCCGCAGCTGCTGGCACATGGTACCGCAGCCCCAGCTCACCACCGTGTAGTGCCCCGCGAAGTTCGGCCCCTCCGCCGCGCCCCGGCTCAGCGCGGTGCGGAACTGCCGTGCGTCCGGATGGCTGGAGAGGTCCACCGGCGCCGGCTCCCCGCGATAGAACTCCTCGACGGGATAGTCCTCGAAGCTCGGCGACTCGCCATCGGGTCTGGCTGCCGGCGGTGGCGCGCCGGGCGCCATCGCGGACGTGTCCGCCTCTCCCACCCGCTCCTCCCAGCAC
>JBPCIT010000007.1:0-22849 GCA_051006015.1 Longimicrobiaceae bacterium
GTGGAGCTCGAGGCGCCTGCGGTACCGCTGCTCCGTCGCATTCCGCTCGTCCTGAGCCTGCTCCACTATGCCGAGCTGGTGTTAGCTCCGCGCCATGCCGGGGCGGTTGCCCAGCGCCTCCTTGATCTCCAGGCTCCTGCGGTACCACTGCTCCGCCGCATCCAGCTCGCCCCGAGACTGCTCCACGATGCCGAGCTGGTGGTAGCTCTGCGCCATGCCGGGGCGGTTTCCCAGCGCCTCCTCGATCTCCAGGCTCCTGCGGTACCACTGCTCCGCCGCATCCAGCTCGCCCCGAAGCTGCTCCACGATGCCGAGCTGGTGGTAGGCTGCCGCGAGGAGTGCCTCGTTCCCCTGTGGATGCGCCTCGAGCGCCCCTACCATCCTCTGGTAGATCGCCTCTGCATCCTCCAGCTGTCCCGCACGTATGAACCGGTTGGCTTCGTCTCCCATCAGGAAGTACCACAGGGCGACCAGATCCTCTTCGTCGGGATCGGCAGGAGCCCCCTGCGCATCGCTAATCTTCCGCAGCCACTGCTTTCGCAGGTGGTCAGTATCCTTGATCCGCCCCTGCATCGGCCAGAGCTCAAGCAGCAGCTGCAGGATGCGACGCGCGGCAGCCCACTCCTGATCCCGCTCCGCGAGGCCGAGTGCTTGCCGCAAGTTGCCTTCGTCGATCCGGCCGTAGACCACGCCCCATTGCGCCCGGTCTTCGCTGTGCAGAGCACGTTTGTACATCCACGCCGTGGCCGCCCAGTAGCGGACGAAGTGCCGCTCCACGGCCGCCGTAATTTCCGGCTCCAGCGCCTCTCGCCAGAGCCGGTCCAGCATCGCCTGTGCTCCCGGCACGATCTCCCACACGCCCGTGAGCCCTCGCGCCGGCGCGATCAGCCCCAGGCGATACGCCTCGGCGAGCACGCGCCGCAGCGCCCCCTCGGAGCGATCCGCCAGGATCCCCTCCGGAAAATTCTCGTGGGCGACCATCCCGATCAGATCGCTTTCGTGGAACAGCTCCGCAAAAAGTCCCAGGATACCGAGCGCGCGCCTGCGCTCCTCCGGCAGCACCTCGAGCACGCCCGCGAAGGTCGCCTCCAGGCTCACCGAGCGCGCCCCCTCCTCGGCCGCCGGGATCTCGATCTGCTCCGCCTGTCCGCGGATGCTCTTCAGCACCTGGGCGACCGGACGCTCCCGCAGCCCGTACGCCGCTACCTTGGTCGCCAGCGGGTGCCCCGCGAGGGCCTGGAGCAGTTCGCCGAGCAGTGGTGTCTGAGCATCATCAACCAGCGTCTCGCGGAGCCGTGAATCGGCCGCGAAGGCTTCCGCATAAGCCTGGAGCATGGGCAGGCGATCACGCCCTCGCACTCCGCTCAGCGGGAAGCGCCGCACGCTGGCATCGAGCAGCTCGACCTCGTCGCGGCGTGAGGTCATCACCACGCGGGTGCTCGGCCCCTCGAGTGCAGCCAGCAACGCGCGGAAATGGGCCCGATCCTCCGCCGTGTAGGGTCCGGAGCTGACCTCCGGATAGCCGCCGAGCGTCTCCAGATTGTCGAAGAGGAAGAGCCGCATCCGAGTGGTGTCGACCGCGAGCACTCGCGCCAGACCGCGTAGGCGATCCTCCACAGGAGTGTGCGCCCACTGCGGCGTCCGGAACCTCGCAATTGCATCCGGCCGAGCGACCTCCACCTCTTTCTGAAGCTCCTGAGCGAGCTGCTCCAGGGAAGGCGCGCCGCGGAAGCTGAAGCGCACCGCGCGGTCGGCACCCCCGGTGCGCGCCCGCCACTCCAGCAGGTACTCCATCAGCGTCGTCTTGCCGATCCCGCCCACGCCGAAGAGCAGCACACGCGGGTGCTGGTCCACGGCGCGGTCCAGGACGTAGAGATCGCCATCGCGGCCCACGAAAACGCCCTTTGGAGCGCTCGCATGCTCCTCCTCCGCGCCGCCGAAGAGGAGGTCATCCAGTGAGCCTTCAGCCGCTGCTGTTCTGCCCTGGTAGGGGGCGCTGTCCTCGCGCAGGTAGAGCACGGGGATAGCCCAGTCGAGTGGCCCGTGCCCGCGTCCCGCCTCGATGGCGCGACGCGCCTGCTGGCAGGCAGCGCTGAGCGTTTGCCCGCGCGCCAGCTCGTCGTAGAAGCGGTCGAAGAAGGTCACCGCCGAGCTCACCCGCACACTGGCGCCCATGGCGATCACCGCAGCTGCTCCGGTGTCCACCAGCGCGCGGGCAACCGAGCTGACCTCGCGCTCCTCCCTCGCACGCGTCGCCTCTACCGCCGACTGGCACGCGTTGAGCGCGAAGATCGGCACGCCAGCCCGCGCCAGCACTCGGCCGATCCGCTCGGCCTCGACCGCGCCATCCTCGAAGGCCAGCTTGCCGGCTATGCCGTGCCCGTCGTAGTGCACCAGGTCCCACGGCTTACGGTCGATCAGCCGCTCGAAGGCCGTGAACGTGCCCGGGCGTACCAGCGTCACCTCCGCCCGGTCTTGCAAGCGATCGAGCAGCTTGGCGGCGACCGCCTGATACTCCACGTCCTCTTCCGCTCCCGGACGGCTCACCACCAGTAGCACCTGCAGGAGCCCATCGCCGGTGCGGCGCGTTGGCTGCTGCCGGTCCACGTTCTCCCGCTGGCGGGCCAACCCTGCGGTGAGGCTCATGAGGTCCGAACCAGCCGGCGTGCGCGCCAGCTCCCAGGGAAGGGCCAGAACGGGATCGAAGCTGGAGGAGATCAGAACCAGCGGCTGCTGCCCCGGCGCGAGCGCGCGGTCCAGCAGGCGGCGCATCTCCTCGCTCGCGGCGAATGCCCGCCCGAGCACGGTCCCGATTCGTGCCGCCGCCTCCTCGGCGCGGCGGCGGCGACCCTTTCCGGGTTCGAAGAGATCCACCATCGGATCCTCCCAGAGCCAACGGACGTCCTCCGTATCTTTGGGATCGAGGCGAAGATCGAGCGGATTGCCGGTATGGCGCTCCCGCTGCCATTCCAGCTCGGGGGTGACGGCGCTGAGATCGGTGCCGGTGAGGCGTAGGTGTAGCTCGGGCATGGGTCCCTCGTGCAGGTAGGAAGAGACGAGGTGTTCGGGTAAGCGGCCGCCACGGCGGCTAAGAAGGTCGAGCCGGGCGGCGATCCGCATACGCGGACGATGTCCCAACCTCAAGCCGCAATATGTCTCCTGATCCAGACCTGTCAACTATTTGGGGGAAGGGAAGACGGAGCACTAATCAGAGAAACTCCTCCTCGGCCGCGAGGAGGAATGGGATCTCCTTCACCGCAGCCGAGCGCGTGCTTTGGCGAACACCTCGGCGGTGGGGATCGTCTGGACCTTGCCGGCGTGGTATGCCTCCAGCCGGCGGCGGATCTCTTCCTCCCAGGCGCGCTCGACCTCCTGGGGATCTTCGGCCTCTTCTTCATCGAGGCTCGCCAGCAGGTGTTACGCAAGCCTGGCTCGCCCGTTGAGGGAGAGATTCAGGGCTCCGGCCTCGAGCTGCTCCAGCGGTATGCTCATGGCTCGGCACTCCAGCATGGATTCACACCGAAACTAATAGCGGAGCCGGCGTGCGCACCCGAGGGAACATTCAACCTGCTAGGATAGACGTGTCTCCGCCGCCGGTCCTCTCGCGCTGCTCCCCGATCCGGCAGCCTGCGCGTGAACGGCTACGAGCCGGCCGGGAGAAGCTGAAAGCCCATGAAGCGGAAGTGATCGTCGGTCGTGACGACCTCCTTCAGCCGCCGCTCGCGCATGACCGCGAAGCTCGTGCAATCCGTGAACGAGAACGCCTGATCCCGGTACTTGCGGAACAGCGCCTTCGCCCGGTCGAACTGCTCGGGGCCGATCCATTCCACGTCGAGCGCTACCGTTCCATCCAGGAGATCGAGCAGCCGCAGCGCCGCCACCGAGCCCGCCCGTGCCTTCGCCAGCGTGCAGGACTCGTCGATCACGTGGTCCGTAGAGACGAGACGAGCACCGTCGCGGATCAGCCGTTGTACCTCGTTCGTCATTGCCTCATGGCTCGCATCGCGGCGGTCGATCAGCGCGTACCAGCCCGAGGTATCCACGAAGACGCTACCCGCCATAGAGCAGACGGTCGATCTCCTCGTTGGCGAGCGGACCGCCCGGACCGTCGACCGCGAAGTCGTCCACCCGGAGCAGCGGATCGTCCTCCGGAACTCCGGATGCATCGTCCCCGACGGGTTCCAGGCGCGCGACCGGCTTGCCCCGATAGGTGAGCAGCAACCGCTCACCGCGGCGAACCGCCTCGAGGGCGCGGCGCGCATCGCGCCGAAACTCCAGCATGGTCATGGTTTTCATGACAGCGAAGTTAATGTTCAAGTTGATCTTCGTCAAATGCTAGTGCCGGAGCCGGCGATGCGCATCACGCGGGAGTACTTGACGCAGTGAGTGCCGCACCGGATGGCCTCTCTGCGGGGCCGCTGCGGTACCGGATAGCCGCTGGCCCGAGCCCGATGTAGGTTGCGATGTCGTTCCGGCAGCCGAGCATCGTGGATTCGTGAAAGGAGGACCCATGCCAGCCCCTGCACTTACCGAGGCCGCCATCCACCAGCGGGTGTCGGACCAGATCTTCGGCCGCGGCGAGGACTACTATCAGCGTGGTGCGGTGGTGTCGCTGGCGAGGCGGGGAGAGCTGCTGCTGGCGGAGGTGGAGGGTAGCGACATCCTGCCCTACCGCGTCTCCATCCGCATGGGCGCGGCCGGTGAGGGGGTGCTGCAGGCCGACTGCAGCTGTCCCTACGGCATCGAGTGGGGCGGCTGGTGCAAGCACATCGTGGCCACGCTGCTGGCGGCCATCCGCGAGCCGGACACGGTGGAGGAGCAGCCGCCGCTGGATTCCCTGCTGGAGGATCTCGGTCGCGATCAGCTGCAGTCCCTGCTGGTCGAGCTCACGGCGCGGCAGCCAGAGCTGTACGATCCGATCGTCTCTCTCCTCCCCCGTCTCTCGGCACCGGCGGCGGCTGGGGTTCAGCCGCCGGTCGCCGTGGATGCCGCCGCGGTGCGTCGCCGGGTGCGTGGCGCGCTGCGCGGTCTCTCCGGCATGCGCGCCTCCGAGGCGTACTGGCACGTGGGCAGCGTGGTGGCGGGCGTGCGGGAGGTGCTCCAGGAGGTCCGAGCGCATCTGGACGCGGGCGACGGCCGCAGCGCGCTGGTGGTGCTGGAGGCCATCACCGACGAGTATGTGCGGGACTGGACGGAGCTCGACGACTCCGACGGGGAAATCAGCGATTTCTTCCGGGAGCTGGCGCCGCTCTGGACCGAGGCGCTGCTCACCGCCAGCCTTACGCCTGCGAAGCGCAGGGAGTGGGCAGGCCGGCTGGAGGACTGGGACTCGGAGATCGCGGATTACTTCGAGGAGGTCTTCGGCGCCGCCGTGGAAGCGGCGCGACAGGGATGGAACGATCCCGCGCTGGTGCGGGTGCTGAAAGGCGAGAGCAACTCCTCGGCGGTCCCGGAGGATCTGCCATCCTGGTTCGCCGAGGAGCTGACGGAGGCACGCCTCAACATCCTGGAGCGCCAGGAGCGCTATCAGGAGGCGCTGAACCTCGCGCGGGCGGAGGGCCGGGCGAAACGCCACGTCCTGATCCTGCTGAAGCTCGGCCGCATCCCCGAGGCCGTCGAGCACGCGCTGGCGCACCTCGAGACCGCGGGGGAGGCGCTGGAGGTGGCGCAAGCGCTCGACGGGCGCGGCGCCACCGACGAGGCGCTGCAGGTGGCCGAGCGCGGGCTGAGCCTGGAGAGCCGCCCACGCGACGACGGGAGCCTCGCGGGCCAGCTCCACCTGGCGCGGAGCCGCGCGCCGCTGGCCCTCTGGCTGCGCGAGCGGGCGGCCGAACAGGGCCGGCCCGAGCTGGCGCTGCGGGCGGCGGAGGTCGCCTTCCGCGAGGCGCCGGGGCTGGACAGCTACCTGCGGGCGCAGGAATTGGCGGGCGAGCAGTGGAATACCCTGCGCGAGGAGTTGCTCGAGCTGCTGCGCGGCAAGCGCTGGTGGGCGGTAGCGGGGGCGGTGGAAGTTTTCCTGCACGAGGGGCTATTCGACGATGCACTCGACGCGGTCGAGCAGGGTGCGGGCTACGCTCTGATCGCGCAGGTGGTGGAAGCCGCGGCGGAGGTCCGCCCGGAGCGGGTGATCCCCATCTGCCGCCGCCACGCCGAGGAGATCATGGACCGCGGCAAGGCCAATCTCTACCACAAGGCGGCCGAGTGGCTCCGCCGCGCCCGCACCGCCTACCGGGCGGCCGGACGCGAGGAGGAGTGGAACCGCTACTTGAAGGAGCTGATCACCACGCACCAGCGCAAGTACAAGCTCCGTCCGCTGCTGGAGGAGCTGCGGCGGGGGTGAGGGCCAGCGCCTACGGCAGCTCGGCCACGCAGCGCTCCGTGCTGGTCGCCTGGAAGAGAGCGGTGCTCAGGTAGCGTGCGCCGGAGTCCGGGGCGACGGTGGCGACGCGGTGGCCCGGGCCCAGCTCGCGCGCCACCTGCAGCGCGGCCCAGATGATGGCGCCGCTGCTCATCCCGACGAAGAGTCCCTCCTCGCGCGCCAGACAGCGCGCCAGCGGGAAGGCATCCTCCTCCCACGCCTTGATCACCCGCCGGAAAACGGAGCGGTCGAGGTTCTCGGGGATGAAGCCGGGCCCCATCCCCTGGAACTGGTGCTGCCCTCGCGGCTCGCCGTGTAGCACGGCGGAGCGGGCGGGTTCGACGGCGATCACCTCGATGCTCGGGTCCTGCTCCTTGAGGAAGCGCCCGACGCCGGAGATGGTACCGCCGGTGCCGGTGCCGTAGACGAAGGCGTCGATCCGCCCCTGCATGCCACGCCAGATCTCCGGCCCGGTGGTCTCGTAGTGGATCTGGGGGTTGGCGGGGTTGGCGAACTGGTTGGGTAAGAACGCCCCCGTCTCCTCGCGGATGCGCTCGGCCTCCTCGATGGCGGCGAGCATACGGCGCTCGGGGTCGGTGAGCACCAGCTCGGCGCCGTAGGCGCGCAGCGTCGCCTTGCGCTCCTCGCTCATCGAGGCGGGCAGGCAGAGGATCAGCTTGTAGCCGCGCGCGGAGGCGACCTGCGCCAGCCCGATCCCGGTGTTCCCGGAGGTCGGCTCGACGATGGTGCCGCCGGGGCGCAGCAGTCCCCGCTCCTCCGCGTCGCGGATCATCGCCAGCGCGGTGCGGTCCTTGATCGAGCCGCCGGGATTCATCCCCTCGACCTTCACCCAGACCTCGGCCATCTCGGGCTCGACGATGCGCTCGATCCGGACCAGCGGAGTATTCCCGATAAAACTATCAATCATCGCAGTGCAAACTCCCTCTCCAGGAGATCATTGTCTCAACTCGCCGCGAACGACCGCGGAGACGCAGGACGTGCGTCACGGCGAATTGTACACCACAACGGCTGCGGATGGGGAGTGTGGCTCTTACCTGCCGCCGAGAAGCTGATAGGGGTTGAGGTTCACCCCCTCCCACCAGCGGCGCGGGTCGTCGAGGATGGCGATGGAGAAGTGGAGGTGGTAGTTGCCGGCGCCGGCGTTGCCGGTGTCGCCCACGTAGCCGATCACCTGCCCGCGGTACAGCTGCTGCCCCTCGGCGAGGCCGTCGGCGTAGCGGTCGAGGTGGGCGTAGTAGTAGCGGGTGCGGCCGTCGGCGTCGAGCTGGTAGATGGCGTTGCCGCCGACGTTACCGACGTGGAGGCGGAGGATGCGGCCGTCCGCGGCGGCGAGCACGGGCGTGCCGTGTGGGGCAGGGATGTCGATCGCCTTGTGCGTACGCCCGCCGGAGCGGGGTGCGTCGTAGGAATCGCGCAGCTGGAAGGGATGCACCCCGGCGACGGGAAGGAGGAGCGCTTCGCCCTCCGCAGGCGGCGCCCGGCGCGCGGGCACCGAGGCGCTCGGGCGCGGTGCGGGAGCGGGAGGCGGGTTCCCGCCGCAGGCGGCGAGAACCCCCAGGCCGACCAGCGTGGCGAGCTGCCGTAGAAGCCTCATGCGCGTGCGCATCGTCTGCGGGTGGCGCTACCGCACCCCGGCCGCGGTCTGCGGATGCTGCTCCGCCTGCCAGTAGAACCGGGGCGGCTCGCTCCGCCGCGGCCAGATCTCGGCGAGCGTATCCCCATCGTAGAGCCGGCCGTTCTTCATCACCATCCGCACGGTGTTGGTGTGGCGGATGTTCTCGAGCGGGTCGGCGTCCAGCACCACCAGATCCGCGAGCTTGCCGGGCTCGATCGAGCCGAGGTCGCGGTCCAGCCCCAGGGCGTCGGCGCCGATGATGGTGGCGACACGTAGCGCCTCATGATTGCTCATCCCGCCGGAGTGCAGCGCCCACAGCTCCCAGTGGTAGGCGAGCCCCTGGAGCTGGCCATGGCTCCCTACGCCCACCCGCCCGCCGGCGCGCAGCACGTCGGCGGAGAAGCGGGCGATCTGCGGGAAGACGTGCGCCCGCGGGTGGAACCACCCCGCCTGGTTTCCAGTGCCGCCCCGCCGCAGCGCCTTCGCCTGGATCTCCTCGAAGGGGGTGAAGCGCCGCAGCTTCTCATCCCCCAGCACATCCTCGGTGGCGTAGAAGTAGTTCTCCGCCCAGGGACCCCCGTAGGCGACCAGGATGGTGGGGGTGTAGGCGATGTTCGATTCCGCGAAGAGCCGCACCACGTCGCCGTAGAGGGGGAAGCCGGGGATGTTGTGCTCCTGGCCGGCGTAGCCGTCGATCGCCATCGTCAGGTCCTGCCGCAGGTCGAGCCCTCCCTCGGTGGTCGGCATCAGGCGCAGCTCCCGCGCGGCATCGATGATCCACTGGCGCTGCTCGCGGTTGCCGGCCATGTACATCTTGATCGTCTTGGTGTCGTAGTAGTCGCTGTAGCGGCGCAGCACGTTGAGCGTGTGCTCCCGGTCGCGGAGCTGCTCGGCGCCGAAGACGCCCGGGCCGGTCGAGTAGATGCGCGGGCCGAGCACCCGTCCCATCTCGACCATGTCGCCGTAGGTGAGCACGTCCGTGCTCCCCGTCTGCGGGTCGCGCGTGGTGGTCACCCCGTAGGCGAGATTCGCGGCGTACGCCCACACCTCGCTGCGGTGCACCTCGAAGGAGGGACGCAGGTGCGCGTGGGTGTCCACGAGGCCGGGGATGATGGTGCGGCCGGAGACGTCGATCACCTGCGCGCCCTCCGGGAACGCGACCTCTCCCTGCCGCCCGAGCGCCTGGATGCGGTGGTTGCGGATCACCAGGTCGGCGTTCTCGATGATCTCGTCGCCCCGCATGGTGATCACCCGCGCGCCGCGCAGCACGACGTTGCCCTCGGGGATGTCCCGCTGCGCCTGCACCGCGATGCGCGTTTCGACGGGGCGGTAGGCCGGCTCCGGCCGTGTTACGGTGTCGGTAGGCGCGGGCGTGGTGAGGTGCACCGGCGTGGTGTCGGTCGGCTCGGTCGGCGGCGTGAGTGGCGCCGGCGGCGGCGTCGGGCGGGTGGTCCGGGCACGCGCCTCCGCCTCCCGCGCGGCATCGAGGTCGTACACCGCGTGCGCGTTGCCGATCGACCAGTGTACCCTGCGTCCGTCGTGGCTCCAGGCGGGGAAGTGCCCGCCGATCTCGGTGAGCCTGCGCACCGGCACCGGGGCGGCCTCGGGCTGGGCGACGGAGATGGTGGGGACGGGGGTGACGACCGGCACGGTGACCACGTAGAGGTCGTTCACCACATGCGCGATCGCCTGGTCGCCCTCGGGGCTCATGATCACCAGAGAGGCGTTGATCGGCTGCTGCGCGCCGGGCAGCCGCGCGCCGGTGATCTTGACGTGCTGGCGGGTGTCCGTGCCATCCCAGCGCATCGAGATCAGGCCGTCGGTGGCACTGAAGGCGAAGATGCGATCCGGGTCGCGTGTGAAGTGCGGCCGCTCCACCCGCTCGATCGGGGCGATCACGGTGGGCGCGCCGCCCCCGGCGGGGAGCCACACGAGCTCGGTGGCGCCGCCCGGGATGCCCTGCGAGAGCGCCACCACGAAGGCCTGTGCCGGGCCGCGGATCGCCACAATGCGCCGCCCGTCCGGCGACCATACCGGCTGCTGGTAGAACGCCGACCCGGTGGTCAGCCGCTGCGGCCGACCCCGTCCATCCGCGCGCACCCGGTATAGGTGCCCGCCCTCACCGAAAGACCAGGTCCCGTAGGCGAGCGACTGCCCGTCCGGCGACCAGCTCGGGTGGTGTACGCCGATCTCCGTCGGAGTCACCGCCCGCGGCCTGCCGCTGGGGTACTCCATCACCCAGAGGCGGCCGAGCGCCACGAAGGCGAGCCGCCGCCCATCCGGCGAGGGCACCGCGTCGCGGATCTGCCGCGCGTCGAAGGTGGGGGAGTCGTCCACCGGGAACTCGAAGTCGAGCTCCGGCCCGATCCCGAGATTCACATCCACCTCGAAGGGGATCTCGGAGGGAGCGCTGCCGTCCACCGGGACGCGCCAGATCCGGCCCCCGTAGAAGGTCACCAGCGCCCGCGAGTCCGGCGTGAACGCCATCCCCGGAAGGACGTCCAGCGTGGCGCGGGATTCCTGCTCATCCCGCTGCACCGGGTGGGCGAGCCAGCGCTCGTCCCCCGTCTCGAGGTTGCGGATGCGGAGCGCCGTCTCGTCCACATGCCGGGTGCCGTAGACGAGCCAGCGACCGTCCCGCGAGAGAGTCGGGCGGAAGCCGCCGCCGTAGCGGAAGCTCTGGGTGCTGCGCGTGCCCGTCTCCCGGTCGAGGATGGCGAGCTGGTAGTCGCGGCCGGGTGAGTTGTACTGCCAGTTGCCGGTGCGCTGCGCGAACCAGATGTAGCGGCCATCCGGCCCGAAGGCCGGACCCATGGTGCGCACTCCCCGGTTCGGCTCGGTTCCCTCCGCATCGCGCACGAGCTGGAGCCCCGCGCCCCCCTCGGCGTGGAAGAGCCAGAGCTTGCCGAGAGTCCCCGCCTCGCGGGTCACCACGATGTACCTTCCGTCCGGCGTGAAGACCGGCGACTGATAGCGGTCGTTCTTGCCGCGCGTGACCTGTACGGTGTCGCGCAGGTCGAGCGAGAGGATCCAGACGTTGTCCCCACCGTCGCGGTCGGAGACGAGGACGATGCGCTTGCCGTCCGGGCTGAAGCGTGGCTGCGCGTCGTACGCCATCCCGCGGGTGAGCTGTGTGGCTCTCCCCCCGGTGATCGGAAGCGAGTAGAGGTCGCCGAGGAGGTCGAAGACGATCGTCTGCCCGTCGGGGCTCACGTCGAGCGAGATCCAGGAACCCTCGCGGGTGGTGAAGGAGAGCTGGCGCGCCGGCTGGAGCGGCAGACCTCCCCCGCCGCCTGCCACGACCGTGGTATCGCGCGGCTGCTGCGGCGTGGCATCGCCCGTCGCAGATGTCGCTGCGACCGCGGCGCGCGGGGGGCTCTCCGGCAGCTGCGTGGTCCCCCACTCCGGGGCAGAGAGGAGGAGCGTGAGCGGCAGCAACAGGCAGGTGAAGGTACGACGAATCAGCATCTCTCTCTCCGGGGCTGGAAGCGGAACGGCCGGGGAGCAGCTCCCCCACGAGGCGCATTGTATCCTTTCCCTCGAAGGAACGAAAGATTCCCGCGGCTCCGCTCGGGTGCTTGACGCAGCAGCAGCGATTCCTTACAACTACCCACTCACTCAGACACCCGGTGGTTCCGCGCCGCCCCCTCCTGCTTCCCCTGGAGCCATGACGAATCGCCCGCTCTTCCCTCTGGCGTGGGTTGCTGCCGCCCTGCTCGCCCTGCCGGCTCTCGCGGCTGCCCAGCAGCAGCCGATCCGCGGCTTCCCCAGTGCCGCAGTTGGGGGGCAGCACGAGCGAGAGGCGCGGATGCGGCAGGTGCCGAATCCCGACACCCTGCGCGACCAGATGCTGCTGCTCAGCCAGGAGCCGCACGAGGCGGGGACCGATCGCTCGCGGCGGGTCGCCGAGCTGATCCTCGAGCGCTTCCGCTCCTACGGGCTGGAGGCACGCATCGAGCAGTTCGAGGCGCTGATGCCGCGGCCCGTCTCGCGTACCCTCGAGCTGGTCGCGCCGGAGCGCTACACCGCGAAGCTGCAGGAGCCGGCGATGCCGGAGGACCGCTTCTCCGACAACCCCAACCAGCTCGCCACCTACAACGCCTACTCCGCCGACGGCGACGTCACTGCGGAGCTGGTCTTCGTCAACTACGGCACCCCGGAGGACTACCGGGTGCTCGACTCGCTCGGCATCGACGTGCGTGGCAAGATCGTGATCGCCAAGTACGGCCGCTCCTGGCGGGGGATCAAGCCGAAGGTGGCGGCGGAGCGCGGCGCAGTCGGGGCGCTCATCTACTCCGACCCGAGAGACGACGGCTACTGGGGCGGCGACATCTACCCCGAGGGGCCGATGCGTCCCTGGGGCGGGGTGCAGCGCGGCAGCGTGATGGACATGCCCACCCACCCGGGAGATCCCCTTTCGCCGGGATGGGCATCGGAGCGGGGGTCGCGCCGCCTGCCCGTCTCGCAGGCGCGGACGATCATGTCGATCCCCGTGCTCCCCATCTCCTACGAGGACGCCCTTCCGCTGCTGCGCAACCTGGGCGGCCCGGTCGCCCCGGAGTCCTGGCGCGGCGCGCTGCCCATCACCTACAAGATCGGCGCGGGGCCGGCGGTGGCGCGGCTGGCGCTGCAGTTCGACTGGCAGACGCGGCCGCTCTACAACGTGATCGCCCGTATCCCCGGCGCGCGCTCGCCGGACCAGTGGGTGATCCACGGCAACCACCACGACGCCTGGAACAATGGCGCCATGGACCCGATCTCCGGGATGGTGGCGCTGGGAGAGGCCGCACGCGCGATGGGCGCGCTGCTGCGCACCGGCTGGCGTCCCGCGCGCACCATCATCTTCGCCGCCTGGGATGGTGAGGAGTGGGGGCTGCTCGGCTCGACCGAGTGGGCGGAGAAGCACGCGCGCGAGCTGCGCGAGAAGACGGTCGTCTATCTGAACAGCGACTCGAACGATCGTGGCTGGATCGGCGTCGGCGGCTCGCACTCGCTCGAGGAGTTCACCCGCGAGGTCGCGCGCGATGTGCAGGACCCGCAGCGCGGGATGAGCGTGCTGGACGCCTGGAAGGCGCGCCAGGAGGAGCGCCGCGCCGCGCCCACGCGTCCGGCCACCCCGCAGCCCGTCACCCCCGATTCCGCCAACCTGGATCTGCCGGGGCGGGTGCTCGCCCGCGCCGATACCGCCGCCGCCGTGCCTCTGCAGATCGACACCCTCTGGACGATCAGCGCGCTCGGCTCGGGCTCCGACTACACCGCCTTCCTCGACCACCTGGCGCTGCCGGCGCTGAACATCTCCTACGGTGGGGAGTCGCCCAGCGGCATCTACCACTCGATCTACGACAGCTTCGACTTCTACCGCCGCTTCGCCGACACGACGTTTCTGTACGGCGTGGCCGAGGCGCAGACGATGGGCACGGCGATCCTGCGCCTGGCGGACGCGCCGGTGCTCCCCTTCGAGTTCACCCGCGTCGTGCGCACCTACCGCAAGTACGCCGACGAGATCGAGACCGAGGCTGGAAAGCAGGACGCCACCCGCGCCCTGGAGCTGAGCGGCGTGCGCGCCTCCCTCGACCGCCTGGAGCAGGCGGCAGAGCGTTACGAGAGCGCGCTCGCCGCGCTGGAGCGGCTGCCGGAGGCGGAGGTGCAGCGGCGCTGGCGGCAGCTCGCCGCGGTGAACAAGACGCTCTACCAGACGGAGCAGGCGCTCTCCGACCCCGCGGGGCTGCCACAGCGCGAGTGGTTCCGGCACCTGCTCTACGCTCCCGGCTTCTACACCGGCTACGGGGTGAAGACGATGCCCGGCATCCGCGAGGCCGTCGAGGATCGCCCCGATGCCGCCGTCGCCCAGGCGCAGGCCGCCCGAGTCACAGCAGCGCTGGATCGCTACGCGGCGCAGGTGAACCGCGCGGCGGAGGGGTTGGAGCGGGCGCTGCGGTAGGGGGTCCCCCTCCCCCGGCCCCTCCCGTGTGGGTGGCGGCATCCTACGCCCCCTCCCCCGGCCCCTCCCGTGTGGGTGGCGGCATCCTACGCCCCCTCCCCCGGCCCCTCCCCCAATGCTGGGGGAGGGGAGAACTGCATCGGCACGTGCGCATACGGCTCGGAGAGAGTACAGGAGCCAAACACCCTCTCCCCCAGAATTGGGGGAGAGGTGGCGAGCCCCAGCGAGCCGGAGAGGGGGCGCCAGCGGTGCTGCCCTCCGCCGCACAACCAGAAAGCAACCACCCAAACCACCTATGCGAACCGCTACCATCCTCCCGATCCTTGTTCTGGCGATCGCCGCATGCGCCCCCCGCACCCCTGCCGCGGGCGGTCCCTTGAGCGCTGCCGCACCCGCGGGTGAGCCCGCCGATCTGGTGATCACCGGCGCCGCAGTGTGGACCGGGGTCACCGGCGCGCCACTCGCGCAGGCGGTCGCGGTGCGCGGAGGGCGCATCGCCGCGGTAGGCTCGGATGCGGAGGTGCGGCGGCTGGTCGGGACGCAGACGCGGGTGATAGAGGCGGCGGGGCAGATGGTGGTGCCGGGCTTCATCGATACCCACGTGCATTTCGTGGATGGCGGCTTCCGCCTCGCCTCGGTGCAGCTCCGCGACGCGAGCACCCCGCGGGAGTTCGCCGCGCGCATCAAGGCCTTCGCGCAGACGGTGCCCCCCGGCACCTGGATCACCGGGGGCGACTGGGACCACTCGCTCTG
Source organism: Longimicrobiaceae bacterium (assembly GCA_051006015.1). Lineage (GTDB taxonomy): Bacteria > Gemmatimonadota > Gemmatimonadetes > Longimicrobiales > Longimicrobiaceae > JBPCIT01. The sequence continues at coordinate 14,689 of JBPCIT010000007.1, forward strand.
GGGCGGCGAGCTGCCACGTCGCGAGTGGATCGACTCCATCACCCCGAACCACCCCGTCTGGGTGAACCGCCTCGATGGGCACATGGCGCTCGCCAACTCCGCCGCGCTCAGGGCTGCAGGGGTGACGCGCGCCACCGCTGAGGTATCGGGGGGCGAGATCGTGCGCGACCCCTCCGGCGAGCCCGCCGGGGTGCTCAAGGACAACGCCATGGCGCTGGTCGATCGTGTGCAGCCCGAGCCCACCGCCGAGATGCGGGACCGCGCGCTCGATGCCGCCATGCGCTACGTCGCCGAGCAGGGCGTCACCTCGGTACACAACATGGGAAGCTGGGAGGACCTGGCGACCTTCCAGCGGGCGCACCGCGCGGAGCGGCTGAAGACGCGCATCTATGCGGCGGTACCGCTCCACAGCTGGGAGCGGCTGCGTGATACGGTAGCGGCGCGGGGCGGAGAGCGAGGCGATGAGTGGCTGCGGATCGGCGGCCTGAAGGGCTTCGTGGATGGCTCCCTCGGCTCCCACACCGCAGCCTTCCACGAGCCCTTCAGCGATGCCCCGAACGACCGCGGCCTGCTGGTCAACACGCCGGAGGAGCTGTACGGCTGGGTCGCGGGAGCGGACCGGGCCGGGCTGCACGTGATGGTGCACGCCATCGGCGACCGTGCCAACGACCTGCAGCTCGACATCTTCGAGCGGGTGGCGCGCGAGAACGGAGCCCGCGACCGCCGCTTCCGCATCGAGCACGCGCAGCACATCGCCCCGGCCGACATCCCGCGCTTCGGCTCCCTCGACGTCATCCCCAGCATGCAGCCCTACCACGCCATTGACGACGGCCGCTGGGCGGAGCAGGTGATCGGCCCGGAGCGGAGCAGGACCACCTACGCCTTCCGCGGCCTGCTCGACGCGAACGCCCGTCTAGCCTTCGGCAGCGACTGGTTCGTCGCGCCGCCGACGCCGCTCGAAGGCATCTACGCCGCCGTCACCCGGCGCACGCTGGACGATCGCAACCCACAGGGCTGGGTGCCGGAGCAGAAGATCACCGTCGAGGAATCGCTCACCGCCTACACCCGCGCCGCCGCCTATGCCTCCTTCGAGGAGGACCTCAAGGGCACCCTCGAGCCCGGCAAGCTCGCCGACCTGGTGGTGCTCGACCGCAACCTGCTGCGCATCCCGCCCGAGACGATCCGCGACGCGCGGGTGGTGCTGACGGTGGTGGGGGGCGATGTGGTGTGGGAGCGGCGGTGATGACCCGCCGCTGGAATCGGCCGGCAGCGCTCACAGCTTCCGCAGGCGGATGTGCTGCACGGCGTGTCGGGTGCCCTTGCCGAGGATGAGTTGCGCCCGCTCGCGGGTCGGCTCGATGTTCTCCTTCAGATTCGCCAGGTTGATCTCCCTCCAGACCTGCTGGGCGAAGGGGATCACCTCCCCGCGCGAGAGCTGCGCGTAGCTGTGGAAGTAGGAGGCCGGATCCCGGAAGGCGGTCTGCCAGAGACGTAGCAGGCGCGCGATGTACCACTCCTCCAGATCCGCCTCCCGCGCATCGACATAGATCGAGAAGTCGAAGAAGTCCGAGACGAAGACCGGATGGCGGCTGCCGTGCTGCAGCACGTTCAGCCCCTCCAGGATCAGGATGTCCGGGCGGTTGATCTCCAGCACCTCGTCGGGGACGATGTCGTAGATCAGGTGCGAGTAGAGGGGCGCGGTGACGGAGCGGCCGGACTTCACGTCGGCGACGAACTGCAGCAGCCGCGGGATGTCGTAGCTCTCCGGGAAGCCCTTGCGGTGCATCAGCCCACGCTCCTCGAGAACGCGGTTGGGGAAGAGGAAGCCGTCGGTGGTCACCAGCGCCACCCGCGGGTGCTCGGGCCAGCGGGCGAGCAGCGCCTGCAGGATGCGCGAGGTAGTGCTCTTTCCCACCGCCACGCTGCCGGCGACGCCGATGATGTACGGCACCCTGGCCGCCAGGGTGCCGAGGAAGGTGCTGGTGACCTTGTGGATCTCCTGCCGCGCCGCGACGTGCAGGTTCAGCAGCCGCGAGAGTGGCAGGTAGACCTCGATCACCTCCTGCATGGAGAGCGCTTCGTTGATGCCCTGCAGCTCTCCCAGATCGCTCTCGGAGAGTGTCAGCGGCGTGGCGGCACGCAGCTGCGACCATTCCTCACGCGAGAAGCTGAGATAGGGCGAGAACGACGGATCGTCGGCCCGATCGGCGTGCAGCAGGATCTCCGCTGCGCTGGCCGCGGTCTGGCTGCTGCTTCGTCTGCCGCGCAGGTCATCCACCTGGTGCATTCGCGATCTCGCGGTTACCCGGCGCGCTTCCGCACCGCGGCGAGGATCAGCTCCGCCAGGGCGAGTCTGCTCATCCCCGGAAGATCCACCGTCTCCTCGTCCACCAGCCGGTGCGCGCGGATGATGTTGCGCAGGTGCGTGGCATCGAGCGCGGAGAGCTCCTGCTGCAGGACGGCCTCACCCTGCCGATACACGTCGAAGGGATCGAGCACCGCTCGCGTGCGTGCGGCCGGCGCGTCGGCGGCCGGTGTGCCCACCCGCTCCGGCGCGGGCTGATCATGGGCGGGGGCGAGCGCGGCCGCGTCCGTCACCGGCCGGGATACATCGAGTGCGCGATCGAGTGCGCCCTCCAGATAGACGTGCGTCAGTCCCGTTGCCCAGTAGAGCAGGTCGTCACGGTTGGGCTGCAGCGTCTCCCGTGGCGTGCGGAGCACCTCGCTGCCGTCGGAGGGGACGAACTCGATCCAACCCTCCCAGAGCCCGCCCACCGCCTGCGCACTGCCGCACGCGCGCGGCAGGTAGCTGCGGCCGCTGGGGCCTGGCAGAGCCGTTTCGAACTGTACGAGCACTTCAGCCATGAGCGGGTCTCCGCGCCGGACGTCGGGGTGACGGAATGCTGTGATGCAGGCATTCCGCTGCAACTTGTCCGCCAGCGGGAGCTTCGGCGATGCCCTCGCACCCGGATCGGGCTGAGCGGCTCAGGCCGTACCTCGCTCCGGCTCGTAGAGGGCAGCCACGGCGCCGGCGGGATCGCGGATCACGCAGTAGCGGCCCTGGCCGGGAATCCTCCGCTCCGGCGCGATCAACGCTCCGCCACGCTCCTCGCAGCGCCGCATGCTCTCGTCAAGATCGGCGACGGTGACGTAGATCAGCCACTGCGGTGGCAGCGCGGCGTTCTCTCCGCGCGCGTGGCACACACCGGCCACCGCTGTGCCGCTCCCCGGCTGGCTCATCACGAAATCGCTGTAGCCACCCATATCGAGCGCACTGTCGCTCCAGCCGACCACTTCGCGGTAGAAGTCGCGAAGCTCTACAGCGTTCTCCACCGTCAGATCGACCCAGCCGATGGTGCCGATCTTTGGGCTTTGCGCATCACTCATGGCTCCTCGCAGGAAAGAGGGGAATGGTTGCCGCGGCATGACGGCCGCTGCAGTATACTCGCGCGGAGGCCCGCCCGCATGGTGCGGCGCCTCACCTCCGCCCGCTGCCCACTCGCCGGCTGCCCCGGCTCCTGCGCGGCAGGCGAACTGCCTACCGAGCTTCATGATCCTGCGCACCGAGCGTCTGCTGCTCCGGGAGATCGCCGAGGACGATTGGTCCGCGGTGCTGGCGTACCAGCGCCATCCACACTTCTCGCCCTACTACGAGTGGACCGAGCGCACCGAGGCCGACGTGCGCCGCTTCCTGCAGCAGTTCCTGGAGTGGCAGCAGCAGGAGCCGCGTAGCAAATACACGTTTGCCATCACGCTGGGCGGCGAGATGATCGGGATTACCAGCCTGCGGCGGCCGAGCGCCGACTCCCCGTCCGCCGAGACGGGATACGAGATCTCCCCCGAGCACTGGGGCCGCGGCTACGCGACGGAGGCGGCGGGTGCACTGCTCGCCTTCGGCTTCGGTGAGCTGGGTTTGCACCGCATCAGCGCGCACTGCGTGGCGGAGAACGTCACTTCGGCGCGGGTGCTCGAGAAGCTGGGGATGCGCTGCGAGGGTCGCCTGCGGGAGAACGAGTTCTTCAAGGAGCGCTGGTGGGATACGCTCATCTACGGCATTCTCGCCCAGGAGTGGTCGCCGCAAGCGGGCTCGTCGGCACACGGCGACCGCGGAGTGTAGCCTGAGGCGGTCCCGCGCTGTATCATGGTCGCATACCTCTGCCCATCTTCGATCTCCTTACCCCCGGACAAGCCAACAATGCGACGGATCTCGCTCTGCCTGCTTCTGCTGACCGCCGCGTGTGCTCCGGTGCGGGCCCAGGTCGCTCCCGCGCCAGCCGCGGGGTCGATCGCTGCCACTTATCGCGCGGCCGCCGACAGCCTGATCAACGCCGCGCTGCGCGACAGCGCCGCCTACGACCGCACCGCGCTGCTGGTGGATCGGTTCGGCCACCGCTTCAGCGGCTCGCAGAGCCTGGAGGACGCGATCGACTGGATCCTCGAGGAGATGCGGCGCGACGGTCTGGAGAACGTGCGCGGCGAGCCGGTGATGGTGCCGCACTGGGTGCGCGGGGAGGAGTCCGCCGAGCTGGTCGAGCCGCGTCGCGAGCCCCTGCCGATGCTCGGCCTCGGCGGGAGCATCGGCACGCCCGCCGGCGGCATCACCGCCGAGGTGCTGGTGGTCGGCAGCTTCGAGGAGCTCGAGCGGCGCGCGAACGAGGCTCGCGGAAAGATCGTCCTCTTCGACGTGCCCTTCACCACCTATGGGGAGACTGTGCGTTACCGCTCAGGGGGTGCCGTGGCCGCGGCGCGTGCCGGCGCGGTGGCCGCGCTGGTGCGCTCCGTCACTCCCTTCTCCATGCGCACGCCGCACACCGGCGGGATGCGCTACGAGGAGGGGGTGCCGCAGATCCCCGCCGCCGCGATCACCGTCGAGGACGCGATGCTGCTGAGGCGCTTGCAGGAGCGCGGCGAGCGGGTAGTGGTGCGGCTGCGGATGAGTGCGCGCACCCTGCCGGATGCGCGCTCGCGCAACGTGGTCGCCGAGATCCGCGGCCACGAGCGCCCCGAGGAGGTGGTGGTGCTCGGCGGCCACATCGACTCCTGGGACGTGGGGCAGGGCGCGATGGACGACGCCGGTGGCTGCGTAGCCGCCTGGGAGGCGGTGCGGCTGATGAAGGAGCTGGGGCTGCGCCCGCGGCGCACGGTGCGCGTAGTGCTCTGGACGAACGAGGAGAACGGCCTGCGCGGCGCCACCGCCTACCGCGACCAGTACCGCGACCAGCTCCACAACCACATCCTCGCAATGGAATCCGACGCCGGGGTCTTCAAGCCTTTCGGCTTCGGCTTCACCGGCAGCGACGAGGCCTTTGCGATGGTGCAGGAGATCGGCACGCTGCTGGAGAGGATCGAGGCGAGCCGCATCAACCGCGGCGGTGGCGGGGCCGACATCGGCCCGATCATGGCCCTCGGGGTCCCGGGGATGGGGCTCGATGTGGAGGGCACCCGCTACTTCTGGTATCACCACACCGAGGCCGACACCATCGACAAGCTCGATCCGCGCGAGGTGGCGCTCTCCGTGGCCGCGATGGCCGTCATGGCCTACGTGGTCGCCGACATGCCCGAGCGGCTGCCGCGGGCGAACTGATGGGTGGATCCTGGTGAAGAGCGGAGCTACTCCCTCCGGCTCCGCCGCTCCACGTAGTAGAGGAGCATGAGCATTCCCCATCCCAGCAGCACCCAGAAAATCACCCACACCAGGGAGAGCGGCAGGCCGAGGATCATCGGCGTCGGATGGCGGAAGGGGAGATATGCCGGGTAGGTCAGGGCGGCCAGGTAGACCACGAAGAAGATCAGCGTGAGCCACCGGATGCGAGAAGTCTTCACGGGCGTCAGCCTGGAAAGGAGGTTGTAGATGCGCAGCTCCGGCGGGTGCTCACCTGCCGAGCCACAGCCCGATCGCGAGACCCACCGCCACCGAAACGAGCAACACCAGCACCACCACCATCCACGGCCGCAGTGGCTGCCTCACTGTCCGCGGAACTCGGGCGTCCGCTTCTGCAGAAACGCCTCCACACCCTCGCGCTTGTCCTCGCTCCCGAAGCAGGTGATGAAGAGCTCCGTCTCGTAGGCGAGGCCAGCGGCGAGCGGCATCTCCGCCGCGGCGCGCACCGCGGACTTCGCCATGCGCAGCGCCACGGGCGATTTCGGGGCGATTGCCCGCGCCAGCTCGAGCGTGCGCCGGCGCAGCTCGGCAGCGGGGAAGACCAGATCCACCAGCCCGATGCGGTGCGCCTCCGTGGCGTCTATGATCTCGCCGGAGAGCACCAGCCGCATCGCCTGCCCCATCCCCACCACCCGCGGCAGCCGCTGCGTCCCCCCGCCGCCGGGGATGATCCCCAGGTTGATCTCCGGCTGCCCCAGCCGCGCGCTGTCGCTGGCGATGCGCAGGTCGCAGGCGAGCGCCAGCTCGCAGCCGCCCCCCAGCGCGAAGCCGTTGATCATCGCCAGCACCGGCTTCGGGTAGGCGGCGAGCTCCTCGAAGATCCGCCGCCCGCTCATCGCCTCGCGCTGCTCGAGCGGCGTGCGCTCCGCGAACTCACCGATGTCGGCGCCCGCGACGAACGCCTTCTCGCCCGCGCCGGTGAGCACCAGCACCCGCACCTCCGGCTCCTCGCGCAGCGCGTCCAGCACGTTCAGCAACTCGGCGCGCACCGTGGAGTTCAGCGCGTTGCGCTTCTCAGGGCGATTGACGGTGACGATCGCGACCGCATCCTCCCGCTCGACGAGCAGCGTCTCGTAGCTCACGTCTCCTCCCAGTCGTAGAATCCGCGTCCGCTCTTCTTCCCCAGCCGCCCCTCCTCGACCATACGCCGCAGGATCTCCGGCGGCCGGTACTGCTCGCCACCCAGCTCGCCGTGCAGGTAGTCGGCGATCCCCAGCCGCACGTCCAGCCCCACCAGGTCGGTGAGCTTCAGCGGCCCCATCGGGTGGTTGTAGCCCAGCTCCATCGCCCTGTCGATGTCCTGCGGCGAGGCGACCCCCTGCTCGACCATCCGCATCGCCTCCAGCCCCAGCACCACCCCGAGGCGCGAGGAGGCGAAGCCCGGCGTATCGGTGACCACGATCGGCTCCTTGCCGATGCGCTGCGCGAACTCGAGCGAGGCATCGAGCGTCTCCCGCGAGGTCTCACGCCCGCGCACCACCTCGAGCAGCCTCATGATGTGCACGGGGTTGAAGAAGTGCAGCCCGATCACCCGCCCCGGCTGCCCCGTGGCCTCCGCGATGCGCGAGATGCTCAGGCTGGAGGTGTTGCTCGCCAGGATCGTGTGCCCGGGAGCGCTGCGCTCCAGCTCCGCGAAGACCTGGTGCTTGAGCTCCATCCGCTCCGGTACCGCCTCGATCACCAGCTCCGCCTCCCGCGCCGCCTCCGCGATGCTCACCGCGCCGCGCAGCCGCGTCAGCGCCGCGTCCCGATCCTCGGCGGCGACCTTCCCGCGCTCGACCCCCTTCTGCAGGTTGCCGCGGATGCGCTGCAGGGCGCTCTCCACCGCGCCCGGCTGCGCGTCGAAGAGGGCCACCTCATAGCCGCCCTGCGCCGCCACCTGCGCGATCCCGTGCCCCATCGTCCCCGCGCCCAGCACGGCGACCCGCTCGATCTGCTGCGTCAATCTGCCTCCCGTGAATTGGGCCCTCACCCCCTAGCCCCCTCTCCCACAAGGGGAGAGGGGGGACTCGTTCGGTGCGCGACGCTGACATCAACCCTCTCCCAAACTTGGGAGAGGGTGGCGAGCCCAAGGGAGCCGGGGGGGGGCCCGCCTCACTCCCCGCGGAATACTGCCGGCCGCTTCTCCTGGAATGCCGCGATTCCCTCACGCGCGTCGGCGGAGCGGAAGAGGCCCAGCTGGACGTCCGCTTCCGCCGCGAGGACCGCGGAAAGGTCGAAATCGAAGGAGCGGGCGAGCGTCTGCTTCGCCGCGGCGAGCGCGAGCGGCGGCTTGGCGGCCAGCTCCCGCGCGTAACGCGAGACCTCCTCCGCAAAGGAGTCGGCGGGGAAGACGCGCTCGAAGAGGCCAATCCGCTCCGCCTCGCTGGCCTCCACCATCCGCGCGGAGAGCACCAGCTCGGTCGCGCGTCCCGCCCCCACCAGGCGCGGCAGGAAGTAGGTGGCGCCCCAGTCCGGGTGCAGACCGATGCGGTTGAAGGTGATGCCGATGGAGGCGCG
>JBPCIT010000008.1:0-8439 GCA_051006015.1 Longimicrobiaceae bacterium
GCGGAGATGGAGGCAGTCTGTGAGAAACCGGACGTGAGCATCGCCGAGATCGCGCCGCTCGTGCGCCGGGCTCAGGAGGGCGATGTCTCCGCTTTCGAGCAGCTTTATCGCGAGAACGTGGGCCGCGTCTACGCGCTCTGCCTGCGCCTCTCGGCCGACAGCAACCGCGCGGAGGAGTTCACGCAGGATGTGTTCATCCGCGCCTGGGAGAAGCTGGGCAGCTTTCGCGGGGAGAGCGCCTTCACGAGCTGGCTCCACCGGCTGACGGTCAACGTGGTACTCTCGCAGCGGCGCTCGGAGGGGCGCCGGGCGGCCCATGAGGTGACCACGGACGATCTCTCCTACTTCGACGGCGAGGCGAAGGCGTCGCTGCCGGGGATGGGGATCGATCTGGAGCGGGCGATCGAGATGCTGCCGCCGGGCGCACGGGCGGTGTTCGTGCTGCACGACGTGGAAGGATACAAGCACGGGGAGATTGCACAGCTCACCGGCCGTGCGGAGGGGACCTGCAAGGCGCTGCTGCACCGGGCGCGGAAGCTATTGAGGGAGGCACTGGAACGATGACACACCACGAGATACAGGGGCGGCTCGACGAGTTCCTCGATGGGATGCTCCCGCGCGAGGAGGCGAGGCTCGTCGAGGCCCACCTCGCCACCTGCGAGGCGTGCCGCCGCGAGAAGGAAGCGCTGGCCGAGCTGCTGGCGCGTGCCGGGGAGCTGCCGCGGGAGATCGCACCGCCGCGCGACCTCTGGCTCGACATCGCGGCCCGGCTCGATCAGCGGCGCGTGTCGCTGCCGGGACTGGAGCTGCATGCCTCGGATGCGGCGGCGCCCGCCACGGACCCGCAGGTCATCTCGCTGGACGCGCGCCGGGCGGCTCGCTCGCCGCGCCGCGCGGCATGGATGGCGTGGGGAGTGCGCGCCGCGGCGGCGCTGGCGCTGATCGTCCTCTCCTCCGCTATCACCGCGGTGCTGATGCGCCCGGGACCCCAGGAGGCGCAGCTCGCCACCCAGCGGGCGGCGCCCGCGCGGCCGGGTGTCACCGCGCTCGTCGCCTTCGAGCCCACCGAGGCCGAGTACATCCGCACCGCCGACGATCTGGCAACGCTGCTCGACAGCCGCAGGCACCTCCTCGCCCCGGAGACGGTGCGGGTGGTCGAGGAGAACCTGCGCATCATCGACCGCGCGATCGCCGAATCGCGCGCGGCGCTAGAGGCTGACCCGAACAATGTGGACCTCACGCACATGCTCGGTGGCACCTACCAGCAGAAGATCGAGATGCTGCAGCACGCGGCGCAGCTTTCCTTGCGCATCTGAGTGCAAGGCATTCACGGACGGCAGCCGACCGACGGCTTCGACATAACCATATTTTTCGAACGGGATGACCATGCGAACTCTGACCATCACTCTTCTGGCGCTCCTCCTGGCAGGCGGAGAGGCCGCTGCGCAGCAGGCCATCAACGAGCGCATCTCGACCTCCCCGACCGGTGAGGTCGAGATCCACAACCTCTCCGGCAGCGTGCGGGTGAGCGCCTGGAACCGCAACGAGGTCCAGGTCACCGGCACCCTCGGGCAGGGCGCGGAGCGCCTCGAGATCACGCCCGAGGGCAACCGGGTGCGCATCCGCGTCATCCTGCCGCGGGAAGCTCGCAACGTGCGCGGCACCGACCTGGAGATCCGCGTCCCCGCGCGGCGCGACCTCAACGTGCGCACCGTGAGCGCGAACATCGACGTTACGGAGGTGCAGGGGAACGTCCAGGCGCGCTCGGTCAGCGGTCAGGTGCGGGTGGGCGGCAACAGCCAGAGCATCGATGCCGAGTCGGTGAGCGGCAACGTCGAGATCTCCGCCAACACCCCTCACGTGCGCGCCAAGACGGTGAGCGGCAGGCTGCGCCTCAGCGGCGTACGGGGCAGCGCCGACCTCTCCACCGTGAGCGGGGATACCGAGCTGGAGGGGGGCCGCTTCGCGCGGCTGCAGTTCAAGTCCGTCTCCGGGGACCTGCGCTTCCGCGGCGATCTCGAGCGCAACGGGATCTACAACCTCGAGAGCCACAGCGGCGGCCTCGAGCTGCGGCTCCCCCGCGCCACTGCCGCCGACTTCGACGTTCGCACCTTCAGCGGCCGCATCACCAACGAGTTCGGGCCGGATCCCGAGCGCACCAGCCGCCACGCGCCCGGCTACGAGCTGCGCTTCACCGCGGGGAATGGGGGTGCGATGGTGACCGCCAGAAGCTTCAGCGGGAGCGTGAAACTCCTCCGGCAGTGACCGCGTAGTGGCGGCACGTCTTGAGATCATCCCCAGCAGCGGAGCCAACGCGTGCTTGCCACTACACTCCTCCTCGGCGGCATCCTGCTCGCCTCTCCCATGGATGGCCATGCGCCCTCCGCTACTCCGGCGCCTCGAGTTACTGCGCTGCGCGTCACCGCCGTCCACGGCGCTCCCGTTCTGGACGGCAGGCTGGATGACGCGATCTGGACGCTCGCCGAGCCGATCGGCGACTTCGTCCAGGTTCACCCGCGGCCGGGCGAGACCTCACAGTTCCGCACCGTTGCGCGCGTGGCGTTCGATGACGGCGCGGTCTACGTAGGCATCAAGGCGTACGATCCGGAGCCGGAGCAGATCATGGCGCAGCTCACGCGCCGTGACCAGGAGTCCACCTCCGACTGGCTGCAGGTGGCGTTCGACTCCTACCACGACCGGCGCACCGCTTACCTCTTCTCCGTCAATCCGGCGGGGGTGAAGCTGGATGCCGCCATCACCGACGATTCGCGCGTGGATTCGGGGTGGGACGCGATCTGGGAGGTGGCGACCCGCCGCGACGAGGACGGCTGGAGCGCCGAGTTCCGCATCCCCCTCTCCGCGCTGCGCTTCTCCACCGAGGGCCCGGGGATCTGGGGATTCCAGGTCGCGCGGCGCGTGCCGCGCGTGGACGAGCAGTCCGCGTGGGCGCCCTTCCGCCGCGACGAGCCGCGGCTGGTCTCCCGCTTCGGCGAGCTGCACGGGATGACCGGTCTGCGCGCGCCGCGGCGGCTCGAGGTGCTCCCCTACACGCTCTCGAGTGTGCAGCGCGCGCCCGGCAATCCGCAGAATCCCTTCTACTCCGCCACCAGCTGGCAGGGCGCGGTGGGGGTGGACCTCAAGTACGGCGTCACCTCGAACCTCACGCTGGACGCCACCTTCAATCCCGACTTCGGGCAGGTCGAGGCGGATCCCTCGCAGGTCAACGTCAGCGCCTACGAGACCTTCCTCCCCGAGCGGCGCCCCTTCTTCACCGAGGGAGCGGGGATCTTCAACTTCGGCCTCTCCCTGGGCGACGGGGACAACGCCAACGAGCAGCTCTTCTACTCGCGCCGCATCGGCCGCGCACCGCAGGGGAGCGCCGATGAGCGCGGCGGCTTCGCAGACGCGCCGGAGCAGACCACCATCCTCGGCGCGGCGAAGCTCTCCGGCCGCACGCAGAGTGGCTGGTCCATCGGGGTCCTCAACGCCGTCACCGCGCAGGAGAGCGCACCGGTGATCGACAGTCTGGGCGGGCGCTACAGCGACGTGGTCGAGCCGCTCACCAACTACTCGGTCGCCCGCCTGCGCCGCGACCTGAACGAGGGCCGCACGCAGATCGGCGCGGTCGCCACCGGGGTGGTCCGGCAGCTCGATGACACGGAGCTCGATTACCTGCGCTCCTCCGCCTTCGCCGGCGGGGTCGACTTCACGCACCGCTTCGCGAGCAACCACTGGATGGCGATGGGCTCGCTGCTGGGCTCGAGCGTCTTCGGCAGCGAGGAGTCGATCCTGCGCGCGCAGACCTCGCCCGCGCGCTACTTCCATCGTCCGGACGCCGACCATGTGCAGGTCGACTCCAGCGCGACCTCGCTCTCAGGCTTCGCGGGCAGCTATCTCGTCGGCAAGCTGGGCGGGCGCTGGCGCGGCGGCGTCGGCGGCCAGTTCCGCTCCCCCGGCTTCGAGGTCAACGATCTCGGCTACCAGCGCGACGCGGATCAGATCCTCAACGTCGGCTTCATGGGCTACAGCCAGAGCAATCCGGGCAAGCTCTTCCGCTCCGCCAACGCGAACTTCAATCTCTGGTCCGGGCGCGACTTCGACTGGCAGGACCTCGGCGTGGGGATGAACGTGAACGGCGGGGTTCAGCTCCTCAACTTCTGGCGGCTGAACGCCGGGATCGGCCAGAACCTCCCGGCCTTCCATACGCGTGCGCTGCGCGGCGGCTCCTCGATCCGTACCCCCCACTCCTACAACGGCTGGTTCGGCGGCCGCAGCGACGACCGCAAGCCACTCTCCGTGGGTATGAACGGGAGCTGGCGGGTGGAGGAGGAGTCGGGAAGCCGTGCCTATCACCTCTCGCTGAGCCCCAGCTGGCGCATCTCCGAGGGGTCCCAGCTCTCGCTCTCCCCCTTCTACTCCATGAATCGGAATGGATGGCAGTACGTCGCCACCCGCACCGACGACGCTGGAGAGCAACACTACCTCTTCGGCGAGCTGAACCAGGAGACCTTCGGGCTCAGCGCCCGCCTCAACCAGACCTTCACCCCCGCGCTCAGCCTGCAGCTCTACGCGCAACCCTTCGTGAGCGCGGGCGACTACAGCGGCTTCAAGCGCGTCGAGGCCCCGCACGCCGCGCGTTATGCGGACCGCTTCGGCACCTTCGCGGAGGGTGCGATCCAGCGCGAGGGAGACGACGCACGGACGCTCGCGGTGGACACGGACGGCGACCGCCAGCCCGACATTCGCTTCACCGATCCGAACTTCAACGTGCGGGACTTCAAGCTGAACGCCGTGCTGCGCTGGGAGTACCGCATGGGCTCGACCCTCTTCTTCGTCTGGTCGCATGGCCGGAACAGCTTCAGCCCGACCGGCGACTTCCGCGCCCGCCGCGATTTCGACGATCTCTTCCGCGAGCCGAGCCAGAACGTCTTTCTCATCAAGGCGAACTGGTGGCTGAACCTGTAGGGAAGAGGAAACAGGAAAGAGGAAAGAGAGAAGAGCGATATGTGCGGCTCACTCCTCTCTCTGCCGGCAGGTAGCAACTCGTCACGCTCACAGGGAGAACCTCATGACAGCAGGCTCGGTTCGGTACACGGTGGCAACGCTCTGCACCGCCGTCCTCGCGCTCGGGAGTGGCGAGTCGCTTGCCGCGCAGCAGACAGAGCGGCACACGCTGCGCGGCAACGCGGTCGCGATCTCCAATCTGGTGGGGGAGATGCGGGTGGAGGCGGGCGCTGGCTCCGACGTTCTGGTCGAGGTCACCCGCGCGGGTCGTGACGCCGGTCGCCTGCGCACCCAGACGGGAAGCATGGATGGGCGGGAGACGCTCAGCGTCGTGTATCCCGGCGACCAGATCATCTACCCGCGGATGGGGCGCAGCTCCCGCTCACAGCTTCGCCTGCGCGACGACGGCACCTTTGGCGGCAGCGAGCGTGGCGGGCGGCAGGTGACGGTCTCCGGCGGCGGAAGCGGTATCGAGGCCTACGCCGACCTCCGCGTCTCGGTGCCGGCCGGTAGGCGCATCGTAGTGCACCAGGGTGTGGGCAAGGTATGGGTGAGCAACGTCGACGGGGAGCTGCGGGTGGATGCCTCCTCCGCCTCCATCGAATCCGAGGGGACACGCGGCACGCTAACCATCGACGTGGGTTCCGGCAGCGTGCAGGTGCGCGGCGCCGAAGGGGACGTGACCGTAGACTCCGGCTCGGGAAGCGTTCAGGCCAGCCAGATCCGCGGCTCCCGCCTGCGGCTGGATACCGGCAGCGGCTCGGTGACCGCAACCGATCTCACCGTAGATGACCTCAATGTCGATGTCGGTTCTGGAAGGGTGCGGCTCTCTGGCGTGCGCGCCCGCAACGCGGTGGTGGACACGGGCAGCGGCGGCGTCGAAATCGCGCTCACCGCACCCATCCGCTCCCTCAGGATCGAGACCGGCTCTGGCGGCGTCAATCTGACTGTCCCTGAGAACATTGGCGCCGACGTCGAGATCGACACCGGCAGCGGCGGCATCACCGTCGATCTTCCCGCCGAGATCACCCGTCGTAGCCGCAACTACTTCCGCGGCCGCATCGGCGATGGCTCGGGCAGCATCCGCATCGACACCGGCTCCGGCGGGGTGCGGGTGCGGCGCGGGTAGTCACCCGCTCCTTTTCGCTCCAATGCACCGCGGCGGCACCTGACCTCTTTCAGGTGCCGCCGTCTGCCTGATAAGACGTGCCTCGCCGGTGGCGAGACTGGCACTCAGGGCGTCTGCTTCTCCCGCATATTCCGCCCCGCCGCCGACCCGCTGGAGGGGGAGCCGTCGGTGTCTGCTCATGCCCCAATACGCGCATGCGGAACTCCTTGCCTCGCTGGTAGCATCATGCTACGATTCTTCTCATGCCCGCCCCCTGCCGCGTACCTGTGTATGACCTGCGCGAGATCCAGAGGCGGGTGCGGGCGGGCGAGTACCTGATCACGGCCGCGGCGCAGCGCGGGGTGGTCGCGCTGGCGCTCGATGAGGGCGATGTCGTGGCTTGCGTGCTGGAGCTGCGGGATTCCGACTTCTTCAAGAGCATGGAAAGCGAATTGATGCCGGGGCTGTGGCAGGACGTCTACCGCCCCGTCTATCAGAGTACGCCGCTCTACGTCAAGCTCCAGATCCGAGCAGATGCAGGTGCGGTGGTGATCTCGTTCAAGCGGAGGTGACACCCATGGCAAGCACGCTGCTGGATACGATTGTCTGCGGGGTTTGCGGGGGCGAGGCGCGGCTCGTACAGGAAGTGCGAGAAGTCCAGATCGGCCAGCGCAGTGCAGTCGTCGAGGATGAGTTCTTTCGCTGTATCAAGTGCGGTGAAGAGCTATATGCTCCCGGGATGATGGATGCTGTGATGCGGCGGGCAGCGGAGAAGATTCGCCGCGAGGAGGGTCTGCTCATCCCCGCGGAGATCCGCGCGATACGGGAGCGATACGGGCTTACCCAGACGGAATTCGAGCGTCTCCTGGGTGTCGGCCCCAAAACCGTGGTGCGGTGGGAGCGCGGAACGGTCTTTCAAAACGCTGCAACGGATGCACTGCTCCGCCTCCTGGATGCCAATGAGGAAAACGCCCGGCTGCTCGCTGAGCGGCACGGCGTGACGCTCCGGACGGCGGCGTAGCCGAGGAACAGCGCATCCGAGAGGCAGTCCGGATACATAGATCGGCTGGGCAATGTTGTGCTGCCGCAGTGCTGTGCAGCTTCTCGTCAGGGCGTCTGCTTCTCCCGCGTGTTCCGCCCCGCCGCCGGCTCGTTGGAGGCGGAGCGCCCGGAGCCGCGCTCCCCCGTCTGCTCCGCGGGGCGGGCGGGTGATCCCTTCAGGTCGTCGCGGTCACGGTTCGCCTGCGTGTGGCCCCCTGCGCCAGAGCTTCCCTTGTCGGCCATGAGTTCCTCTCGTTGCTGTGGATTCCTGATCGAGTTTCCTGCCGTGCAGCGTTGCGAAGCACGTTCCGAGCGCTCATCGGCCGGCGAGCACCAGCACGGATGGTCCGTCGGGGTGAGCACGGCGTTCCTCGACGAGGTGGATGCATACGCCGTCAGGAAGAAAGATGCTGCGGCGATCGGCTTCAGGAGCGGTGATGGCTGCCGCTGTCGGGCTGAGCAGCGCCCGATAGCGTGCGAGACTCGCCTCCAGATCCCGCACCGCAACGAGGATGGCGGAGACGCCGCTCACGGCGAGCGCGTGCTCCGTCGCGGGTCCGGCGGGAACTCGCTGCTCACGCGGCGTCACGTCCTCGATCAGAAAGGGCAGGTCCGTGGCGAGCGGCACGCCCAGCTTCCATTCGATCCGCATGCCGTCGGGGCGGGTGCGGCCCATCGCGTACGGACCCTCGATGGCAAGGCCACGCGCCTGTGCGGCTGCGACCACGGCATCGAGGGAGGAGGTCGCCAGCGCAAAATCGACCAGACCCTTTCGGATCGCGAAATGGTGGAGGAAGCGCCGCGCGAGCGGGGGGCGGGAGCGTAGCAGAGGCTCCCAGAGCGGTGTTGGTCGCAGGGCGCGCAGCACCGGCGGCAGCAGGGGATGCGTCGTCGCCAGCAGCTCCAGATAGCTGCCGTCGCGCAGGGCGATGAGTGCGTTGTGGGTGGGGCTCCCCGCGTGGCGTCCGCCGCCGACAACGGTGAAGCCGAAGCGCCGGTACTCGGCGACCGCCGCACCCAGGCCGCCCACGGCGACGACCGCATGATCGAAGCGGAAGGCGGAGTCGTCCGCCGCGGCGTGCAAATATCCTCTGATGCCCCTCGCCTCAGAAGCGGTAGCCAAGGCCGAGCTGCAGCTCCGTGATCGTCTGCGTGCCGCAGAACGGGATGTAGCTATCCGTGGCGCACCCGTCGAACCTCACGGTGTGCCCGCTGGCGGTCGAGGAGAGAAAGAGCGGCGTTCCGAGGATGCGCTGAAGGTCGGCGGTGACCAGGAGAAAGCTGCC
>JBPCIT010000009.1:0-3162 GCA_051006015.1 Longimicrobiaceae bacterium
GCGCTGGGGGAGTGGTCGGGAAGTCCGCCGGCGGGCGGGCCGCCGCCTGCGGCGCGGCGGGCGCCTCGACCCGGGCTCCGCCCGCGCAGCCCGCCGCCAACGCGGCGAGCGCGAAGATCGCAATCGGACGAATGCTCATCGGGTAGCCTCCTGGGAGCCGGCGGCCAGCTCGCGCCGGCCATTTGGTACGATGCTGATCACCACGCGGTTCCTGCCGTCCAGGTACTCGCGCGCCACACGCTGGATGTCGGCCGGGGTGAGGGCGCGGAATCGCGCCAGATCCTTCTCCGTGTACCCCGGGTCGCCGGTATAGTAGAAGTACTCGTTGAGCTGGTCGGCCTTGCCGCCGAAGCCGCCGACGCGCTGCAGTGCCTGCACGAACGATGTCTCGAGCTGGTTGACCACCCGCTGCAGCTCCTCCGTGCTCGGCGGCGTGGCAGCGAGGCGCAAGATCTCCTCGAGCACCACCCGCTCCAGCGAGTCCAGGTTCACCCCCTCACGTGCGGTGACGCGCACGTACAGGTCGCCCGAGAGGAGCTGCGCCTCGTTCCAGGCGTTCACGGTCTGCGCCCGCTGCTCCTCGTATACCAGCCTCCTGTGGAGGCGGCTGTTCTTCCCTCCCGTGAGGATCTCGGTGAGCGCGGAGAGCGCCGCGTCGTCTGCCTCGTAACGCTTCGTGGTGCGCCACATGAGGTTCACCTGCGGTAGGGTCACACGATCCTCGAGCGTGATGTGCCGGGTAGCGGGGATCGCCGGAACCGGCAGCTCCGGCGGACGCACCTCCTGCCCGCGTGGAATCCAGCCGAAGTAGCGCTCGACCAGCTCCCGCACGCGCGCCGTCTCCACATCGCCCGCGACCGCCAGCACCGCGTTGTTGGGAGCGTAGTAGCGCCGGAAGAAGCTCTCCACGTCCTCGAGCGCCGCGGCGGAGAGGTCCTCCATCGAGCCGATGGTAGACCAGGAGTAGGGATGGCGCTCCGGGTAGAGGGCGGCAACCGCCGTCTCCCGGAACATCCCGTAGGGGCGGTTCTCGTAGCTCTGGCGGCGCTCGTTCTTCACCACGTCGCGCTGGATGTCGAGCTTCTGCTGCCCCATCGTCTCGAGCAGCCCGCCCATGCGGTCGGCCTCCAACCAGAGGGCGAGCTCGAGCGCGTTCGCAGGGACGGTCGTCCAGTAGTTGGTGCGATCCGGAGCGGTGCTGCCGTTGTTCTGCCCCCCGGCCGCCTCGAGCAGGTTGTCGAAGTCACCCTCGGGCACGTTCGCGCTCACCTCGAACATCAGGTGCTCGAAGAGGTGGGCGAAGCCGGTGCGCCCCGGCTCCTCGTCGCCCGAGCCCACATGGTCCCCGACGTTGATCGCCACGATCGGCGTGGTGCGGTCCTCGTGGACGATCACCCGTAGCCCGTTGGGCAGCTCGAACATCGCGTGGGGGATGCTGACGTCCTGCGCGGCGGCAGGTGCCGTGAGAGCTACGCTGGCGGCGCTGCCCAGCCACGCGGCCAGCAACGGAAGGAGGATTCGCTTCATCCTTGCTCCTGGAGTGGGAGATCCAGCCGGGAGAACGAACCGCCGCTCCCGATCGTAGAGGCACCCGTATACCCCTCCGGCGGGGGAGCGGGTTCCGCCGCGGGCGGCATAGGCTATGCGGGCAAGCCGCGCGGGTAATTGCCAGCCATTGCCATCATCGTCACGGCAGCAGAGGCGTTCTCGCGGATGGACCATCTTCCCGATCACTGGCTGCTCGACAGCCTCTTCGATGGCGTGCTCCTGCTCGATCACGACTGCCAGGTGCTGGAGATCAACCGCGCCGCGGAAGAGCTGCTGCGGCTGCCGCGCGCTCAGGCGCAGGGCAAGCTCGTCAGCGAGCAGATCGCCGCCCTGCCCGCGGAGTGGCTCCGCATCTGCCGCGAGGTGAGGGAGGGGGGCGAGGCGCAGCCGCTTCCGCCCGCCGGAATCGCGCCCGCCGCGGCGGAGGCGAGGATCTTCGAGGGGGCGGCGCATCCCTCCCCCTCGGGCGCGGTCGCCCTGATCTTCCGCGAGGTGACGGAGCGCGCGGAGGCGGAGGAGACGCTGCGGCTGCGCGATCGTGCCATGGCCGCGAGCACCAACGGCATCATCCTCACCGACGCGTCCGACCCGACGAACCCCATCATCTACGTCAACCCCGCCTTCGAGCAGATCAGCGGCTACTCCCGCGAGGAGGTGATCGGCCGCAACTGCCGCTTCCTGCAGGGCGAGGACCGCGACCAGCCGGAGATCCAGCAGCTCCGCAGCGCAATCCGGGAGGGGCGCGCCTGCGACGTGGTGCTGCGCAACTACCGCGAGGACGGCTCGTTCTTCTGGAACGACCTGCGCGTTGCCCCCGTGCTCGACGAGCAGGGGCGGATCACCCACTTCGTGGGCATCCAGCAGGACGTCACCGAGCGGCGGCAGGCGGAGGAGGAGCTGGTACAGCGCAATGAGGAGCTGAAGTCCGCGCGCGACCAGCTGCAGGTGAGGAACCTCGAGCTGGCGGACGCCACGCGCGCCAAGGACCGCTTCATGGCGACGATGTCGCACGAGATGCGCACGCCACTGAACGCGATCCTCGGCTACGTCGAGCTGCTCGAGATGGGCATCTCCGGCGAGCTGAACGAGATGCAGCGCTTCCAGATCGAGCGGATCCGCACCACCGGGCGGCAGCTTCTCGACCTGGTCAACGACGTCCTGGACCTCACGCGCGCCGACGTGGCGCGGCTCGACCTCGAGCTGCGCCCGATCAACCTCGCCGCGGTGCTGGAGGAGACGCTCATTCTCATCGAGCCGCAGACGACGGCGAAGGGGATCGAGCTGCGCGTCGAGCGGATCGACGAGTGTCCGCTCGTGGTCGCCGATCTGCGACGGCTGCGGCAGGTGCTCACGAACATGCTCTCGAACGCGGTGAAGTTCACCGAGCGCGGCTCGATCCTCATCCGCTGCGAGAGCGAGGCGGACGAGCGCGTTCTCGTCTCGGTCACCGATACAGGGATCGGCATCGCGGCCGAAGACCTGCCGCACATCTTCTCGGAGTTCTATCAGGTGGATTCCGGGCTGACGCGCGAGCATGGCGGCACCGGCCTGGGGCTGGCGATCACGCAGCGGCTCATGCGGCTGATGGGCGGCGAGGTCAGCGTGATGAGCGAG
>JBPCIT010000010.1:0-4504 GCA_051006015.1 Longimicrobiaceae bacterium
GTGCGTGGGGTGACTTCGCACTTCGCACGCCGCACTTCGCACTGGGTGGAGCGGTGGGAGGAGGGGCTTATCGCGCAAAATCCACCGCCCGCGTCTCCCGTATCACCACCACCTTGATCTGACCCGGGTACTGCAGCTCCTGCTCGATGCGGCGCGCCGTCTCCTCGCTCAGGCGCGCCATCTCCTCGTCCGTGACCTTGTCGGGAATCACCAGGATGCGCAGCTCCCGGCCGGCCTGCACCGCGAAGGAGCGCTCGACGCCAGGGAAGGAGGTGGCGATCTCCTCGAGCTTCTCGAGGCGCTTGACGTAAGTCTCGAACATCTCGCGTCGAGCTCCCGGGCGGGAGCCGGAGATCGCGTCCCCCGCGGTGACCAGAAAGGTCTCCGGGTAGCGGTGCGGCTCCTCGTCGTGGTGGGCCTTGATCGCGTTCAGCACCTGGTCGGACTCGCCGAACTTCTTGCACAGGTTCCAGCCGAGCTCGACGTGCGTGCCCTCGTGCTCGTGCGTGAGCCCCTTGCCCACGTCGTGCAGCAGCCCCATGCGCTTCGCCATCTGCGCGTCGAAGCCCATCTCGGCGGCCATGTTGCCCGCCAGGATCGCCACCTCCTTGGAGTGCAGCAGCTGGTTCTGCCCGTAGGAGGTGCGGAACTTCAGTCGGCCCAGCACCTTGACGATCTCCGGGTGGAGACCGTGGATGCCCAGGCCGTAGAGGATCTCCTCGGCGGCCTCGCGCATGCTGGTCTCGACCTCCTTGCGGCTCTTGACCACCACGTCCTCGATCCGTCCTGGGTGGATGCGTCCGTCGGAGACGAGCTTCTCGAGGGCGATGCGCGCGGTCTCGCGGCGGATCGGGTCGAAGCCGGATAGCACCACCGCCTCGGGGGTGTCGTCGATGATGACGTCGATCCCGGTGGCCTGCTCGAAGGCGCGGATGTTTCGCCCCTCCCGTCCGATGATCCGCCCCTTCATCTCGTCGGAGGGGAGGGCGACGACGGAGACGGTGGTCTCCGCGGTGTGGTCGGCGGCGATACGCTGAATGGCGAGCGAGATGATCTTCTTCGCCTCGCGCTCGGCGTCGCGCTTCGCCTCCTCCTTCACCTCGCGGATGCGCTGGGCGGCCTCGGCGCGCGCGGCCTCCTCCATGTCGTGCATCAGCTGGCGCTTGGCTTCGTCGGCGTTGAGGCCGGCCAGCGACTCGAGGCGGTGCTGGACGTCGGCGAGGCGGTCCTTCACCTGCGCCTCGCGGACGCTGACCTCCTGGTCGCGGCGACTCACCGCATCCGCGCGCGTCTCCTGCGCTTTCTCCTTCTCGTCAAGCAGGTGGAACTTGCGGTCCAGCACACCCTCGCGCTCGGTGAGGCGACGCTCGGCGCGCTCGAGATCCTCGCGGCGGCGGCCTTCCTCGCGCTCCCACTCCTCCTTGGCGCGGAACGCCTCCTCCTTCCCGGCGAGGATCGCCGCCTTGCGCATAGCCTCCACATCCTGCTCGGCTGCGGCGACGATGCGGGCCGCCTCCTCTTCGGCGCCCGAGCGCGCCCGCCGGAGCCGCGTCTGTTCGCTCATGCGTCCCGCCACGAACCCGGCTACCGCCGCGAGCAGGGCGAGGACGCCTAGAAGTATCTCCATGAGATCAAACCATTTCCAAGGCGGACCGTGGTCCGCGACAGGTACGGGAAAACCCGCGGATGGCGGGACGGGAAGAGTCACGCCACCCGCACAGGTGGTCGATACGGCCCGCACCAGGGCGGTGCCGCACAGCAATCGAGCCTCGGTAGAGCGGCAGGAGAGCCAGCGGAAAAATTAGGTCTCACCCGCACACTAACGCAACCCTGGGGTCCGACACGCGCGGCGAAAGCGCACGGCGTCCCTCCCGCGCGTCTCACCTCCCCGGCTTGATTTGTGCTACGCGATGCCGCAAACTTAGCCGCATCAATGATCAAGGCTGAACCGGCCCAGCGCGGCGACCGGGGGGAACCGCTGTTCGAGTTCGAGATTCACGCCACTGAAGGTGTCGCCCGCGCCGGGACGCTCCGCCTGCCACACGGTGAGGTCGAGACGCCGGTCTTCATGCCCGTCGGAACGCTGGCGGCGGTGAAGACACTGACCCCGGAGGAGGTCGAGGCGCTCGGCGCGCAGATCATCCTGGCGAACACCTATCACCTCTACCTGCGGCCGGGCCACGAGCTGGTGCGTGAGATGGGCGGGCTGCACTGCTTCCAGGGGTGGCAGCGGCCGATTCTCACCGATTCCGGCGGCTTCCAGGTCTTCTCGCTCGCGGAGATCAACACCATCGAGGAGGAGGGAGTCACCTTCCGCAGCCACATCGACGGCTCGCGGCACCTCTTCACGCCGGAACGGGTAATGGAGATCGAGCGGGCGCTCGGGGCCGACATCATCATGGCCTTCGACCAGCTCCCGCCGGGGCAGGCGCCGCGTGAGCTCGCCACCGAGGCGTACGAGCGCACGCTGCGCTGGCTGGCGCGCTGCCGCGACCGCTTCCTCCAGCTCCGTGCGGAGGCGGATGCGGAGGGGCCGCGGCAGACGCTCTTCCCCCTCGTGCAAGGGGCTGCTTATCCGGAGCTGCGCATCGACTCGGCGCGGCGCACGCTGGAGCTGGGGGAGTGGGACGGTATGGCCATCGGCGGGCTCTCGGTGGGCGAGCCGAAGCCGGTGATGTACGAGATGCTCGAGGTGCTCGAGCCGGAGCTGCCCCGGCAGCTACCCCGGTATCTGATGGGCGTCGGCTACCCGGAGGATCTCCTCGCCGGGATCGCGCGCGGCATCGACATGTTCGATTGCGTCGCGCCTACGCGCAACGGCCGCAACGGCGCCGTCTGGGTGACGGGGGAGGGGCAGGTCAACGTGAAGCACACCCGCTTCCGGAGCGATCCGGGGCCGCTGGACCCGGAGTGCGGCTGCTACACCTGCCGCAGCTACAGCCGGGCGTATCTGCGGCACCTCTTCGTGGCTGGAGAGCACCTGAGTCTGCGGCTGCTCTCGATCCACAACCTCCACTTCCTGGTCAATCTCGGCGTGCAGGCGCGCCGCGCGATTCGCGAAGGGGAGTTCTCGCGCTGGAGCCAGGGCTGGCTCGAGCGCTACCAGGCCGGGCGCCGCAGCGAGGCGGGCGCATCATGAGCGCCGCCACCGCAGACGCACCGTATTTCGTACCGAGGAGACCGACTACGTGACTACTCTCTTGCTCTTGCAGGCCGGCGGCAGCCCCTTCGCGGGCTTCATCCCGCTGATCGCCTTCATCGCCATCTTCTACTTCCTCTTCATCATGCCGCAGCGCCGCGAGCAGAAGCGGCATCGCGAGATGCTGGCGGCGCTCAACCGCGGCGACGAGGTGGTCACGATGGGCGGGCTGGTGGGGGAGATCATCGCGATCAAGGAGGATCTGGTCACCCTCAAGTCGGGAGATGCGCGGGTCGTCGTCGAGCGCGCCCGCATCGCCCGACTCCTTAGCCAGCCGCCGGCGGCGTAGCCAGAGGGGATATCTACGATCATGACAGTTCTGAACATCGAGATCCTGGGCGCCGACGTGCTGCGTCAGATGGGGCGGGAGGTGGCCGAGATCGACGAGCAGCTACGTCTGTTGATCGCGGACATGTTCCAGACGATGTACGACGCCGAGGGCATCGGGCTGGCAGGTCCGCAGGTCGGCGTGTCCCGGCGGGTCATCGTGGTGGACGTGCGGGAGGAAGGCTGCGAGCCGCTCGCCCTCGTCAACCCGCGCATCGTCGAATCGAGCAAGGAAACGGGCAAGAGCGACGAAGGCTGCCTCAGCATCCCTGGAGTGTCCGCTGCCGTGGAGCGGCCGGAGCGGGTGGTGGTCGAGGCGCTGAACGAGGACGGCCATCCGATTCGCATCGAAGGGGAGGGACTGCTCGCCCGCTGCCTGCAACACGAGATCGATCACCTCGACGGCGTGCTCTTCATCGACCGGCTCTTGCCGCTGAAGCGGAACATGCTCCTGAAGAAGTGGCGGCGCAGTCCGGAGCGGGAGAAGGCACTCGAGCGGCAGCGCGCCGGCAGTGCCGCCGAACCGCAGCGTGGATGAGGGTTCTCTTCTGGGGGACTCCCGCATTCGCGCTGCCGGCGCTGCGCGCCCTCGGTGAGGAGGGGCACCATCTCGTGGGCGTGGTGACGCAGCCCGATCGCCCCGCTGGACGAGGCCGCGGTCTCACCGCCTCTCCCGTGAAGCGGGCAGCTCTCGAGGAGGGCGTTCCGATCCTGCAGCCCGCGCGTGCCCGCGGCGAGGAGTTCGTCGAGCAGCTCCGCGCCCTGGATCCCGAGATCTCCGTGGTGGTGGCCTTCGGCCAGATCCTGCGCCCGGAAGTGCTCTTCCTTCCTCCGCGCGGCTCCGTCAACATCCACGCCTCCCTCCTCCCCGAGCTGCGCGGCGCCGCGCCCATCCAGTGGGCGATTATCCGCGGCTACGAGACGAGCGGCGTGAGCATCATGCGGATGGACGAGGGGCTCGATTCGGGACCCGTCCTC
>JBPCIT010000011.1:0-10246 GCA_051006015.1 Longimicrobiaceae bacterium
TCGCTGTTGAGCAGCTCCCGGTAGTGTCCGGCCCGTGGCACGCCGATCCGATAGCCCATCCGCGGCACGGGAGTGAAGTTGCACACGAAGAGCAACTCCTCCTCCACATTGTCACCGCGACGCATGAAGGAGACCACACTGTTCTCGTAGTCGTGGAAGTCGATCCACTCGAATCCCTCGTACGTGTAGTCGCGCTGCCAGAAGGCGGGCTCGCGCCGGTAGAGCGCGTTCAGATCGCGTACCCAGCTCTGCATCCCCGCGTGTAGCGGATAGTCGAGCAGGTCCCAGTCGAGCGAGCGCGCCTCACTCCACTCGCGCCACTGGCCCAGCTCGCCGCCCATGAAGAGAAGCTGCTTGCCGGGGTGCGCCCACATCATCCCCAGTGCGAGGCGCAGGTTGGCGGCCTTCCGCCAGGGATCACCCGGCATCTTGTTCATCAGCGAGCCCTTGCCGTGCACCACCTCGTCGTGCGAGAAGGGCAGGATGAAGCGCTCGCTGAATGCATACATCAGCGAGAAGGTCACCAGGTTGAAGTCGTACTTGCGGAAGACCGGATCCTGCTCCATGAAGCGGAGATAGTCGTTCATCCACCCCATGTTCCACTTCAGGTGGAAGCCCAGCCCGCCGCGCTCGATCGGGTGCGTCACCCCCGGCCAGGCGGTGGACTCCTCGGCGATCATCAGCGCGCCGGGGAAGTGCTCGCGCACCGCCGTGTTGAGCTGCTTGAGGAACTCGATCGCCTCGAGGTTCTCGCGTCCACCGAACGGGTTGGGAATCCACTGTCCCGCCGGACGCGAGTAGTCGAGGTAGAGCATCGAGGCGACGGCATCGACACGCAGCCCGTCGATGTGGTACTCGTCGAGCCAGAAGAGCGCGTTGGCGTGCAGGAAGTTGCGTACCTCGTTGCGCCCGTAGTTGAAGACCATCGTGCCCCAGTCGGGATGCTCTCCGCGGCGCGGATCCTCGTGCTCGTAGAGCGGGGTGCCGTCGAAGCGGCGCAGCCCGGGCGCGTCGCGCGGAAAGTGCGCCGGCACCCAGTCCAGCAGCACGCCGATCCCGCGCTGGTGGAGATGATCGACGAAGTACTTGAAGTCGTCGGGCGTGCCGTAGCGGGTGGTGGGCGCGAAGTAGCCGGTGACCTGATAGCCCCAGGAGGGATCGTAGGGATGCTCCATCACCGGGAGAAGCTGGACGTGCGTGAAGCCCATGTCGATGACGTAATCCGCCAGCTCGTGCGCGACCTCGCGGTAGTTGGGACGGGGATCCGGTTCACCCGTCTCCGGGCGCCGCCAGGAGCCGATGTGCACCTCGTAGATGGACATCGGACCGTCGATCGAGCTGCTCGCGCGCCGCTGCGCCATCCAATCCCCGTCGCTCCAGCTGTAGCCGCCAAGCTCGTAGACGACGGAGGCGGTGTTGGGGCGCAGCTCGGCGAGGAAGGCGACCGGATCGCTCTTCAGGAAGGAGACGCCGCGCCTCGGCTTGATCTCGTACTTGTAGACGGTGCCTACCTCGAGTTCCGGGATGAAGATCTCCCACACGCCCACGCCGGGATGCAGACGCATCACGTGACGGCGGCCGTCCCACTCGTTGAAGTTGCCGACCACACTGACGCGCGCCGGGTTCGGCGCCCACACCGCGAAGGCAACGCCCTGTACCCCGCGCAATGTGCGCGGATGGGCGCCGAGCTTCTCGTACATCCGCAGATCGGTCCCCTCGCCCAGCAGGTAGAGGTCGAAGTCGCTCAGCACCGAGGGGAAGGAGTAGGGATCCTCGATCTCCCGTTCCTCCTCTCCACGGGTGCGTACCCGCAGACGGTAGGGAAAGGGCTCGCGCCCGTCCGTGAAGGTCGTCTCGAAGAATCCGTCGGGGTGGATGCACTCGAGCGGCGTGCTCTCCTCTGATTCGGCATGGACCACCCACGCCTCCGCGGCCTTCGGCAGGAACGCGCGCACCACCAGCAGCTGCTCGCCATCGCGTGCGACGTGGTGCATGCCGAGGAGTGAGAAGGGATCGGCATGCTCGCCATGAATGATACGGGCGATATCGTGCTCGAGTGTTGCGACAGGCATATTCTCCATTTCCCGGTTACGAACGGCGATCGCGAAGTACGAGCGGCGACGTGCGAGGAGCCGGCACCCGGTTCATTCCTCCAGATCCCGCGCGGCATCGTGGCTCAGCAGCCACACCAGCTCGCCGTCGCGCGGACGCACCAGCTGCGCGGGAAGACGGAAGGGATCGAGCGCCCCGCGCACCACGCTGCGTACCACCGGCGCTTTCTCTCCGTCGAGGATCAGGAACTCGACGCGCGCGGCGGCGTTCAGCACCGGCACGGTCAGCGTAAGGCGGTGCTCGCCAAGCGCGCGGAAGAGCGCGACACGCACCCGCCGCTCACGCTCGCGCAGCACCGCCTCGTCGAAGGGGAAGAGGGAGGCGGTGTGCGCGTCGTCTCCCATGCCGAGGTGGATCAGGTCGAAGCGGGGCACACCGGAGCCGAAATGGTCCGCCAGCTCCCGCTCGTACTCCTCCGCCGCCCGCGCGGGCTCGATCTCGCCGCGCATGCGGTGCACGTTCTCCGCCGGAATGGGGACACGGGAGATGAACGCCTCCCGCGCCATCCCGAAGTTGCTGCGTGGATGCGCGGGCGGGACGCAGCGATCGTCCCCCCAGAAGAGGTGAACGCCCTCCCAGGGAATGCGCGAGCGCAGCGGCTCATCCGCCAGCATCGCGTACATCGCGTAGGGCGTGCTGCCGCCCGAGAGCGCGACGCTGAAGCGGCCGTTCGCCTCCACCGCGGCGCGCGCCCGCTCGGCGAAGCTCTCCGCGCCCGCGCGCGACGCCGCGGCTCCGTCCGGGTAGACCTCGACCTTGCCTCGTTGGGCCATGCGCTCTCTCATCAGCCGGGAATCGGATCCTCGGGTTTGGCCTCGCGCACCGCGTGGCCGCCGAACTGGTTGCGCAGCGCGGCGATCACCTGCGCCGAGTAAGACTCCTCCTGGCGCGAGCGGAAGCGCGTCAGCAGGGAGAGGGTGATGACCGGCGCGGGCACGTTCAGATCGATCGCCGTCTCCACCGTCCAACGACCCTCACCAGAGTCCGCGACCCAGCCGCGGATGCGCTCGAGGTCCTGTCCCTCCGCCGCGTACGCGCGCTCGAGCAGCTCGAGCAGCCAGGAGCGCACGACGCTGCCATGGTTCCAGAGCGAGGCGATCCGGTGCAGGTCGAAGCCGAAGGGCGCGGCGTGCAGCAGCTCGAACCCCTCGGCGTACGCCTGCAGCAGGCCGTACTCGATGCCGTTGTGGACCATCTTGGTGAAGTGGCCCGCGCCGCTCGCTCCCACGTGCGCGTAACCGTTCTCGGGAGCGAGGGTGAGGAAGATGGGTTCGCAGTGGCGCACCGGCTCCTCCGCGCCGCCGACCATCAGGCAGTAGCCAACCTCGAGGCCCCACACCCCGCCGCTCGTCCCCACGTCGAGCAGGTGGATGCCGCGCTCGCTGAACTCCGCCGCGCGGCGGATGGTGTCGTGGAAGTTCGTGTTGCCACCATCGATCCGGATGTCGCCCGGCTCCGCCATCCCGGCGAGAGCACGCAGTGTTTCCTCCTTTGGCGCGTCGGCTGGCACCATCACCCAGAGGATGCGCGGCGCGGCGAGCAGCTCCACCATCTCCTGCATCGAACCCGCCGCGGTGGCGCCCTCCGCATCACCTACGCTTCGCGTCAGCTCCGGATCCAGATCGTACACCACCACCTCATGGTCGCCGCGGATGAGCCGCTGCACCATGTTCCCACCCATCTTCCCCAGACCGATCATTCCGAGCTGCATGGTCCCCTATCGTCATCGTTTCGGAGTCACTCGCTGCACCTGGTGCGGCTTCGCAAGGCGGCTCGCGGGTGAGCGCTGCCGAGGGCCTGCACGTTCCGTGCAATCGCGTTGTAGGGCAGCGGAAAATCTGCTCTCGGCACCGCTTGCAAGCGGTGGTTAGGATTGCAAGGCGCATTGCCTCCAGATGGCAGCCACCATATCTACAGCCGTGAGGATGTGCAGGAGATCCTGAACCTCCCCCTCGCGGCTCGCTTGCCAAGCCGTACCAGGTCAGGCAAGTTCGTCAGGTGATCCTGAAATACAAACTGGCCGAAGAGGGCGAATGAAGCCGGAATACCGCTACGAAGTGATCATCTACTGGAGCGAGGAGGATCAGACCATCATCGCCGAGGGGCCGGAGCTTGCGGGCTGTGCGGCAGACGGTGCGACCTACGCAGATGCGATCTCAAACGTTGAGGTGATCATCCGCGAGTGGATCGAAACTGCGCGCGACCTCGGTCGGCCGATTCTGGAGCCCAGGGGCCGTTTATTTTACGCTTGAATAGAGTATCATGCGGGAGAATCTGGTGCTGGAGCGCATGACCTGGCCGGAGGTGCGGGCGGCGCTAGACGCCGGCCGCACCTCGGTGGTCGTTGCGTGCGGCGCGGTCGAGCAGCACGGGCCGCACCTGCCCCTCTTCACGGACGCGGAGCACGGCACGCGGCTGGCCGAGGAAGTGGCGCGCCGGCTGGGCGACGCGCTGGTGGCGCCTACCATCCGTGTGGGCTGCTCGGAGCACCACATGGCCTTTCCGGGAACGGTCTCGCTGCAGCCGGCGACCTTCGAGGCGATCTGCCGCGACTACTGCACGAGCCTGGCGCGGCACGGCTTCCGGCAGATCTTTCTGATCCCCTCCCACGGCGGCAACTTCGCGCCGCTCGCCGACATGCTGGAGCGGCTGCGAGAGGCGGTCGGCAGCGAGGTGCGGGTGGAAGCGTTCACGGATCTCGCTGCAGTCATCGAGACCTGGACGCGGGTGGTCGAGGAGGAGAGCGGGCTCGGCGCCCGCGTCGGCGGACACGCCGATATCGCCGAGAGCTCGATCATGCTCGCGCTGCACCCGGAGCTGGTACGAACCGAGGCAGCGGCCGCCGGGTATGTCGGGCCTCTTACGCCGGAGCTGTTCGAGCGGGTGTTCCGGGACGGCTTCCGGTCGGTGACTCCGAACGGCATCCTGGGCGATGCGCGCGGCATGTCTGCGGAGATCGGCCAGCGCTGCATCGACGAGCTGGTGAAGGTGTTGGTAGCCTACTTCCGCAACAGCAAGCACAGCTAGCAGCAGGTTCAACAGGGGGCTTCGGCACGTGATTGCTTGGCTGCTTGATGGTACGCACACGCCGCGCTTCTGCCAGGATCGGCTGCGCCGCTCTGCCGGTGCCCACCGAAAAAGCCGATCGAGCGTGCACTAGCAGCAGGGGGAGCCGGAGCAATGCGCCCTGGCTCCCCCTGCCCTGCGGAAAACGGTAGTGTTACGCCCGCCCCGCCACCTCCGTGAGCTTCTCCTCGATGCTCTGCAGCAGCGAGCGGAAGGGAGTGACGAACTTCTCGACGCCCTCCTCCTGCACCTGCGCGGTAACGCGATCCAGGTCGATTCCCAGCTCCGCGAGGGCAGCGAGTTCTGCGCGGGCACGGTCGACGTCCTCGTCCACCGTGCGGCGCGCTTCGCCGTGGTCGGCGAAGGCCTGCAGCGTCTTCAGCGGCATAGTGTTGACCGTGTCGGGGCCGATCAGCTCCTCGACGTAGATCACGTCGCGATACTCCGGATTCTTGGTCGAGGTGCTCGCCCAGAGCGGGCGCTGCACGTGCGCACCCTTCTCGCGCAACCGCGCGAACCGGTCGCTCTCGCAGATCTTCTCCTGGAAGCGCTGGTAGGCGAGCTTGGCGTTGGCGATGGCAGCCTTGCCGAAGGGCGAGCGGATGTGCTGCTTCCGCTCCTCGTCCTGCGTCTGCTCGAGCAGCTTCTCCAGCTGCGCGTCAACGGCGGTATCCACGCGCGATACGAAGAAGGAGGCGACGGAGGCCACCCGCTCCAGCGGCTCACCCGCCTCGGCACGGCGCTCCAGCCCGCGCAGGTACGCTTCCATCACCCGCTCGTAGCCCTCCAGCGAGAAGAGCAGTGTGATGTTGACGTTGAGCCCCTCGAAGAGGAGCTGCTCGACGGCGGGGATGCCGGCATCGGTGCCGGGCACCTTGATCATCACGTTCGGGCGATCGACCGCCTGCCAGAGCCGCCGCGCCTCTTCCAGCGTTCCCTCGGTGTCGTTCGCCAGCTCGGGGGAGACCTCGAGCGAGACGAAGCCGTCCGTGCCCTGCGATTCGTCGTAGACGCCGCGCAGGAGGTCGGCGGCGCTCTGGATGTCTTCGATGGCGAGGATCTCGTACACTTCGCTCGCGTCGCGCCCCTCCGCCACCAGCCGCTCGAGCGCCTCGTCGTAGTCGTCGCTCTGCGCGATCGCCTGCTCGAAGATGGCGGGGTTCGAGGTGACGCCGCGCACGGCGTGCGTGCGGATCATCCCCTCCAGCTCGCCGTTCTCCAGAATGTCGCGGCGGATGTAATCGAGCCAGACGCTCTGCCCCAGCCGCGTGAGCTGCCAGAGCGGGCCGTCATCCTGAGGCACGTCGCTGGTCGGATGCTTGGTATCGGTCATGTTCTCCCCTATGTCAGTTTTCGTCCACACCATGCCGGGCCGGGCCGGCGGCGGCTAATCCTGCCTCCTCCTCGTCACTCTCTCCCATGCCGAGCGCCTGGCGGGCACACGCAGCAATGTTCTCGGCGGTGAAACCCAGCTCCTGGAAGACCGTTCTCGCGGGAGCCGATGCGCCGAAGTGGGAGATGCCGATCACCTCGCCCTCGGCACCTACCCAGCGGTGCCACCCCATCGGGCTGGCAGCCTCCACAGCCACGCGGGCAGTGACCTCCGGAGGCAGCACCTCCTCGCGGTACTCGCGCGGCTGGCGCGCGAAGAGCGCCCAGCTCGGCATGTTGACCACGCGAGCGCGGATCCCCTCCTGCGCGAGCTGCTGCTGCGCCTCGAGCGCGATCTGCACCTCCGAACCGGTGGCGATCAGGATCGCCTGCGGTTCGCCTCCCTCGGCCTCCGAGAGCACATAGGCGCCGCGGCGCAGCTCGGAGGCGGGGGCGAGCCGCTCGCGGTCCAGGTGCGGCAATGCCTGCCGGGTGAGCGCGAAGAAGATCGGCCCCTCGCGGTACTCCATCGCGAAGCGCCAGGCCTCGGCAGTCTCGTTGGCATCGGCGGGGCGCAGGTCCACCAGACCGGGGATGCCACGCAGCGCGGGAATCTGTTCGATCGGCTGGTGCGTCGGCCCATCCTCGCCGAGGCCGACCGAGTCGTGCGTGAAGACGTAGATCGTCGGCTGCTCCATCAGCGCGGCCAGACGGATCGGCGGGCGCATATAGTCGGAGAAGATCAGGAAGGTGGCGCCGTAGGGGCGTACGCCGCCGTGCAGCGCCATCCCGTTCATCACCGAACCCATCGCATGCTCGCGCACGCCATAGTGCAGATTGCGCCCCGTGTAATCGTTGGCGCTGAAGCTGCCGGAGTCCTCGATCAGGGTGTTGGTCGAGGGTGCCAGATCCGCCGAGCCGCCGATCAGCCAGGGCACCTTCTTCGCGATGGCGTTGAGCGTCTTGCCGGAGGCCGCACGCGTGGCGAGCGGCTTGTCATCCGCCTTCCAGGTGGGCAGCTCCGCGTCCCATCCCTCGGGGAGCCGCAGCTCGACGGCGTCACACAGGCGCGCGGCCGGCTCGGGATGCTCGCGCCGGTAGGCATCGAGGCGCTCCTCCCACTCGCGCTGCTGCTCGGCGCCCCGTTCGACGGCGCCGCGCATGTGCTCGAGCGCCTCCTCCGGCACGTGGAAGGGCTCCTTCCACGGCCAGCCGAGGTTCTCCTTGGTGCGCAGCACCTCCTCCTCCCCCAGCGGGCTGCCGTGCGCCTCCTCCGAGCCCGCCTTGCCCGGCGAGCCGTAGCCGATGATGGTCCGCACCCCGATCAGCGAGGGACGCTCGTCCTGCTGCGCCTCGCGGATGGCGGCGTCGAGCGCCTCCATGTCGTTGCCGTCCTCGACGCGCAGCGTGTGCCAGCCGTATCCCTCGAAGCGCCGCAGCGGGTCCTCGGTGAAGGCGAGCGAGGTCGAGCCCTCGATGGTGATGCTGTTGTCGTCCCAGAAGTAGATCAGCTTGCCGAGGCGCAGGTGCCCGGCGAGCGAGGCCGCCTCGCTGGCGACCCCCTCCATCAGGTCGCCATCGGAGCAGATGGCGTAGACGTAGTGGTCGATGATCTCGTGCCCCGGACGGTTGTAGAGCGCCGCCAGGTGCGCCTCGGCCATCGCCATCCCTACCCCGTTGGCGAAGCCCTGCCCGAGCGGGCCGGTGGTGGTCTCGACACCGGGGGTCAGGTGGTACTCCGGGTGGCCGGGCGTCTTGCTCTCCCACTGGCGGAAGTTCTTCAGCTCCTCAAGCGACAGATCGTAGCCGGTCAGGTAGAGGAGCGAGTAGAGGAGCATCGACGCGTGCCCCGCGGAGAGGATGAAGCGGTCGCGGTCCAGCCACTGCGTATCTCGCGGGTTGTGCCGCATATGCCGCATCCAGATCAGATACGCCAGCGGGGCGAGCGCCATCGGCGTGCCCGGGTGGCCGGAGTTGGCCTTCTGCACCGCATCCATCGAGAGGGTGCGGATGGTGTTGATGCAGAGGGCCTCGATGGTGTCGGTTCCCCGTGTCGTCTCGGTGGTTGTCATGTCTCGTGTTCTTGGTTGCTCACAGATGCGATCTCGCGCGGTGATTCGCCAGCCAGGGAAGCAGCAGAGTCTCCAGCTCGCGCTGGCGCTCACGCGCGGCCCCGTAGCGGTCGTGGCGCGCAGGATCGGGGCGGAATTCACGTCCCCCGGCTCGCGGCGCCTCCTGCAGAGCCGTGAGCAGCCCGAGCTGCTCGAGAGCCATCAGCGCGGCGCCGCGGCTGGTGGTCTCCTCCTCGCTGGCAAGCGTCAGAGGACGGCCCAGGACATCGGCGATGATCTGCGTCCACAGGGGAGATGCATGGAGCGCACCACCACCGGCGAGGATCTCGGCCGGCGGGCCGAAGAGCCCCTCGAGTGCGTGATAGACCCGACCGATGCGGTCGGTGACGGCCTCGAGGCAGGCGCGCGCCACCTCGACAGGAGTGGTCGACTGGGCGGCGCCGACCAGCGCCGCCTGCGTTTCCAGACGCCACTGCGGGCTGCGCTCGCCGAGGAGAAAGGGGAGCACGGTGAGCCCGTGCGCATCCGGCTCCATCGCGGCGAGCACGTCGTCCCACTCCGCCACCGGCGGGAGGCGCAGACCTCCCGCGAGCGCGGCGACGATGTTTCCACCATTCGACAGGGCGCGCCCCGCCACCAGGCGGCGACGGTCGAGGCGGTAGCACCAGAGGTCGGCCGGAACCGCGACTTCCTCCGCATCCTCCGCAGTATCCCAGAGAGCACGCATGGCGGCGGAGGTGCCCACCGTGAGCGCGAAGCGGTCCCGCCCGATCGCGCCGCTGCCAACATTGGCGCAGGCCCCATCTCCCAGCGCCGGAAGCCAGGGAACCTCCGCCAGCTCGGGCCAGCGCCGCGCGTACTCGGGGAGCAAGCCGCGATGCGGAGCGTCGGTGTCCGCGAGCGGAGGGAGCGCTTCGGCAGGAAGATGCAGCGCATCGAGCATCTCCACGTCCCAGCGCAGGCGGCGCAGGTCGAGCAGCCCCATCCCCGAGGCCATGGAGAGGGAGCAGCGCGCCTCCCCGAAGAGACGCAACGCCAGGTACTCCCCGAATCCCATCCAGGCGGCGGCACCACGAAACAGGTCGGGAGCGGTCTCCTGAAGCCAGAGCAGCTTGGCGGCGGGGTAGCTGGGATGAAAGAAGCAGCCGGTACGCCGGTGAACCGCGGATTCGTCCAGCCGCTCCCGCAGCCGGTCGGCGGCGCCCGCGGCCCGGGTGTCGCCCCAGCCGAAAACGGGCGTGAGCGGGGTGCCGTCGCGGCCGAGCGCGAGCAGGCTGTGCCAGAAGGCCGCCGTCGCCACCGCGGCGACCTGGGCGCCGGCGTCGCGGGCGCGGTCCAGCGCCGCGTCGATCACCCGCAGCGTCAGCGCGAGTAGCTCTTCTGGGGAGGCCGCCATGCCGCCGTCGGGCGTGGCTTCCCAGCGGCAGGGGAGCTGGAGGATGGGCACGGGAGGGACGGCGCGCCCCTCACGGTCGTAGAAGACGGCGCGTACGGAGGAGGTGCCGATGTCGAGCGCGAGGACCCAGATCGCCGCGTCGCTCCGCTCCTCCTCCGTACGCGTCACCGCGTCAGTTGGTTTGTGCCGCGGTGTCCGCGGGGGCACCCGGCTGGGCACCCGTCGCCTC
>JBPCIT010000012.1:0-23445 GCA_051006015.1 Longimicrobiaceae bacterium
GGCCTCTCCGCGACGCTGGCGAATCTGGCGGGGCTGGCGATGCTGATCCTGCTGGCCGGCTTCGTCTCGACCGACCGGCGGCGGGGGTTCTACCGCATCTTCTTCTCGCACCCAACGCATCCGCTCGCCTTCTACGGTCTGCGCTGGGCGCTGGCGCTGGTGCTGGCGCTGCTCTCGGCGGCGGTCTTCCTGGTGGTCGGGCAGCTCGCGGCGTGGGGGGAGTTCCGCGGCGGGCTGGGCGGGCTGCCGCTGGCGCTGCTCTCCGCCGTCGCCTACGGCGGGCTGATGGCCTTTCTCTCGACCCTGCTCCCCCGCGGCGACGCCTGGGTGGCGATCATCCTCTTCCTCTTCACCTTCTTCTGGCTGCAGGCGCTCTCGCTGGGCGCGGACCCCTTCCCTGCCACGCTGCGGCAGGCGCTCACCCTGCTGCTGCCGCCGCAGACGGCGCTGAACGATGTCTACGAGGGGATGCTCGCCGGGCGCACCGCCTGGGGCGCGGCGGTGTTCGTGGTGGGGTACGGCGTCTTCTGGATGGGTGCGGCGGCGCTCCTGCTGCGCCTGCGCGAGTGGCCGTGACTCAGGTGTGGGCGGAGGGCGGACGCTGCCGGTAGAGGACCTCGGCCCATTGCGTGAACGAGGTCAGCTTCTCCAGCAGCGCTCTTGCCTCTGTGAGCGTGAAGAACACTCCCAGGTAGGAGGCGGCGTCCTTCTTCTTGAGGATGTCTCGCAGGCTCTTGATCTGCCGTGCGTCGGCTCTGCTCCCGAGCGCCTCCTGCAGCACCTCCGCAGCCTTGACGTGCTCCCCCGCTCCGGATTTGTACCCGGCGTAGCCGATCGCCAGCGCATCGCTCAGCGCGATCGCGGCATGAATCGCAAGGATAGCGATGGCGTTTCCATAGCCCTCTTCCTCCCCCGCCAGCTCGCTCAGGTCCCTGGCGCTGCTCAGCAGCGTGGTGCCGATGCGGTAATATCGCGGCGCCTGCGAGGAATCAACCGGGGTCTTCTTCGTTCGTTTCATCCGCGAGCAACTCCGACAGCTCTGCGCCCACCACCAGACGTCCCTCCCGGAGCACCGCACGAAGAAAGGGATCGTCCCGGGAGATCTGCGCGCGCGCCTGCGCCTGCGTGATGACGACGGGTGAGAGAGCGAGCCCGAAGCGGCGCTCCAAATCGGGAGCAGTGTCTACCAGGCGGGAGTACGCCTCCTCCGCGGCTGCGGCGGAGGAGGTAACCACCAGGAGGTCCAGGTCACTCCCGGGCGCGGCGTCACCCCGTGCCGCACTGCCGAAGATCACGGCGGAGAGCACCGCGCCGTGGTCGCATTCCTCCACCGCATCGCGCAGCGCGGCGAAAATCGCGGCAGTGCGCTCCCGCTCCATCATGAAGAGCCGGGAGAGCACCTCAGCCAGGTAGTTCTCCCGATTCAGCCGGAAGAGATGCTGCCCGGTTGCCTCCTGCCGCAGCACGAGCCCCATCTCCACCAGCTCATCGAGCGCGCGGATCGAATAGGAGGAGAGACCCGCCAGGCGCGCCGCCTCCCTCCCCGACACCGGCCGCTCGATGGGGACCAGCTCCCTGAGCAGCCGGACCTTGCTCGGGGTCCCGAGAATCGCGTCCAGCGGATAAAAGAGAATATCCATACACCTTCGAGTGTTCCGGACGAGCAGCAAGAGCTCCTTGCGTTTGGGATACATTCCACCTGATATAAATCCCAAACAGAAGCTATCGTGTAGAGCAGGGAGGAACAAGGCAGATGGATGCGTTCGGGGCGCGGCGGTGTTCGTGGTGGGGTACGGCGTCTTCTGGATGGGTGCGGTGGCGCTCCTGCTGCGCCTGCGCGAGTGGCCGTAGCGGGGATCAGCCGAAGGTGGAGAACTCCGGCTCCGGCTCCGGATCGGTGAGCGCCGGCACCTGCACCCCTCGCCGCGCGAGGGCGAGCCGCCGCAGGACGAAAGCCAGCATCACCATCTGCAGCGCTGCAGAGTACAGCATGATGTACGTCGGACTCGGTGTCCAGACGCCGGGAACGTTTTCCCACACCAGCGCAGAAAGCCAGCCGACGTGGAGCGCCTGCATGAGATTGTACGCGAAGAGGGAGAGCCAAAGGTGCTCGTCCATGGTACGTATCCAGAGTGCATGCAGCAGCGCGGCGGAGAGCACCATGAGCTGGACCGTGTTCGAGGCGGCCAGCCAGGTGTAGTGCCGCTCTTGCAGGAGCGTTCCTTCCACCCATCCCCCGAAGCCGCCGACCAGCACACCGAGCAGTAGCGCCACCACGGCCAATTCCCGGAGTCGGGGAAGGGGCTGGCGCTGGGCGAGCAGCGGGAGGAGCACGGCAAAGACGACGACGAGCAGACCCCGGCTGTGGTTGCCCACCGGTGCCCAGCGCAGATACACCTCATACACCGCGGTGCCAGGGCCGGAGAAGTACGCCCAGGGCGCCGCGATGACACCCTGCACCGACTGAAGAAGCCCTAGCAGGGTGAAGGCTGCCCCGATGAGCCACCAGGCCTCGCGCCGCACGGGCAGGAACGCGTCCTGGTGCCGGGCCACGGCCAGCGCCAGAATTCCGAACAGGAGCACGAGGAACGCAGCAAGCCCCTGAAGGAAGAGCGTCAGCAGGGGAGTCATGAGAATCCTCCGGTCACGCTCATCAACCGTCCTACACGCAGGATGGGGGGCAGATAACGGGACCGTTGTCCACCGTCACCGTCTCCACGGTCGCGTCGTCCTTGCCCGTTCCCGGCACGTGATCCTCCCCGTACAGCTCCACCACCACCCGCGCGATGCGGAGGTTGGGGTCGTCCACCGTGAGGGTGAACTCCTGCCCGGCCTTCTGGCTGCGGTAGTGGAGCCGGTGCTGGGTGGGCGGCTTCTCCTGACCCTCCGGGAGGTAGTGGACCTCCTTCTGCTGGTACAGCTCTGTCTCCCGCCCACCGGAGGTCACCGCGCAGCGGCGGGCGAAGGCGGGGTGGAAGGTGATCTCGTGGCCGTCCTGGCTGACCGTCTCGTGCTCAGAGCTGTACTCCTGCATCGCGGCCTCTGGGAGAGGGAGGGGAAGGTGGCGAGACGCCTCATATAGTGCATGCGTGACGGCGGAAACGCAAGGATTTTCTTCGTTTGCCTTGCCGCGGCCTATCCCCCGTCTGGGCGGGCAGGCGGAGAGTACCAGATCGCGTCGCGCGGCGGCAGGGGGCATGCCGCTTGCAAGCCTGCCGCCGCTCCGGCTCCACATCCCGATCCCCGCGCACTCCCGAAGATTCGGCGCAGGAGAAGATCCATGCTTAATCCGGCTCGACTCATCCCGCGGCTCGCTCTCCCGGCGCTTCTGCTGCTGCTCTCCGGCTGCTACGGGCTGCGCCCCTCGGCGGGAGGCGGGCAGACCACCTTCACCGGCCCGCGCGAGATCCGCCCGGCGGACGTGGCGCTTCCCGAGGGCTACCGGATCGAGGCGGTCGCCACCGGCCTCACCTTCCCCACCGCCGTGGCCTTCGACGAGCAGGGGCGCGCCCACGTGCTGGAGGCGGGCTACTCCTACGGGGAGGAGTGGACGGTGCCGCGGCTGCTGCGTGTGGAACCGGAGGGCGCCCTCACCGAGGTGGCGCGGGGGGAGAACCCACCCTGGAACGGGCTCGACCACCATCGCGGCGCCTTCTACGTCGCCGAGGGGGGACACGCGCGCGGCGGGCGCATCCTGCGCGTGGGGCAGGACGGGCGGATCACTCCGCTGATCGAGAATCTCCCCAGCCTGGGCGACCACCACACCAACGGCCCGGCGGTGGGGCCGGGCGGCTGGATCTACTTCGGGCAGGGCACCGCCACCAACTCGGGGGTGGTCGGGGAGGACAACTACGCGTTCGGCTGGCTGCCGCGCCACCCGGAGTTCCACGACATCCCCTGCCGCGACCTCCGGCTGCGGGGGCGGAACTTCACCACCGGCAACCCGCTCACCCCGGATGCGGAGGACCGCGCCACCACCGGCGCCTTCTCCCCCTTCGGCACCGCCACCACGGAGGGGGAGACGGTGCGCGGCCGCCTCCCCTGCAACGGCGCGGTGATGCGCATCCCGCTGGATGGAGGCGAGCCGGAGCTGGTCGCCTGGGGATTCCGCAACCCCTTCGGGCTCGCCTTCTCGCCCGAGGGGCGGCTATACGTGACGGACAACAGCTTCGACGAGCGGGGGAGCCGCCCCGTCTGGGGCACCGGCGACCTGCTCTGGGCGGTGACACCAGGCACCTGGTACGGCTGGCCCGACTTCCACGGGGGCGATCCGCTCACTGACGCCAACCAGTACCGCCCGCTCGGCGAGCCGCCGCTCGAGTTCCTGCTCGCCGAGCACCCCAATGCCGCACCGCGCGCCGCCGCGGTGCTGGGGGTACACTCCTCCTCGAACGGCTTCGACTTCTCGCGCAGCGCCGCCTTCGGCCACCTCGGCGAGGCCTTCATCGCGCAGTTCGGCGACATGGCGCCTGGGGTGGGCAAGGTACTCGCGCCGGTGGGCTT
This sequence comes from Longimicrobiaceae bacterium, assembly GCA_051006015.1. Classification (GTDB taxonomy): domain Bacteria; phylum Gemmatimonadota; class Gemmatimonadetes; order Longimicrobiales; family Longimicrobiaceae; genus JBPCIT01. The sequence goes on from JBPCIT010000012.1 coordinate 4,504, forward strand.
CAAGGTGGTTCGGGTGGAGGTGAACACCGGCGTGGTGCGCGACTTCGCCGTGAACCGCGGCTCCACCAACGGCCCCGCCTCGCGCGTCGGGGGCGGGGGTCTCGAGCGCCCCGTCGCCGCCCGCTTCGACCCCGCCGGCACCGCCCTCTACGTGGTGGATTTCGGCGTGATGGCCGTCGGCCCGCGCGGCCCCGAGCCGCGGCAGGAGACGGGGGTGCTCTGGCGGATCACGCGAGAGGAGGGAGGACGATGAGACCCCACTTCGCTGTCCCGGCCCCTCCAGGCCCTCACCCCCCTGCCCCCTCTCCCAAGGAGGGAGAGGGGGAGCACGACACATCCTGCCGTAGCACCAGAGCTGAGGTTCGGCAGGATAGAGTCCCCCCTCTCCCCTCGTGGGGGAGGGGGCTAGGGGGAGGGGGCCTGATGCTGGCAGTGGTGCTGCTGCTCTCCGCCTGCGGACCCTCGCGGCGCAGCGAGCCGCTGGCGGGGCCGCTCACACTGGAGGATCCGGTGCTGGTGCAGGGGGAGCAGACCTTTGCGCGCTACTGCGCGGCCTGCCATCCGCGCGGCGAGGCGGGGCTGGGGCCGGCGCTCAACGACAAGCCGCTGCCGGAGTGGATGATCAGGTTCCAGGTGCGCAACGGTCTCGGGGTGATGCCGCGCTTCTCGCGTGAACAGATCAGCGATCCCGAGCTGGATGCCGTGGTGAGATACCTCAAGGAGCTGCGGCGGCAGCAGCCCTGAGCACCGCGGCGGAGCTACGCGGGCTCCGCCTCGAGGTTCAGCCGGATGATGATCTCCGACAGCTCGCGCGCCGACTCGGGGGAGAGGGTGGGGGAGTGGGGAACGAGCCGCGGGAAGTCGAGGTCGCCCAGCCGGCGGCGGGCGGCACGGGTGAGAAGCACCGGCTCCGCGGGGTCCAGCGCCGCCACCGCCGCCGCATCGTCGGCCAGCACCACATGGATGCGATCCGCCAGCTCCTCCCCGTAGGTGGCACGCATCCGCTCCCCGAAGTGCGGATCCACGCAGACGATGGTGAGCGATCCCGCACTGACGGCGCGCCGGATCTGCGCCACCAGCTCGGGATGGGCGGTGAGCACCACCAGCGGCTTCCCCAGCGCCTCTGCGACTGGCCGCACCGTGGCGACGTGGAAGATGGTGGTCGCCAGCAGTTCCGCCTGCTGCACGTCGATCGGGAAGCGCTCGGGCACGACCACCTCGTTCGCGGCGAGGGTGGGCAGGCGCTGCACCGGGATGGGGGTGGTCTGCAGCCCGAAGTCGTTCCCGAGCTCGGTGGCAAAGGCCGCGAGCGCATCCTCCGTCGCCTCGAAGAAGGCACAGCGGACGGGCAGGGTGCTGGTGGAACGGCGGATGTGCTCGGCGAGATCCGGCACCGGGATGCGGCGCTTCCAGCCCTCGGTGAGCACATTTGCCATCCAGCGTGCCATCTCCGCCTGCACCTCCCCGCCGACGCGCTCCTGCCGCGCCACGTAGACGCCCGAGCGGGTGCGCACCTCCACCAGCCCCTCTGCCTCCAGCGTGCGGTACGCCCGCGCCACCGCGCGGATGTCCAGCCCGAGCTCCCGCGCCACCTCCCGCAGGCTCGGCAGGCGGTCGCCCGACCGCAGGCGTCCCACGTGCAGTCCGCCCACGATCTGATCGCGCAGGTAGAGGGTAGGATCGATCTCGCGTCTCGTCATCTGCCTTCGGTGTGTGCGCGCAGTGCCCCGCCGGTGCGTTCACGCGCGGGGCGTGGACGTGGCGCGGTTCCCTGAGCACCCACCTGTTACAGGATCAGTGCCAGCAGCTTCTCATCTACACCTTAGCCGGGTCCCCGACCGCGAGGGCGAGGTGGGCGCGTCAGACGCCGGCCATCGCTTCCAGATTGGCGTGGATGATGATCTCGGAGAGCTCCCGGGCGGTCTCGGCGGCGAACAGGGGAGAGGAGGCGTGGAGGGATTCGAGGTGTAGCTCCCCGAGCTGCGTGCGGGCTGCACGGGTGAGGAAGACGGGTTCGGTCGGATCGATCGCCGCTACCGCCTGGTCGTCGTCGGTGAGCACCACACGGATCCGATCGCGGAATGCTGCGTCGTAAAGGGAGCGCATCCGCTCGCCGAACGCGGGATCGGTGCACACCACGGTGAGCGGTGCGGCGTGCAGGCGCTGCTCGAGCGTACCCATCAATTCGGGATCTGCGGCGATCACCACCAGCTTCTTTCCGAGCCGCTCGGCGATCTGCCGGGCCGGGCCGGCGCTGAAGACGGAGGTCACGATCAGATCCGCATCGCTCAGCTCGGCCGGCAGCCTGTCGAACGTGCTCTCATCGTCGGCGTTCAGGTCGGCCAGGATCTTTTTGGGGACCCGCAGGGTGTCGATGCCGAACTCGTCGCGCAGCTCCGAACAGATCGCCGTCATCGCATCCTCTGTGGATTCCACGCAGGCGCAGCGCAGCCGCGCGGTGGTGGTGCCGAGGCGGATGCGCTCGGCGATCGCGGATACCGGGATGCGGCGCTTCCAGCCCTCGGTGAGCACGCTGGCCATCCAGCGCGCCATCTCCGCCTGCGCCTCGCCGCCGGCGCGCTCCTGGCGCGCCACGTACACACCCGAGCGGGTGCGCACCTCCACCAACCCCTCCCCCTCCAGCTTACGGTACGCCCGCGCCACCGCGCTGTGGTCCTGATCGTACTCGCGGGCGAGATTGCGGATACTCGGCAGCCGGTCGCCCGCGCGCAGCCGTCCCTGGTGCAGCGCAACCACGAAACGGTCGCGCAGGCGATTGGTGAATTCAGCGAGTGTCATGGAACGCACTTTTGTGTAGCAGCGAAACCCGGAAGAATCCCTGCGCGGAGCCACCCTGCCTGGAATGTAACAGTCTCATGGAAGATCACAAACTGCAGCGGGAAGGATCACAGCGCAATCCGCGCGTGGCAACGGTCGTGTAACGGCTTCGCGGCCGGAGCCCTCACCCCGCGCCGCGCAGCCGCCGCGCCACGCGACCGGCGGCGAAGCCGAGCGCCGCCGCGCCCGCCGCCGTCTCCAGCGGGAGCACGCGCATGATCTCGCCGAGGGTGAAGCCCTTCCAGCCCACCTGCGCCCACCCCGCGCGGATGCTCGGCACCTCGTCGAGCGGGCGGTCGAGATTGTCCCCGGTATCGGGGATGTCGCTCAGCATGAAGCCGGAGGCGTGGTGCAGGAAGGCGTCGGTGAGGCGCGTGGGAAGCAGCGCGGTGATCCCCAGATAAAGGTAGCCGAATGCGCCGAAGGTGCGGACCGGGCGGGGGTTCACCGCCAGCTCCGCGATGATCCGCGCCGCCGCGGCGGGATCTTCCACCGGCGGGGGCGGCTTCGGCACGGTGCCGAACTTCCCGCGCGCGTTGTGGTAGATCGGCGTGTCCACCGTCGGGGGATAGAAGGTCGCTACGTGGATCTCCTTTCCCCAGAGCTCGACGCGCAGTGCCTCGCAGAAGCCGTCGATCCCCGCCTTCGCGGCGGAGTAGGCGCTGGCCCAGGGCGCGCCGCGGCGGCCCATGATCGAGGAGACCTGGATGATCACCCCCGAGCCCTGGCGGAGCATCGGCTCCAGCGCGCATTTGGTGCCGCTGATGAGGCCCAGCAGGTTGACATCGAGGATGCGCCGGTACTCCTCCAGGGTGATGTCCGCCACCCGTCCCTGGATGTAGACGCTCGCGTTGTTCACCCAGCTGTCGATGCGGCCGAAGCGCTCGAGCGCCGCGCGCGCCACTGCCTGCAGCTCCTCCTCGCGGGTGACGTCTGCCGGCACCGCCAGCGCGACCCCTCCGGCCGCCTCGATCTCCCGCACCAGCGAGTCCAGCGCATCCGCCCGCCGCGCCGTCACCACGACGCGCGCGCCCCGCGCCGCCAGCTGCTGCGCCGCGCAGCGCCCGATCCCGCTCGAGGCGCCGGTAATCACCACCACCTGCTCCGCTAACGGTCTCGGCACGGCAGCCTCCGGTGCGTACGTGTGGGCAGGAAGGAGCTCATGCCCCGGGAACCGAGGCGGCCGCGAAGATCCCGAGCAGCTCGCGCAGCGCGCTCTCGCCCCGGTCGCGGGCGTACCAGGCACGGGCATCCCGATAGATCTCGCGCGCCGGGCGCAGCCCCGCCTGCTTCTCCTGGACGATCCGCTCCTGCAGCTCCGCCGGGCGCGGGCCCCAGCGTCCCGCCGGCTCGAAGCTCTCGGAGAGGATGATGGCGAGCGGAATGGAGCGGGAGCCGTTCGTGAGATAGAGGTCCATCAGCTCGGGGTTCTCGTCGCGCTTGACGATGCGGATCTCCACCTCCGGCACCCCTTCGGCGAAGCGGGCGAGCACCGGCACCAGGTTCACGGCGTCGCCGCACCAGTCCTCCGAGATCACCAGCAGCTTCCACTCGCCGCCGATCTCGCGCATCCGCTCGACCACCCAATCGGGCACACGCGTCTTGCGGTACACCCCCTCCCACAGCTCGCGGTGCATCTGCACCTCGGCAGAGAGGTACTCCAGCCAGGGGAAGGCCTGCTCCCAGTAGCTCCGGTAGTCCAGCTCCGTGTGCGTGCTCGTTTCCATGCTCCACGAGATCGGCTCCCTCCCCGACCACCCGCTCCGCAGAGAGGCGGAGGCGGCGACGGGGTGCCCGATCGAAGGGCAGAAACCGTTCCAGAGTGGAGCCGCCGCACCCTGCAGTGGTATAGCTCTTGCCCCTCCCACGGCGCGTTTCCCGTTCATTCTCTGCGGAGCGATGCGATGTCCCCGAGCCGGCTGCGCGGCATTGCTGGCGTGCCTCCAGGACCCCCCTCCCCCGGCCCCTCCCCCGCAAGGGGGGAGGGGAGCACTACAGCGCCTGCCGCTGCACTCGAGTCGAGGTCTGGCACCGAGGTGTTCCCCCTCTCCCAATTCTGGGAGAGGGGGTTAGGGGGTGAGGGCCCATCGCGGAATACCCTCGGCGCCGTGGAGAGGGAGTAGCGCGTGCCCGACCGCAGCTGGGACGTGGTGGTGGTCGGCGGCGGTCCTGCCGGCGCGGCGACCAGCGCGCACCTGGCGGAGCGTGGACACCGCGTGCTGCTGCTGGACCGGGACGGCTTCCCGCGCCCGAAGCCCTGCGGCGAGTGCCTGAACCCCGCGGCGGTGCGCCTGCTCGCGGAGCTGGGGGTGCTTCCTCAGCTCCTGGCGTCGGGTGCCGCGCCCCTGCTGGGGTGGCGCATCCACCCGGCGGCGGGGCCAGCCTTCGCGGGTCGGCTCCCCGCGGGTGAGCCGGGGATGGCGATCTCCCGCACCGTCCTCGACAGCCTGCTTCTCGACCGTGCCCGCTCGCGGGGGGTGGAGGTCCGCACGGGCGCGCGGGTGCTCGACCTGCTGCACGAGGAGGATCGGGTCGCGGGAGTGAGGGTGCGGGACGCGGAGGGGGAGGAGCGGGAGGTGCGCGCCCGCCTGGTGATCGGCGCGGATGGGCTGCGCTCGGTGGTGGTGCGGCGGCTGGGGCTGATCCGCCGTCCGCCGCGGCTGCGCAAGGTGGCGCTCACCGCGCACGTGCGCGGCCTCGAGGGGCTGGAGGGCTACGGCGAGTTCCACATCTTCCCCGAGCGCTACATCGGCGTGGCGGCGGTCGGGACGGATGCGGCGAACATAACGGTGGTCGCCGCGGGGGAGGAGGTGGGAGCGGTCGCGGGGGATGCCGCCGGCTACTTCGACCGCGCGCTTGGCGCCGCGCCGCGCTTCGCCGGCGCCGAGCGGCTCGACGAGGTGCTCGCCACCGGCCCCTTCGACTGGCCAACCCGCAGCGCGGTGGCGGACGGCGCGCTGCTGGTGGGCGACGCCGCCGGCTACTACGATCCCTTCACCGGCCAGGGGATCTTCCGGGCGCTGCGCGGCGCCGAGCTGGCGGCGGAGACCGCCGATGCCGCGCTGCGCTCGGGGGATATCTCCGCCCGCGCCCTCGCCCCGTACGACCGTGCGCAGCGCCGTGCCTTCGCGCCGGGCGTGCGTCTGCAGCAGCTTCTCGAGCTCTTCATCTCCCGCCGCCCGCTGCTGAACGCCGTCGCCCCGCGCCTCTCCCGCCATCCCGCCATGGTGGAGGCGCTGCTCGCCGTCACCGGCGACCTGGCGCCCGTCCGCTCGCTGCTCCGCCCCGGGCTACGATTCGTCCTTCCCTTCGCGTAGCCGCGGGGCCGGGCTGGGACCGAAGACCAGCGCCGCGTTGATGCCGCCGAACCCGAAGGAGTTCGAGATCGCGTAGCGCACCGCGTGCTCCCTTCCCGCCCCCTGCACGTAGGGGAGGTCGCACTCGGGGCCGGGCTCCTCCAGGTTGAGCGTGGGGGGAATCCAGCCGCGCTCCATCACCAGCGCCGTAGCCGCCGCCTCGATCGCGCCAGTGGCACCCAGCGCGTGCCCGTGATAGCCCTTGGTGCCGTTGACCGCCACCTGGTCGGCGCGCTCCCCCAGCACCGCGCGGATCACCCGGCTCTCGGTCGAATCGTTGAGCGGGGTCGAGGAGCCGTGCGCGTTGACGTAGTCGATCTCCTCCGGCAGCACGCCCGCGCTCTCCAGCGCCATGCGCATGGCGCGAGCGGCCTGGGCGCCGTCCGGACGCGGCGCCGTCATGTGGAAGGCATCGCTGGTGGTGCCGTAGCCCAGCAGCTCGGCGTAGATGCGCGCGCCGCGGGCGCGGGCGTGCTCCAGCTCCTCCAGGATCAGCACCGCCGCTCCCTCGCCCATCACGAAGCCGTCGCGCCCCGCGTCGAAGGGACGCGACGCACGCGCGGGATCGTCGTTGCGGGTGGACATCGCGCGGATGATGGCGAAGGCGCCGTAGGAGAGGGGGGAGAGCGGCGCCTCCACCCCTCCGGCGGCGATCACGTCCGCGGCGCCCTCGCGGATCAGCCGCCACCCCTCGCCCAGGGCGATCGCGCCGGAGGCGCAGCTCATCGCGTTGGTCGAGTTGGGGCCGGTGAAGCCGAACTCGATCGCCACGTTGCTGGAGGCGGAGCCACCATAGACCATCACCGCCAGCAGCGGGTCCACGCCTCGCACGCCATGCTGGAAGTACTCGCCGATCTGACTCTCCGCGTACGCGACCCCGCCCAGCGCCGTCCCCATCTGCACCCCGATGCGGTCGGGGTCCTCGTCGGTGGGGTCGAGCGCCGCATCCTCGAGTGCCATGCGGGTGGAGGCCACGGCGAACTGCGCGAAGCGGTCCAGCCGCCGCACCCGGCTTCTCTCGATGTAATCGAGCGGCTCGAAGTCGTCGGCGTGCGCGGCGATGTGGGTGCGAAAGGGGGAGGGATCGAAGCGGTCGATCCGGCGCACCACCGACTCGCGCCGCCGCAGCCCCTCCCAGAGCCCCGCGGCGCCGATGCCGATGGGGGTCACACAACCGATGCCGGTGATCACGACCCGACGGGGTCCGCCGTTGGACCCATTTCCCGAAGCGGCAAATATCATTACGCGAGCCAGGAGAAGTTGTATTGAGCCGAAGCAAGCTGCCGCCTTGCGGAACACTGCTTCTGCTACAGAAGTTCCCGCCGCGGGTCGAATCTGCCGGCGCAGCAGGCACCGCGGTCAGGAAGGGTCCACATTCGCGGCGCATCCTGCGCACAGCCGCGTCCAGGGGATCACCTCCAGCCGCGCCAGCGGGATCTCCCCTCCGCAGAGATCGCACCAGCCGAAGCGCTCCGGCTCCTCCTGCAGCCGTTGGATCGCCGCCTCGACCTCGCGCAGCTCCGCCGCCGCGCCGCCGCCGAGCTGGAGGCGCGCCATCTGCTCCGCATCCTCGCGGGCGGTGGCGGGGCTGAGATAGGCGCAGGGGTCCCGCTCGCTGACGCGCTGTCGGAACTCCTCCGCCTCCCCCTCCGTCCTGGCGAGGCGCCGCAGCAGCCGCTCCCGTTCCCGCTCCAGCAGCTCGCGCAGGCGATCCCGGCTGCCGGGCGCTCTCCCACGCACGTCTCCTTCTCGATCGCTCACGACATCACGTCGTCAGCTTCCGGTATGCAAGGCCGAAAACCGCCCCATATACGGCGTGCGTGACGATCTCCACCATGTGCATGAGCGGAGGAAGGCGGAACGGAGCCAGCCACTCGGGAAAGCCGGCAGGGAGAATGACGAACCCAAGAAGGTACAACACGGCTCCGGCGACGAGCCCTCCGGTAATCGGTGCCAGGCCCAGTCGCGGCAGCAGAATAGCGTAAAGGACACCGACCACGATTCCCAGGCCGATGTGCATTGCCAGGCCGAGCAGCACATCCGATGGAACCATTCCCGGCGGCTCCATCACCTGCGGTCCGGCGATCAGCGCCGCAGGCATGCGGACCACGGCCCAGATGTCTTTACCCATCAGGGCCAGAACCGGCATCGTCAGGAGTATGAACACCAACTCGGCGCTCAGCGAGGCGGCGACGCCGGCGCCGTAGCGGGGTCGTGATGCCGCGTAGCTCATCCGAGGCGGTCGAGCGTGCGCAGCGTGGTCTCCGCGGCCACACCGAAGGCCAGATGGCCCGCCAGCCCCCGCGCATGGGTCTGCCAGGGGAACTCGCTCGGGCCGGGGGTGAGCCCGAGCGCCACGTTCGCCCCCTCATCGATCAGCGCCCAGAAGGCGGCGCCGAAGAGCAGGCCGTTGGCGGCGTCGGCACCAGGCAACCGGTTCCGCAGCGCGCCGTACACCGCTCCCGCCCCCACGCCCAGCCCCCAGTGGATCGCCGAGCCGACCTGCTTGCGCTGCTCCTCGGAGAGATCCTGCCCCACCCCGTCCGCTGCCTTCTCCGCCGCGACGCCGTAGGCGGTCTTCCCCTCGCGCGCCTCGTCCTCCTGCCGGCGTGCCTGCTTGTCTTCGTGCTCGTAGAGGTAGCTGGTGACCTGGCCCATCACCCAGGTGGCGGCGGCGCCGGCGAGCGCGCCCTTTGCCACATCCGCGAGAATGCTGTCGTTGTGCCTGCGTAGCTGCATCATCTTATCCCGACGGTTACGAGAAAGTCCGGCGGTTCACCCGACCGGCACAGTGTAGAGGGCGCCGACGATGGCACCGTAGACCACGTGCCCCATCAGCAAACCCAGCACCATCATCGGGCCGTAGCCGCGGCCGAAGGCGCCAAAGGCCGCCATGCGGCCCTCCCGCACGCACGGGTTCATCGCGTCCAGCGCCGGGAAACCGAGCGCGGCCGGGAGCCAGTGAACGGCGCCGGTGATCGCTCCATTCCACCAGGTGGCCTCCCCCCAAAGCAGAGCGAACACGAGCGCGTAGCCGATTGCGAGCACCGCACCCATCGCCAGGTGGGCGCCGAGTCCGGCGAGCAGCGGAGCGGTCCCCTCGCTCCTGCCGAGTACGATGCAGCCCTGATAGCGGGAGAGATTCGCCTGAATCATCCCGATCATCCGGCTCGCATCGGTCATCAGCGTCATCGCCAGCGCGCCGAGCACCCCGGCACCCATCGCACCAAGCCAGTCGATCATGCAGCACCTCCTCCTGCGAATGCGGCGGATGTCCGGCGCGATGCGAGATCTCCCCGCCGTGACATCTCCTTGATCTGGTCGCCGATGCGGCAGGCCAGCGCCATGATCGTGCAGGAGGGGTTCACCCCGCCGCCGGTGGGGAAGAGCGAGCCGTCGCAGATCCAGAGGTTGGGGATCTCCCAGGTGCGCCCGTCCGCATTGGTGACACTACTCGAGGGGTCGCTTCCCATGCGGCAGCCGCCCATGAGGTGGGCGGTGTCCTCCTCTTCCCACAGATCCGCTCCACCCGCCGCCGCCATCATCTGGCGCATGAAGCGGCCGGCGTGCCGGATGAGCCGCTTGTCGTTCTCCGAGTAGGAGAAGGTGACACGGGGAATCTCGAGGCCGTACTGGTCCTCTTCCCCGGCCAGCTCCACGCGGTTCTGCTCCTGCGGTTCTACCTCGCCGACCATCTTGAGGCCGGCCACGTGGTTGTACCGGGTCATCTCCCGGCGCAGCTCCATCCCCCAGAGCCCCCGCCCGGTGCCGAGCTTCCCTGCCCACGCCTGCGGCAGCGGCCCCTGGCTGCCGAACTGGTAGCCGCCGTGGAAGTCCTTGTCCGTGTCGGTGTAGTTCCAGTGCTCCGTGATCGCCATCACGGGCGGTCCCTTGTAGCTGCGGATCTCCTCCTGCATCGTGCCCCAGATCCCGTTGTTGGAGTGGGTCATGAGGCACTTTCCCACCAGTCCGCTCCCGTTGGCGAGCCCGTCGGGAAACTGCGGGCAGGCGGAGTTGAGCAGGAGGCGCGGCGTCTCGATGCTGTACCCGGCCGCCACCACGTGCTTCGCCTTCTGCCGGCGCCACTCGCCTTCGCGGTGGTAGAGCACGCCGGTGGTGCGGCCGTCTCGCCCCATCTCGATCCGTCCCACCATCGCGCGGTCACGGATCTCAGCCCCCGCACGCAGGGCGCGGGGGATCCAGGTGACCAGCACGCTCTGCTTGGCGTTGGTGCTGCAGCCGATGATGCAGAAGCCGCGGTAGACACAGGGGTGTGCTTCCCCGCGCGGTGCGGAGAGGGTGGCCAGCGGCGTGGGAACCCAGGGGATCCCCAGCTTCTCCGCCCCGCGCGCGAGCACCAGCCCGGCCGCATTCACCTCGTGCTGCCGGTAGGGGTAGCGCCCCCGCGGTGGACCCCAGGGATAGGACACCGGCCCGGCGACCTTGAGCGCTTCCTCCACTTCCTTGTAGTAGGGCGCCAGGTCGTCGTAGCCGAGCGGCCAGTCCACCCCGTACCCCAGCAGGCTGCGGCTCTTGAACCACTCCGGCCGCCAGCGCAGGATCACCATGGTGAAGTGGACCGTGCTCCCACCGACGCTCTTGCCGCTGTTGTTGCTGCCGAGGGTGAGCGGGTCCTCGCCCCCGCTGATCCGCTCGTCCCTCCAGTAGAGCTTCTTCTGCTCCTCCTCGTCGGAGGCGAACTCCTCCAGCGGCCGGTAAAAGGGTCCGGCGTCGAAGGCCACCACGCGGAAGCCCGCCTCGGCCAGCTTGCAGGCCAGTGTGCCGCCCCCCGCTCCGGTGCCGACGATGGCGAAGTCCACCTCCTCGTCGTCGGCGTAGGCGCGCATGGGAATCCACTCGCCCTGGCGGAAGACGTTCGGGGCGCGGCCGTCCGTCGCCCGCGGCTCCTCAAACATCCTTCTTCTCCTCCGCTTCCCAGGCATCCCTCTGATCGAAGCCCAGCCGCACGTACCCGCGCGGGCTCGCGGGCCCCCCGTAGCCGATCTCGCTCCAGGCAGCCGGGTGGAGATAGTAGATCCCCACGACCGTATTCAGCAGCTGGCTGGTGAAGAACCGCTTCGGCGGGAGCTCCTTCCATACGTCGCCTTCGACCTCGCCCTCCTGGACCCTGCGGAGGATCTCGTCCTGGTGCGTGGAGGAGAGCTCGGTGAAGCGGGCGTGGAACCGCTTGTGGCTCTCCTCCTCGATCCCCGCGATCCCCAGCCGCCACGCCTCGCGCATAGGCGGCATGTTCTCGTACCGGCAGCCATCCCCCCGGTTCTCCTGCAGCTTCTGGTCGATGAAGGGAACGATCGGCACCGGATCGTCGGGGCGGTCCGGCTGAGGGATGATCCGGCTGCACACCGCTTCCAGCGTCGCCCATTCATCAGGCTGGAAGAAGCGGCGCTCGGGGACGTCGCGCAGGCGCCTGCCCACAACCTCGCGCGTCTGCTCGTTCCACGAGGGGGAATCCCACTTGTCCAGGACGTTGTAGTCGGGATAGGGCGTGCGAAAGTCTGTGCTCATGCGGCCCGCTCCGAGGCAAGGGCAAGCCCGGCCAGCCCGGCGAGCGCCATCCCGGTGAAGGAGGGGGGCGCGGGGAGTGGAGGCCCATTCTGCAGGTTCTGGCTCCAGTTGTACCAGCCGCCCATGTTCCGCTGCACGCCGTAAGCGTGAAAGCCCATCCCCACGAAGCCCAGCAGGGCCGTGCTCCAGAGCATCCGGGAGGCGGTCCTTCTCCGGCCGGCGCTCGGCTCCAGCAGGGCCGCCCCGAGGGCGAGCGCGGCCAGGGGAGGGATCGTCACGGGGAGGTACATGAAGGGATCGTGGAACGCCCCACGGAAGTGGAGGAGCCCCGCTTCGGCAGCCGTGCCGAGCAGCCCGAGAGCCGCGCCGCCGGCGAGCAGCGGACCGGCGGGGCGGCCGAGCAAGGTGGGGGGGCGCCTCGCTCCCGCCTCCGCGAGGACGCGCGAGGCGGCTAGCCCGAACAGGCCGGCCGCGGTGATCCCGGTAGGAGCGGCGAGCGGCGCCCCGTAGAACAGGCTATCCCAGCTCCATCCGCCGACGCGCCGGGAGACGTTGTAGGTATGGAACCCCGTGCCGATCAGCCCCGTGACGATGGCAGCCCCGAAGATGGCGTCTCGCAGCGGCGTGCGCTGGGGTGACCGGAACGCGGCGGAAAGGCTCGTGGCGAGGGTGATCCCCGCCATGGTAGGCCCGATGAACATGGCGGGGTTGTAGAACCCACCCCGGTAATGCTCCAGCGCGCTGTCGGCGACCACGCTGAAGGAGAGCGCGGCGGCCCCGGTATTGAGTTGGCGGAAGGCCCTCGCGCGCACCGCCTGGTAGCCCGGACGGCGTGCCGGCGAAGTCGGAGCCGCTACGGGAGCCGAGCGCCTCACCAGCCTCAGGACCCGGCTCACCAGCGAGTCGGGCGTGTGCCTGTACATGGCTGCCTTTCTGCAGAATCCAGAGCCGCCTCGCGTCAGTTGCGTACGAGGCGGCTCACCTCACTCCAGCGCCGCGAACGCCGCGGCGGTGGCGAGCCCGAACACCAGGTGGGCGCCGACCGGCAGGGCGGCCTTCTCCAGCGACTGCTGCGTCGGTGGGGGAAGCACACCCAGCTTCGGCAGGAGCCCGAACTCCGGAAAGCTGGAGGCGTAAACGAGGCCGCCGAGCAGCAGCCCGTGCAGCGCATCGGGCGGGTGCAGGCGGCTCTGCACCGCGCCATAGATCGCGCCCCAGAGCGCGCTGTAGCCCAGGTGCACGCCCATCCCCGCAGCCATCGCCTGTGTGTCGGAGAGCTCGACCCCCTGCCGCTCCGCCAGCGTTTCGACGAGCTTCTTCGGCGGCGGCTCCATCTGCTCGCCCTCTGGGAGGAGCGCCTGCTGCCCCAGCTTCATCGCCATCATCATCGCGGCGCCGCCGAGCACTCCCGCGACTGCCCCTTTGAGAGCAGCTTCCCCGAGACCGGCGGGCCGATCGTGCTGGTCGTAATGGTGTGTCACGGATTCTCCTCCTTGGCTGTCAGGCCGCTGCCGGATGCGCACGCGCCTTGTACCACCAGGCGACGAGCGCGCCGAAGACGACATGCGCGAAGATGCTCACCCAGTTGCGCCCGTTCTCGAACCAGGGCCACGGTCCCGCGGTCATGACGTAGAAGACGAAGACGTAGAGCAGGAGCGCGGCGACGACCCCAACGGCGATCGCCGCGCCCATTGCGAGGTTGCGGATGATGAAAGCAACCACGATGGCGAAGAGGATCGAGGTGGCGAAGTGGATCAGCATCGCCACCATCACGATGGTCGCGTCGAAGGTGGCGGGTGGCGGGAGCGCCCCCTCCCCGAGGCCGATCGCGCCGATCATCCGGGGCGGCGCCCACATGCTGGGTGCGAACCCGAACATCGGCATCATGAACATCTCGATCATCATGAAGACGATGCCCGCGATCACCCCGGCCATGATGGCGGCGCTCCAGTCGACACTTGCGTTTTGGGACCTGGTGACTGCGATGTCGGCCATGAGGACCTCCCTGGCTCGGGTGAAGGCGAAAGTGGCCATGCCGTGGCCACTCCGCCGGAAGCTGCGATCGTTCTACTGCTCTCCCTTCTCCTGCTCCGCCCCCTGCGGACCGGGGATCTTTCCGATCCCCTGCACCAGCAGCTCGTCCACCTTGTCGCGGAACATGGTCAGCCCGATACGCACTGGGTTCGGCTGCCCACGCGCCATCGCCTTCATGAAGTTCAGCGCGTGCTCCGCCGGGATCTTGGGCGGCAGCGGCGCTTCGTCGGGATCGACCACGCACTCGACCAGCGTGGGTCCATCCGTCTTCTGGAAGGCGGCACGGAAGGCGGGCTCCAGCTCCTCGGGCCGGGTGACGTGGAAGCCCTGCCCGCCGCAGTTCGTCGCCCAGTCGGCGAAGGAGCGCGGGTTGTGCAGCGCGACCCCGAACTCCGGGTTGCCGACGAACGCCATCTGCTCCCAGCGGATCTGCCCGAAGTAGTCGTTGCGGATCATCACCACGACCAGCGGCAGCTCGTACTTCACGGCGGTGAGCATCTCGCCCATCAGCATGGTGAAGGCGCCATCGCCGACGAAAGCCACCGCGCGCCGCTCCGGGAAGGCGACCTGCGCACCGATCGCATACGGGAAACCCGAGGCCATGGTGGCGAGGTTCCCGGAGCCGGAAGCCAGCATGCCTGGCCGCACGTCCAGATAGCGGCTGAACCAGGTGGTGTTGGTGCCCGAGTCCCCGCAGAGAATGGCATTGTCGGGGAGGTGCCGGTTCAGCTCCCAGGCGACCCGCTGCGGCTTGAGTGGGACCTTGTCGTCCTCCGCCTTCTTCTCCAGCACCTTGCGCCAGTCGGCCTTCTCTCGCTGCAACTGAGCGAGCCACTCGGCGCCGGCCGTGTTCGGCCGCAGCCGCTCCAGCAGATGCACCAGCGTGGCGCGCGAGTCGCCGGGAAGCCCCACCTCCACGGGGTAGCGCAGGCCGATGCGAGTGGGGTCGATGTCGATCTGCACCGCCCGCGCCTTGCCAGGCTCCGGGTAGTAGTTCATGTAGGGAAAGGAGGAGCCGACGATGAGCAGCGTGTCGCACTGCTCGAGCGCGAGCTGCCCGGGCAGGTCGCCCAGCAGCCCGACGCCGCCCATGTGGTTGGGGTGCGCCGCGGGCACCACACCCTTGCCCAGGTAGGCGTGCACGATCGGCGCGTTCAGCCGCTCGGAAGCCTGGATCACCTCGGCGGTGGCGCCCAGCGCGCCGCTCCCCACGAGCATCGCCACGCGCTCGCCCGCATCGAGTACCTCCGCCGCGGCATCGAGCGCCTCCACCGGTGCTACGGGTACGGGACGCGTCCAGGTGGCGCTCACGTGTCCCGTCGGCTTCTTGCCCGCCAGCCCCCTGCGGACATAGCCCTGCGGGGCGGGCTCCTCCTGCAGATCGTTGGGAAAGGAGATGTGGGAGACGCCGCGCCGCGAGAGCGCCGCTTTCACCGCCTCGTGAACCAGCACGTCCACGTGCGCAGCCGAGCGCACCTCGTGGTTGTAGACCGAGACATCGGCAAAGAGGTTGTGGAGATCCACCTCCTGCTGATAGAAGGTGCCGATCAGGTCGTGATACGTCTGGCCGGTGATCGCCAGCACGCTCGCGCCGTCCAGCTTGGCATCGTAGAGGCCGTTCAGCAGATGTATGGCGCCGGGCCCAGAGGTGGCCAGGCACACGCCCAGCCCGCCGGTGAACTTCGCGTACGCACACGCCGCGAAGGCGGCGGCATCCTCGTGGCGCACCTGGATGAGCTGCACCCGGTCCTGCCGCTGGCGCAGCGCCTCATAGATCCCGTTGATCCCGTCCCCGGGCAGGCTGAAGATGTGCCGGACACCCCAGTCCTCGATCAGGGTCTCGATCAGGATGTCGGCGGCGGTCTGCGCCATGGTTTCCCCTCTGAATGATTTCCGGTACGGCTACGCGGTCGCTTCGTGGATCGAAGGGGAGCGGGAGCCGTAGAGCATCTCGACCGCCTCCGCACGGGGGCCGAGCTTCTCCCGCCGCTCCTTGCGCGTGGGCGGCTCGCCCCAGGGCATGCTGCCCACCACCAGCTTGGGCACATTGATGAAGACGTTCTTCCCCGAGCGACGCACCACCGCCTCCAGCGGGATGTAGCTGTCCTTCTCGAAGATCATCCCGCGCGGCACCCGCAGATACGCCTCGTGCTCCTCGGTGGCCGCGACCACCTCCTCGACCGTGCCGATCTCCCCGTGGTCGGAGCCGCGCACCGTGTCCTGCACCTGCACGCGTACCGCTCCTCCCGCATTGGAGTCGAGCGCGCTCAGGAACTCCTCTACGTCCATCACCCCGTTGCCCAGCAGGGGGAAGTTGACGCGGATCGCCGCCTCGTAGGAGACCAGGCTCTCCGAGCCGATGGCGTCCCACAGGTAGGTGACGTCGTAGCCGGCCTCCGTAGCGTGCCGGCCGGTGCTCTCGCAGCAGAGGTTCGCCGTCATGCCGGCGATCACCAGATGGGTGATTCCCAGCCGCTGCAGATGCTCGGGCAGGTCGGTCTGCATCACGTCCGTGCCCTTGTGCGGCAGCAGCACGATGTCGCCCTCCTGCGGCTGCAGGTCGGGGTGGAAGTCCGCGCCCCAGCTGCCCGCCTGGAACATCTTCAGCTCGAACATGATCCGGTTGATCCCGCTCCTGCGCTGCAGCTCCTCGCTGGCGTAGTCCTCCTCGGTGTAGGCCATGGGGCCGATCAGGAGCGGGATCCCGCGCTGGCGAGCGCCTTCCATGGCTCGCCTGAGGTTCTCGACCACGTTGTTCTTCTCGACCGTGCTCTGGGTCATCTCCCAGGCGGCGCCTCCCTCGGAGAGGAAGTCGTTGACGGGGTCGATGACCAGCAGCGCGGTGCGATCCGTGGGGAAGGTGAGCTGATCATTGCCCTTGGGCCGATAGGTGGCCCCGCCCTCGCTATCGCGGGCCTGCTGGTTCCTCGGTTCCAGGTTCATGAACTCTCCTTGCAGTCGAAGTGCTGTCGGTTCCGTGCAAAGATTGCAAGAGGTGTTCCTCTGTTTCGCTTTGCGAAACAGCTTCCCATACCAACGGGAGAGGTGTTACACTTGTGCCTCTCGACATGCCACCTCTCAGCCGGACGATCTGCTGATGACACCCTCCTCTGGAATCACTGAGCGTCTGCGCGACCGGGTGATCGGTGAACTGCATCTGGGCCGGCTCCACGCCGGAGATCGGCTTTCCGGCGTACGCGAGCTTGCCGAGGAATACGACGTGGGTGTGCGGGCGGTGGTCCGCGCCTATCGCGCACTGGAGAAGGAAGGGCTGGTGGAGATCCGTAGCCGCTCGGGCGTGTATGTGGCACCGCAGGAGCGGCTCGATGAGGAGGTGCTGGAAGAGACCGCGAGCTGGCTGGCCGATACGCTGATCGAGGCGTTGAAGCGGCGGATCACCATTCCCGGCTTGCCGGAGTTCGTCCGCCGGTGCACGGCGACGCTCCGCCCGCGCTGCGTGTTGCTCGAATCCACCGAGGACCATCTGACCATTCTCTCCACGGAGCTGCGGGACGAGTACGGCTTCGATGTGCACCCGGTGGATCTGGCAGCGCTTGGTGAGGGCCGGTCGCGGGAATCAGCCGACGGGGAGGGGCTCGCGAATTCAGTCGGCGGCGCCCACCTTCTGGTGACCACGACCTACCACGCTGCTTCCGCGCGTGTGATCGCGGATTCCCTCCAGAAGCCCCTGGTCGTGGTGACCGCGCACCCGAACACCGCTTCCACGCTGGAGCGGCATCTTCGCTGCGGCACACTGACGGTGGTCTGCGTGGATGCAGCCTTCGGGGAGCGGATGAGGGCGGTCTACGGCGGGCGCTTTCCGGGTCGCGTCCGCGTGGTTCTGGCGGGGGACGGCGAAAGCTTGCGAGCGCTGGATCCCGAGGAGCCGGTCCTGCTCACCCTGGCAGCGCGCCAGCGACTGGGCGCGACGCCGCTGCGGAGCCTGCTGCCGCACTCGCCGTCGATCTCTCCCGAGTCGGGCCGGGAGCTGACGCAGCTACTCGTTCGGCTCAACGTCGCCGCCGAGCGGAGCCGATGACCGGAGAGGCCGGTGGGAGACCGCGGCCCCGGGCCCGCGGGTCGGGTTCAGGGCCGGAGAGCCCCGCACCTCCGCCGTCGCCGCCGCTCAGCTTGCGCAGCACCAGCACCCCGAGCCCCAGCGCCACGAGCGCGGTCAGCGGAGAGATGGGCAGGGCGGCCGCGATCTCCTGGTAGGGGCTGCGGCTGCTCGCCTGGTCCGAGAAGTCGCCGCGCAGGCCACCGTCGGATTCCACCGGCTCATAGAGGTTGCTCGGCGCGTCGGCGTCCTTCGGCCAGTCGGTCTTCTGCGCGTCGAAGCCCTGCTTGAGCTGCTGCAGGTCCACCAGCTTCGGGCTGATCCGGTCCGCCACCGAAAGCAGCTTGCCCGCGCCACCCACGAAGACATCGCGCTCCTCACCCTCGGCCGCGCGCAGGATCGCCTCCGCACCCAGCTCCGGCTCGTAGATCGGCGGGATCGGCATCGGCATCACGCCCATGTGCGTCTTGGCCTTGTTGAAGAGCGGGGTGTTGATGGAGCTGGGCTTGACCAGCGTCACCCGCACCCTGGAGCCCTCCTTCCACAGCTCGACCCGCAGCGCGTCCAGCCACCCCTTGATGGCGTGCTTGGCGGCGCAGTAGGCGCCCTGCAGCGGCACGCCGCGATCGGAGAGGGTGCTGCCGACGCAGATCAGCGCCCCTTCTGACTTCTCCAGGTGCGGCAGCGCGGCCTTCGCGCCATGCACCTGCCCCATGAAGTTGATCTCCACCACGCGCCGGAAGTCGTCGAGCGAGACCTCCTTGAAGGTGCCGTAGAGCGAAACGCCTGCGTTGTTCACCCAGCTGTCGATGCGGCCGTACTCCTCGACTGCCCGCCGCGCGAGCGCTTCTACCTGTGCGTACTCTGTCACGTCGGTGGGTACCGCGATGGCCTCGCCGCCCTCGCGGTGGATCTCCTCCACGGCGCGGTTCAGGTCCGTCTCGTTGCGCGCGGCGAGTACCACCTTGGCGCCGCGGCGCGCGGCCTCCTTCGCCGTCGCCAGCCCGATCCCGCTGGAGGCGCCGGTGATGACGATGACCTGCTCTGCGATTGTTTTGGGCATGATCTCTCCTGTCTTCAAGTTGTCGGTCCGGCGCCCTCAGAACGGGAGCACATCCTCCGCCAGCGCTC
>JBPCIT010000013.1:0-8540 GCA_051006015.1 Longimicrobiaceae bacterium
CTCTGTGTCCGTGCGCATATCGCAGATCGGACAAAGAAAGGCTTGGGGCTCCACTACCGGCTCCAAACCGGATAGCGCGTCCTGGTACTCCTCGTCTGCAGTCTTCGGAAGCGTCAACCCTGTGGCAGCCAGTTCCTCGTTCAGTCCGGCGGTAGCTGCCCTTGCAGTAGAAGAAGGAGTGGGAGCCCGCACCGTCGGTGACGAGCAGCGGCAGCTCGACCATGCCGCCGTAGAGGGAGACCGGCCGGTCGCGGTAGCGCACGTTGCGCAGCTTCTGCAGCTCGGCGATGGTGGCGACGGTGTCATCGGCGACCAAGCGGCGGATGTCGAGCAGGCGGAACCAGAAGTCGGCGGGGCGGCCGCGGTAGTAGGCCGGCATGTGCTCGGCCTCGCCCGGGGTGTCGCTTAGCACGTCCTCGTCGGTGATCTCGTCCACCAGGCCGACGTAGAGGGAGCGGTAGTCGGTCAGGTAGAGGTGCGTCTCGGCGCCCTCGCCGATCTGCGCCTGCAGCGCGAGCACCTCGGCTCCGTGCGGGAGCGGCTGCTGGCGGTTGGGCGACTTCAGCTTCGCCCACCGGACGTAGGGCGGCTCCTCATCCTCGGCTACCCGCGCGTGCTCCCGCCCCTCGGCGCCGGAGAGCAGCACCTCCCGGTGCGCGTCCATGGCGGACTCTGCGTAGGAGGGATTCCAGACGGTGAGCAGGTGACGGGCTGCGGGCATTCGCGATCCGGCACGTCAGGGGTTCACCCGCGACACTGCCTACCGAGCGTGGCGCGGGTCTGCCGGGGCCGCGAGCAGCGCGGCGCCGGAGGTGGAGAAGATAGCTGGACCCTCTGACACCGAGATCTACAACTGGCGAGACGCAGCGCAGGCGGCGAGCGGCGGACGAGCTATCGTGCTGTGAGCAACTCCTGGCCAGGGACTGCGTAGAGGCACTGCACGGGCAGGAGAGGCGGTCGGACTGGATGCGAGCGGAGCTCGCGCGCATCCAATCTACCGCAAGGCTGCGGAAACGCAAGTCTCACCTCCTCCTGCAGCGAGTCACACAGGATCAGGCGGGTGGTCCGGTCACTGGCGGGGGACATCACACGGCCGGCGCCAATGATGGTGGTTAGATGCACCTCGCTGGACACGGCCCAGCGCGTGCATGCCCCAAGGCGCTCGGCATTGGATCTCAGCGTATTGATCGATTGAGGCGGACACGCGCCGGCACCGCCGGCATCCTTGCTCGGGCGCCGGTGCATCCCCAGCTTCACATTCACCCACGGCGCCTGATCCGGGCGCGTCAGAGGCCTCGACTGCACTCGCGTAGGTGGGGGTCCAGGTGAGCACACGCCGCACGCTCGGCATCGTTCTGGTGGGAGCCGTACTCGTGCTGCTCCTGTTCGCCGCCTTCTGGCTTCTCCCCTCAGTGGGGAGCTTCCCGGGTGGGCTGGACCCACAGGCCCGTATCGCTTCGCCTTCGCCGGAGCGCGTCGAAGCGATGCGGCCTTCGGCCGCGGAAAGCTCCGCACCTGCACCAACGATCTCCTTTGACTCCACCACGCCGAAGACTGCATCCATCTCCGTTGAGGCTCCTGTCAAGGACAGCATCCCGCTGACGCGCACAGGCTCGGAGGATTCCAGCCGCGTGGCCCGACCGGGCGGGCCCGCGTCGCCGCCGAGGCCGCTTCTGATCCCGGTCGCGGGCGTGCGGCCAGAAGAGCTGGTGGACACCTACACGGCCGCGCGCTCGGAGGGGAGGAGCCATGATGCCATCGACATCGCGGCTCCCCGCGGCACCCCCGTGCTCGCTGCTGCCGAGGGCACGGTGCTCAAGCTCTTCGATAGCGAGCAGGGAGGAATCACGCTCTACCAGCTCGATCCCGATCAGCGCACGATCTACTATTACGCCCACCTGGACCGCTACGCACCGGCCATCGCCGAGGGCATGCAGCTCCGGCAGGGTGACACGATCGGCTACGTGGGCGACACGGGAAACGCGGGCGCGGGCAACTACCACCTGCACTTCGGGATCAGCACCACGCACGACCCGACGCAGTATTGGGAGGGCACACCCACCAACCCGTATCCGCTGCTCCGCGGCGCGGGCGCTCCGCGGCAGTAATGGCAGCGGGCTCCAGACAGCGGATTACGGCCGGGTGATGGCGCGCTCGAGGCTTGGGTTGGAAGGGCCGCCCGTTGGAAACGTACAGGCGCAGGACAGGGGTCCCCGCGGCGGTCACCGACAAATCGCAGCAACGCGCAGAGACGCCCCGGCGGCTCTCGCCGGGGCGTCTCCGTAAGCTTCTATCCCATCGCTACCTGAGGAGGTTCGTCGCGATCGTCTGGAGCTGCATGTTGCTGGTGCCCTCGTAGATCGTGCCGATGTTGCTATCGCGGTAGAACTTCTCGACCGGGTACTCCTTGGTGAAGCCGTAGCCGCCGTGGAGGTCGATGCAGCGGCTGGCGATCCTCTGCGCAACCTCGCTGGAGAAGAGCTTCGCCATCGCCGCCTGCTGCAGGAAGGGCTGCCCGGCGTGCTCACGCTGCTCTCCGCCACCGCCCTGGCCGCGTGTCTGCTGCCGGCCCGGCGCGCCATGAGGGTGGACCCGATCGCCGCGATCCGCGAAGGCAGCTGAGCCGCGTGCACCGTGTTCGGCATCTCGGCCACGGCTCCGCTACCCGCTCCCGTACCTTCGCAGCATCAGCCGCTCGAAGAGTCGTCCCGGCAGGATCGCTTTCGCCAGCAGGGAGAGCCGCTCGGCGGTGGGGCCTACGGTATAGCGGAGGCGGGGGGCGGGGGTGTTGATGATCCGGTAGAGGAGATGCGCCACCGGCTCCGGCGCGGGGCCTGCGATTTCGTCGGCCTCGTAGATGCGCAGCGCACGGGTGAAGCTCTCGCGGTACGCCTGGCTGCGCCGCGCCTCGCCGGCGAGCTGGCGCCGGTCGGTGATCCCGGTCGCGAAGTTGCCCGGCTCGATCAGCACGGCGTAGATGCCGAAGGGGCGGACCTCGGCGCTGAGCGACTCGGTGAACCCCGCGAGCGCGAACTTGCTGGCGCAGTACGCGGCCTGAAAGGGCAGGCCGATGCGTCCGCCGAGCGAGCCGATGTTGACGATGTAGCCGCCGCGCTGCTCACGCATCCGCGGCAGCACTGCCCGGCATACCCGCCAGATGCCGAAGAAGTTGGTCTCGAGCTGCGCCTTCGCCTCCTCGACCGTGGTCTCCTCGACCGCGCCCGCGAGCCCGTAGCCCGCACTGTTCACCACCACGTGGAGCCGCCCCGCGCTCTCCATCACCCGCTGAACCGCCTGCTCGACCGACCTGTCGCTGTCCACGTCCACCGGGATCAGCTCGAATCCCTGCGCAGCAGGCGGGAGCGGAGCCGCGCGCGTGGTACCGAACACACGGTAGCCTCGCTCGCTCAGCAACCGCGCGCACGCCGCGCCGATCCCGGACGAGGCACCGGTGATCAGAACCACCCGCTCGTTGCTGGTCATTCTCCTCCATGATATCTCTCGCCAAGGTGTAGAGCACGTAAAGACAGACGTGGCGCTCGTTGCGTCCTGGCGAGAGGATCCTCGCGCGTGTGTCAGCGCCGCACCAGCCGCATACGCACCGGCCGATCCGGGCGCAGGGTGATGCTCGGCCGCAGTCCGATCGGCTCCTCTTCTGCCGCCTGCAGCCGCCATCGCCGCGCCAGCGCCGCTACGACGAGGATGCACTCGGTCCAGGCGAAGTGCTCGCCGATACAGCCGCGCGGCCCCCCGGAGAAGGGAAGATAGGTGAACTTGCGCAGGGGCGGCTCCGCCTCCGCGGCGAAGCGTTCGGGACGGAAGCGCTCGGGCTCTCTCCACCAGGCCGGATCGCGATGAAGAGCATACTGGCAGACCACGAGCGTCGCGCCGCGCGGGAAGAGGTAGTCCCCGATCTCCACCTCCGCAACCGCCTGCCGGCTGACCGCCCACACGGGGGGACGCAGCCGCAGCGCTTCGCTCACCACCTGCCGCGTGTATGTGAGCGTCTTCACGTCGTCGAAAGTGGGACTCCGCTCCCCGCACACGGCATCTACCTCCGCGTGCAACCGCGCTTCCACTCCCGGGTGCCGCGCCAGGAAGTACCAGGTCCAGGTCAGCGCCACCGCGGTCGTTTCGTGGCCCGTCAGCAGGAGGGTGACGATCTCGTCCCGGATCTGAGCATCCGTGAGACCGATCCCCGTCTCCTCGTCCCGCGCGGCCAGGAGGAGCGAGAGGATGTCCGCGGAGGCCGTGCCACCCTCGCGCCGCTCTTGGATGAAGCGCCGCACGGTCTGCTCGATGCGGCGCCGCGCCCGCCAAACCCGTACCGTCGCAGGGAGTGGCAGTCGGTTGAGCAGCTCGGCAAAAGGATTCCTGTGCCGGTCGAAGATGGTTAGCGCGATGAGCACCGCTCGCTGCAGCTCTCCCACCTCCCCCCGCAGCTCCGCGCCGAAGAGCGCCTTCGCCGCGATCTCGAGCGTCAGCCGCATCATCTCGGTGTCCACCGCGATCACCTCTCCTGGACGCCAGCCCGCGGCGCGCTGCTGGGTCAGCGCAACCATCACCTCCGCGCTCGCGGCAACCTGGCGCTGGTGGAAGCCAGGGAGCAGGAGCCGACGCTGCTGGCGGTGCAGCGCGCCGTCGCTGGTGACCAGACCGGTTCCCAGCACGATGCGGCTCAACCGCAGCGCCCGTTCCTTGATCAATGCATCGCCCGTGTACGCGAGGAGCGCCCGCACCAGATCCGGGTGGTTCAGCAGGAAGAGCTCGCGCGGCCCGATGCCCGCGCGCACCATCTCCCCACCCCTCTCTCCGCCCGCCGCGGCCATGCACTGGAAGAGCGCGAGCGGATCGCGCTGCGCCAGAAGGATGAGCTCGCCCGGAAACCTGGGCTTCAGCGTGACCATACCGGAGCGGAAAGAGGGGAACCCAGCAAGTGGCGTCGGCATCTCAGTAGTATCTCGGGAGCGCCTTGAGCAGCGCGGGGAGCAGCAGCAGATCCCCCACCAGCGCCGCGAGCACCGTTAGCCCGGAGAGCAGCCCGAAGTAGCTGATCGGCACGAAGCTGGACGGCACCAGGACCATGAAGCCGCCGAAGAATACCAGCGTCGAGATGACCAGCGGAGTGCCCACCTGGCGAAAGGTCTGCGTCACGACCTCCTCGATGTTGGGCGTGGCGGCTTTCTCCTTCAGGAAGCGGTAGAGAAAGTGGATGGTGTCGTCCACCGCGATGCCGATCACCACGCTGGCGATCATGACGGTGGAGATGTCGAGCGGGATCCGCAGCCACCCCATCGCTCCCAGGACCAGCAGGACCGGTAGCGTGTTCGCCAGCATCGTGATCACTCCCAGCCGCCAGGAGCGCGTGAGCACAGAGATGATGAGCAGGATGACCCCGAAGGCAAGTGTGAAGCTGTAGATCTGGCTGCGGACGATGTAGTCCAGCGTGCGCACGAAGATCGGCACCATCCCGGTGATCAGCACCTGCTCGTTGGATAAATGGGTATCTACCCGCTCGCGCACCTCCTCGAGCAACCGCTCGAGCCCGTGCGTTCCCTGCACCCGCGCCCGTACGCTGATGCGTAATGTCGCCAGCGTGTCCTCCAACCGCAGGTAGCTCCTCCCGAACTCCGAGGCGCCGATCCTCTCCCAGACGGGCACCGGCAGCCGGTCGGGCTGGAAGAGCGGGCCAAATCCTGCGGCTGCACGCGCGGTCGGCTCGGGCCCCGACACGAGATCCGCAACCGAGGCGACGCTGCCGATCCCGTCGAGCGCGCGAAGAGTCGCGGAGAGCCGTCTGACCTCCTCCACCGCCTCGTTCAGCTCCGCACGGGGCCGGGTGACGAGGATCTCCAGCGGGACCGCACCGCCGAAGTTCTCATCCACGAAGCGGTAGTCCCGCCGCACGGGCTCGTCCGGCCGGAAGTAGAAGAGGTGGTTCGAGTCCACCCGCAGCTGCAGCATCCCGAGCGCGGAGATCAGGCTCAGCAGCAGCGCCGCCGCGATGATCGTCCCGGTGCGGCCGACGACCCAGTGCCCCAGCTTCCGGGCGAGCTCGCCCGGAAGCTGTCCCATCCGCACCCTGCCGCCGTTGAGCGCCGGGAGCCGGAAGAGCAGCGCAGGGAGAAAGACACTACTAAGGTACCCACACGCGAGCACACCGATCGCCAGATGGGTTCCCACCTCCCGCACCCCCTCGAGCCGGCTGGCGTTGAGAGCGAAGAACCCACATGCGGTCGTCAACCCGGTCAACAGGCTCGGCGGGAGCACTCCGCGCAGCATCCGCTCGAGGACCTCTTCCTTCGGCGCGCCGCGGTTCTCCGGTCGGAAGAGAAATGTCAGATAATGCACCGAGTAGGCGATGCTGACGACCAGGATCAGCGGCACCATCATCGCCAGCCCCACGGAGAGCGGCGTACCGGTGAAGCTGACCACACCCAGCGCCCACACCAGCGACACCAGCGCGAGTCCGGAGGCCAGCACCACCGGCTGCCAGGAGCGGAAGAGCAAGAGGAGGATCCCCAGCGTGAGCAGCGCGCTCAACCCGCCGAAGAGCGCCAGGTCCGCGTTCAGGTTCTCCTCGAACGCCAGATCGATGAGCGGCAGACCCGCCAGGTGGTAGCTGCGGAAGTGCGGCCGCTCCGCGTCGACCACGCCTCTCACCTGCTCGACCAGATGCCGCTCGTAGCGGGTCTTCTCCTCCGAGGAGAGCCCGCGAGTGCTGAATTCGATCAGCACCGCCGCGCTGCGTCCATCCTCCGAGATCAGGTTGCCGGCGAAGAGCGGCTGACCAGTGGCGAAGCGGACCAGCCGATCCATCGCCGAGGGGTCCTCCAGTTGCGGCCGGTAGAGGGGTCCGATCAGCGGCGGAACGGTGTGCCAGTAGATCCAGCTCGCGTTGGCGAGGCTGGCGACGTTCGCGATCCCTTCCCGTTGCTCCAGCTCGCGCGTGAGCCGATCCAGGAGCTGCATCTCGGCAAGAGCGATCACCGACTCGAAGGCGATCCCCAGGATGACGACCTCCTGCTCGCCGAAGAGCGCCTGGAGCCGCCGGAAGTCCCGGGCGACAGGGTCCTCCTGCGGCAGCTCGTACTTCTCGCTCGGGTTGTGGATCTCGAGAAAGGGCAGTGCCCCCGCGAAGAGCGCGGTCACGAGAAGGGTGAGCAGGACGATGCCGTCCGCGCGCCGCCGCACGAGCTGGACGAAGCGATCCACGTTCTGGTCAGGCGAGCAAGGGCTGGGAGATCACCCGGCTCCGGGCGCGGCGGAGGGAACCGATGCCGACGCAGCGTCAGTTGCGCGGAAGACCTGCCGGGCGGGAAGCGCCAGCTCGGGGAAGAGAGCGCCGCCGGCCATGTGAAAGAGACGATGCATTACCGGCTGCCGATGGCGGAAGAAGAGATGGCGCGCGCTCGGCTGCGCCCCCAGCCGCTGCTTCAGCGCATAGGAGGTCTGCCCCATCTCGAGCGCTCCCGCCCCCGAGCGGATCGCCTCCGCCACCACCTCGGTGACCAGCTGCGGATAGGACTGCAGCTCGCGGTGCCGGCCGTAGTCGAGCCCCGCCAGCAGGAAGGTGACCGCCCCCGGCGAGCGCAGGAGGATCGCCGCGGCGAGCAGCTCACCCTCGCGCTCGACCAGAATGGCGCTCGACTCGCGGGGCAGATTCTCATTGAGCCGCGCGAAGAACTGGAGGTTCAGCCGCTCGAGCTGGAACTCCGCGTGCGCCATAACCTGCTCGTAGAGTGGAAAGATCCGCGGGACTTCCGCACCGAAATCCTCCACTTTGCGGAAGGCGATACCGAGCCGCTCGCGCGCTCGGAGCGTGGCCGTCACCTGCCTCCGGTAGCCGGCGCGCATGCTTGCAAGGTACGCCTCGAAGGAGGGCCAGGGGAGCACCATCCGGCAGGAGGGAAGACTGGCGAGCCGCAGGTAGCCGCGTCCCGTGAGCGGCTGGAGGACCGTTGACTCCGCCGGGGTGAACTCCTTGAAGCAGACGACCCCCGCCCCCACCTCCACCGCGCACGATTCCGCCGCCCCGCGCACCACCTCCAGCACCGCCGCCGTGTTCGCTTCAGGATGAATCCGCAGGCAGGACTGCCCGAAGGAGACCGGTAGCCCGCAGAATACGACCGGCACCTCCAGGAACCCCGCCCGCCACCCGCGCACCCGGCGGATCGCCCACCGCACCCCTCCCGTCGAGAGCAGGTCCAGCTTCACGCGCATCATGCACAGCGACGCGACCCCCGCCAGCGCCCCGTCCTGGTACACCATCAGGTGCCGGTACCGCGCATCTTCGACCTGCGCCTCCTGACAGGTGCGGATGAAGCGATGAGTAGCCTGCAGGTCGTCCGCACCGAGCAGGGAATCCCACTCAGCGGCAGGGACCTGGTGAATGCTGGGATAAACCCGAAGCGTGCAGGAGGGCACGGGGAGACTGAGAGAACGGTAGTTCTCCCCTCCCCCAGAATTGGGGGAGGGGCCGGGGGAGGGGGCGCGTCCGGCCGGGATCACAGGAAGGTTCATCGCCAGCGCAGGCAGGC
>JBPCIT010000014.1:0-7205 GCA_051006015.1 Longimicrobiaceae bacterium
ATCCACTCGTCGGATCGTTTGAGAACCTCGCTGAGCGGTACAGCGTTCACCCCGTTCCTCATCGCACTCCCCCTAGCGCCTGCCGGATCTCCCCCAGGATTTCCACGATCCGCAGCTCCTTCTGGAGGATGTCCTCGACGAGCTGCTCGGGCGGCATGTGCTCGTAGTCGGGGGCGGCACTGGGGTTCTTGAGGTCCAGGTTGTAGCCGCTCTCGACGATCCGCCGCACCGGCACGCGCCAGGCGCGCTCGTTCTCCTCGCGGTCCCGCCACCAGGCGAGGCAGCCGGCGAACTCCTCGTACTGCATGGGCTTGGTCTTGGTGTACTGCTTGCGCCCCTCGGGGAGCGGCTGCTCGAAGTACCAGATTGCCTCGGTGGGGCCGGAGCGGTCGAAGAAGAGCAGGTTGGTGGGGATGCTGGTGTAGGGCGCGAAGACGCCGTTCGGCAGCCGCACGATGGTGTGCAGGTTGAAGTTGCGCAGCAGGTCCTCCTTGATGCGCGCCGCGACGCCGTCGGCGAAGAGTGTGCCGTTCGGCACGACGACCGCCGCGCGGCCGGGGCGCGGCTGGCGGCGCAGCCGGCGCATGATGAGCTGCAGGAAGAGGAGCGCCGTCTCGCTGGTCTGCCGGTCCTCGGGGAAGTTCGAGAGGATGCCGCGCTCCTCCTCGCCGCCGAAGGGCGGGTTGGTGAGGATCACGTCCACCCGCTGCCGGTCGCTGATCTCGGCGAGCCGCACCGCCAGGCTGTTGCCGGCCTCCATGCGCGGCGCCTCGAGCCCGTGCAGCAGGAGGTTCATCTGCGCCAGCAGGTAGGGGAGCGGCTTCGCCTCGCCGCCCAGGATGCTGCCGTTCTGCAGGGTCTCGCGATCCTGCACGGTGCGGCACTGCCGCTCCAGGTGCGAATACGCCTCGACCAGGAAGCCGCCGGTGCCGCAGGCGGGATCGAGCACCGTCTCGCCGAGACGCGGATCGGTGACCTCGACCATGAAGCGCACCACGGGACGGGGGGTGTAGAACTCGCCCGAGTCACCCGCCGCGTCGCGCATCTCGCGCAGCAGCGACTCGTAGAGGTGCCCCAGCGTGTGGATCTCGTCCGCCGAGTCGAAGTGGATCTGGTTGACCTTGTTGATCACATCGCGCAGCAGGAAACCGCTGAGCATGCGGTTGTTCACCCCGCGGAAGACGGTGGCGATCACGTCGCGCCGGTCGCCGCCCTCGGCGCCCTGCAGGCTGCGCAGATAGGCGAAGAGGCCGGGGCCGCGCGTGCCGTCGGGGCGCACCGCCTCGTCGTGGTCGAGGAAGGCGATCAGGTCGTCGCCGGTGATCCCCTTCTCGTCCGCCGCCCAGTCGCGCCAGCGGTAGGGCGGCTCGATAGCCGGGCGGAACTCGCGCTCCGCCAGCACCGCCGCCGTCTCGCGCTCCTGCTCCATGTCGTCCAGGAACTTCAGGAACATGATCCAGGTGAGCATCGGCAGGCGGTCGGCGTCGCCGCTCAGCCCGCGATCCTTGCGCATGATGTCGCGCGCCGACTTGATAATGCTGCCGAGCTGCTGGGCGGTGGTGAGGGGCTGGGAGGGCTTGCTTCGTTTGCGGGTGCTTCGGGCCATAGGACAGGGAAAACGGAAGAGTGAATGCGAACCAAAGTGGCTGTCACGCTACTTCGGACGGGGAAACCAGAGCTCCACGCGGCCGGGTGCGTCGGGGTTCAGAGCCAGTTCCTTGGGTGACGCTCGGTACACCTTCGCGATGAAGGGCGGGCGATGCCGATCGAGAAACGAGGCGATGCGGTCGTAGGAGCGGACGAAGTTCGCCGCCAGCTCCGGGAAGGGAGCCTTGCCGACGACGAGCAGCAATCCAAGCCTCCCACGAAGAACGGCATCGCGCTCATTGGGCGTGTAGCGAATGCGCTCGTTGTGCGAAAGCGCGATCCACCCCCTGGCGGCAACGCTGGTGATCCATTCCTCGTCGGGAGTCGTAGGCGCGAAGTGGTCATCGTGGCGCTCCACCGCCAGACCGGCCGCGCGGAGGATAGCGGGGAACTTTCGCCCGAGGTCACGGTCGGTGAAGAAGGTGAAGCTCACGCCGCACGTTCATACAGCACGGCTTCCTCTACCTCCTTCGGCTCGATTCCGTAGTCGTCCACCAGGTCGGCGACGCTCTCGCCGGCGTCGAGGCGGGCAGCGATGGTGCTGGTGGAGATACCCTTCGACTCGAGGATCGGCCGGCCGAACGCGAGCGTGGGATCGATCACGATGAGGCGCGGCGCGTCCTCTGCCTCACCGCGTACGAAGGGATACAGCCGTCGAGGAAAGTCGCTCGCGTCCCATTCGACGCGCTTCAGGTGCGCCTCGAACAGCCGTCGCATCGCCAGTTGGCCGGAGCGCGAGAGGTGGACCGACTGGCCATACCGGTCGAGAAACAGCTCTCCCGCATGCGTACACAGCTCGTTGCTCAGCAGCAGCCGACCGATCCCCAGCTCCCGCTCGGCATAGCGGACCGCCTCGCGAACGGCTTTGATCGAGACACCGTGCTCGGTTCGGAGCGCGCGCAGTACGTGTGCCTCGATGAGGTTGTTGAACGAGAGCAGCTTCCGCTTGCTGTCGCCCGGGTGGATCAAAGCGGGGAATCGGCTCGTCCCCTCCCGCGTGGGATAGGCACGTCCGGCTACCCAGGAGCGCAGCGTCGCCGGCGGCAAGCGTACGTAGCGCGCGGCTTCCGCGAGCGGGTAAGCCGCCACGTCACGTTTCTCACGGGCTCGATTGCGAGGCGCAGGCACGGTGAAAATGGACACTCCCCATAGCAGGTTTGCACGACGACAAGGCAATCTACAGTCACGCCACGGCCGCCGCACCCCCGCTGCACTCCAGCGGGCGATTGCTCACGCCGCGTACAGCAGGTTCTGCAGCTCGTACAGCGCCTCGCGCAGCCGCTCCGCCCCGCCGAACTTGGCCGCGATCTCGACCACGTTGCCATGCGTCGAGACGGGGGGCACCTGCAGAGCGTGCGGGAGGGTGAACTCCGAAGGGCCGACCTCCGCGTACCGGTCCAGCAGTTCGTCGAGGATCTGACGCGCCTCGGCGCTGTAGCGCGCAAAGAATTTCCGCTCCTCCATGCGAACCCGCTCGGCGCGCTCACGGCGCGTGCGCACGGGAGCGCCGAAGGCGAGGTGGCAGAGCAGGTCGAAAGGATCGGCGTCGGGCTGGCGGGTAGCCGAGGCCAGTCGGGAGAAATCAATCCCGCGCTCGGCGAGCAGCTGCACCACTTCCTTGCGCCGCCCCGGAGCCGCCCAGGCGTCGTGCAGCTCCTCCGGCGCGCGGTAGAGGGTGCGCACCTTCTCTGCGGTGTAGTCGGTGAACTTGACCACTCGCTGCTGCTTGCCGTCGGCGCTCAGGTCGTAGACGAGGTGCTGGACGATCTCGCCCTGGCCGCCGTCGTAGAAGTACTTGCGGCGCTCGCGGCCCGTTTCCGGCCCGAGCGAGCCGCCCGTGTACTCCGCGGGCGCTGCATGCTCCGCGGCCGCCTCGGCGTCGGGCTCCTGGGTATCCGCCTCCCTCGTCGAGAGCACCGTACCCGATTCATCCACCTCCTGCTCGATGACCTTCGCGGGGTAGCCGTCGAAGGAGGGATCGGCGAAGAGGGCTGTCGCGCTCCCGGTGTAGTCCAGGATGTTGAAGAAGAGCTTGCCGTAGTCCGGCTCCACCCGGGTGCCACGGCCGATGATCTGCTTGAACTCCGTCATCGAGCCTACCCAGCGCGCCAGCACCACGTTGCGGCAGGTCGGTGCATTCATGCCGGTGGTCAGCAGGTGCGAGGTCGTGAGGATCACCGGCGTCGTCTCCTCCGGCTCCTGGAAGCGGCTGAGATGCCCCCGCCCGATGGTACCCTCATCCGAGGTTACGCGCGCCACGTAGTCCGGATGCTTCCGCACCAGGTCCGCATTCAGGTTGCCCAGCGCCCGACGCATCTCGTCCGCGTGCTCCTGGTCCACACAGAAGACGATGGTCTTGGAGAAGCGATCGGTATCTTTGAGGAACTCCGTCAGGTGCCGCGCGATGGCTTCGGTGCGGGCGCGCAGCGCGACCGCGCGCTCGAAGTCGCGCGTGCCGTACTCGCGGTCCGGGATCTCGCGGCCGTAGCGGTCGAGGTCGCCCTGCCTGGGACGCCAGCCGGCCGAGTCGAAGCTCGAGATCACCCGGTGCACACGGTAGGGAGCGAGGAAGCCATCCTCGATCCCCTGGCGCAGGCTGTACTGGTAGACGGGATTGCCGAAGTAGGCGTAGCTGTCGGCGTTGTCGTCGCGCCGGGGCGTCGCCGTCATCCCCAGCTGGTAGGCAGGCTCGAAGTACTCGAGGATCTCGCGCCAGCGGCTCTCATCGCTCGCCGCGCCGCGGTGGCACTCGTCCACCACGATCAGGTCGAAGAAGTCCGGCGGGAACTCGCGATAGAGGCCCGGGCGCCGCTCGTCCTCCGCGATCGCCTGGTAGATGGCGAAGTACATCCCGCGGCCCTTGCTGATCTCGCCGCCGCCGATCTTCGCCCGCGCGTCGCCGAAGGGGAGGAACATCTTGTCCTTCGGGTCGTCCACCAGGAGGTTGCGGTCGGCCAGGTAGAGGATCTTTGGGTGACGGTAGATGCCAGCGCGGTTCCAGCGCGAGGACCAGAGCTTCCAGCAGATCTGGAAGGCTACGAGCGTCTTGCCCGTCCCCGTCGCGAGTGTCAGCAGTACCCGCCGCTTCCCCTGCGCGATCGCCTGCACGGCACGGTTGATCGCGATCTCTTGATAGTAGCGCGGCGTCTTCCCGGCGATCAGGTGGAAGGGCGCGAGCACCCGCTCCGCCGCGCGTTCGTCCAGAGAGTGACCGGCGCGGAGCCTATCCCATAGCTCTGCCGGCGTGGGGAAGGCATTGAGCCGCCGCTCCAGGCCGGTGAGGAAGTCGAACTCCAGGATCTCCCGCCCATTGCTCGCGTAGGCGAAGGAGAGCCCCAGGATCTCGGCGTACTCCTTCGCCTGCTGCATCCCTTCGCCAGCCGGATGGTCCTCCGCCTTCGCCTCGACGACCGCGATGGTGAAGTCGCGCGTGTAGCGCAGGAGGTAATCGGCGCGCTTCGCCTTGCCACGCCGGCCCTGTTCACCCGCGACGAAGATCCTCCCATCGGTGAACGTCCGCTGCTCCGCAATCGAGTGCGGATCTCGGTTCCAACCGGCGGCGATCAGCGCGGGCGTGACGTTTTCGCGGCAGGTATCGGCTTCCGTGGGCATGAAGCGAGGCGAAAGGAGAGAGCAAACAGACGAGGGGTAATGTAGCTGACCGGCAGGTGACTGTAAAGAAATCCCACCGCTCACGAGTGTCCCACCAGCCGCTTTCTTGTTCCTCAGGCAAGCTATACGTACGTTTCACGAAAGTGCACCTGAACGTCGGCAGGACACGGGTGCCGGACGAGCGCTCTGTCGGTCTCGATTCACACTTCATTGAACGATGCCCCAACCGCCCACTCCGCAGATCACCTACCGCCACGGGCTGGCCATCCTGCGGCACGTGCGCGAGGGGGAGGCGCCGGCGTGGATGAGCTACGATGGGCGGGTGGATGCGCTGGTGGCGCCGGGGCACCGCCTGCCGCAGCTGCGCGCCTGGGCGGCGGCGCGTGGGATCGAGGAGGCGGGACCCACCGCCGACCGGCTGGACGACGCACCAATCTTCGATCCGCGCACTCCGCGCGACTACCAGAGCGAGGCGCTGCGGCGCTGGGAGCGGCAGGGCGGGCGGGGTACGGTGGTACTCCCCACGGGAGCAGGCAAGAGCTTCGTGGCGGTGCTGGCGATCCACCAGGTGGGGCGGGGCGCGTGCGTGGTCGCGCCGACGCGTGCGCTGGTGGGCCAGTGGTTCGCGCAGCTCGCCGACGCCTTCGGGGCGGAGCGGGTCGGCGCCTACTACGGGGACGAGAAGGAGGTGCGGCCGATCACCGTCACCACCTACCACTCGGCCTTCACGCTGCTCGAGCGCTGGGGCGCACACTTCGAGCTGCTGGTGCTGGACGAGGCGCACCACCTGGCGGACCGTGCCGACGGGAAACCGCGGGCCTGGCACGACGCGCTGCGCATCGCACCCGCGGCGCGGCGGCTGGCGCTCACCGCCACCTATCCGGATGGGCGCGACCGCGAGCTGCGGCGGCTGGTCGGCTCCATCGCCTACCGCCGCGCGATCGGGGAGATGGCGGATGCGGAGCTGGCGCGCTTCGCGCTGGAGCGCCGCTTCGTGGGGCTCACCGGGGAGGAGCAGGAGCGCTACGACCATCTCACGCGGCTCTACCAGTCCTACTTGGACCTGCGCGGCTACCGCGATCCCCAGCTGGACAAGAGCGAGGCCTGGCGCGCCTTCATGGGCGAGACCCGTCGCTCTCCGGCGGCGCGGCGCGCCTTCCGCGCCTATCAGGAGCGCGAGCGGATCGTGGCGCTCTCCGAGCGCAAGCTGCAGGAAACCGAGCGGCTGCTGCGCCTCTTCCCCGCCGAGCGCGCCATCCTCTTCTGCGGCCGGAGCGACGCGGCCGAGCGGGTCTCGCGCCGCTTCGCCATCCCGATGATCGGCGCCAGCACGCCGGCCTCCGAGCGCAAGGCGCTGCTGGACCGCATCGCCGCCAGCGAGGTGCGGGCGGTGGTGAGTGTCCGCGTGCTGGACGAGGGATGGGACATCCCCGCGGCGAAGCTCGGAATCGTGCTGGGCGACAGCACGCGTGGCAGCCCCCGCCAGCACGCGCAGCGGCTGGGACGGCTGCTGCGCCGGCAGGGGAATGCGGTCGCCTCGCTCTTCGAGATCGTGGTGGCGGGGACGCACGAGTTCTATGCCTCGCAGAAGCGCGGGGTGGGGGTGCGGCAGATCGCCGCGGGGCAGCTGGGGCTGGGGCTGTGATGGGCCCCCTCCCCCTAACCCCCTCCCCCGCAAACGGGAGAGGGGGAACACAATCCTGCCAAACCTCGGCTGCTGTGGTCCGGCAGGATTTGCAGTGCTCCCCTCCCCCGAACTCGGGGGAGGGGCCGGGGGAGGGGGCATTCCGATGCTGCAGAGCCCGCACGTCCAGCCCTTCCTGCGCACGCGTGAGGAGGAGATCCGGGTGGCGTTCCTCAGCGATCCGGAGGGGCGGGTCGCCACGCTGCTCGAGCGGCTCTGCCGGCTGGTACGGCGGCTCGAGGGACGCTCGCGCGCCGAGGTC
>JBPCIT010000015.1:0-2735 GCA_051006015.1 Longimicrobiaceae bacterium
CCATCGTCTACTTCGGCATCCTCGCCGGGCTCGCGGTAGGAGGCGCTCTCCTGGCCGATCTGCTGCTGCTTCCCGCGCTGCTGCTCGGGGGTCGCGGAGATGCGGCTCAGCGTACCGACGCGCCGCCACCAGAGCGCCCGTCGACGAAGCTGGTCGGCTCCCAGTCATGAAGCCGCTCGTAGGCGTCCTGCTGCTCTACCGCCGCATTGATGTTAGCGAGGTTGAGGCGGAAGATGCGCTCGGTCTCACCCCGCGTGAGCCGGAAGAGCAGCCGCGTGATGGGATCCCGAGGCTCGCGCAGCTCCGCGGTGAAGGTGAGCCGGGTGATCCCGGGCGAGACGCGCTCATAGAGCTGACTGGTTTCGAACTCGCTGCGGTCGGCACGGGGGAGAGCGAAGCCGGCAAGAGCATAGACGTGGATGCGGCGCTCGCGGTGGGGGACCAGAGCGATGACCGTTTCGTCCCAACGGATGCCGCTCCCGTCTGGATTGCGGAAGCAGCGCCGCTTCGCTCCCAGCCTGCCGTCCAGCGAGTCCAGCGGGGCGATGTGATGGAAGAAGACGGACCACTGCCGGGCGTTGCCGCTGTCACCGAGGTAGCTCCATACCTCCTCGACCGGCGCGTCGATGGTGACGCTCTCGGAGATCGCGACCGGCTTCTGCAGAGCGACGATGAGAACCGTGAGAGCGACGAGGAGGAGCAGCGTGAGAAAGAGAGCGGCCCGTCTCATTTCGGGTCTCCTGATGGGTGTGGTGTAAGAGCGAGGCGATGCATGCGTGAGCACGATAGCGCTCCGTGGCTGCGCAGCGAATACGAGAGCCGACGTAGCCGGTCGCGAAGGATGACGTACCGAGCGAGGACGGGATGAGCACAGCTCCACTGGAGATCGAGGCCTTCGCGCCGGATGACGAGCGGATCTCCGCCTTCACCGCGGTCCGCCGGGGCACCCACGCCGCAGGTGGGGCCGAGGCGTTTGCCGCTGGCGCACGCTGCCTTCTCGCCGTGCGTGCTGGGGAGCCGGTCGCACGGCTCAGCTATCTGCTGCGGGAGGATCTGCACGCCGCACCGGGGATCTCCGGGATCGTCGGGCACTATGAGGCGCTCGACGACGCCGCGGGAGTCGAGCTCCTGCGCCACGCCCAGCGGCAGCTCGCCGCCGCCGGAGCGGTGCGGGTGCTCGGGCCGATGGATGGCAGCACCTGGGCGCGCTACCGACTGGTCGTCGAGGCCGCGGGTGATCCGCAGCCGGAGCCACCCTTCCTCACCGAGCCGCAGAACCCGCCCGACTACCCCGCGCACTTCCTGACGGCGGGCTTCACCCCCGTGGCGGAATTCGAGAGCAGCATCGTGCGCGACCTCGCGTCACCTCACCCGAAAGCGGCGGAGTACGCGGAGCGACTC
Organism: Longimicrobiaceae bacterium; assembly: GCA_051006015.1. GTDB lineage: Bacteria > Gemmatimonadota > Gemmatimonadetes > Longimicrobiales > Longimicrobiaceae > JBPCIT01. The sequence continues at coordinate 1,402 of JBPCIT010000015.1, forward strand.
GCCTCGCACGGGGTCACCGTGCAGCCTCTCGACCTGACGCACTTCGCTGCGGAGCTGGCAGCGCTGCACGCGCTCAGCCTGGGCGTCTTCGTGGAGAACCTCTACTACTCGCCGATCGATCTTGCCACCTTCGAGGCCATGTACCAGCCGCTGCGTCCCCTGCTGGACCCGGAGCTGGTGCGGCTCGCGAGGGATCGCGAGGGGCGGCTGATCGGCTTCGTGTTCGCGCTGCCGGATCTGATGAGCGCCGACGGAGGCCGACCGACGCGCGTCGTGCTGAAGACGCTGGCCACGGCGCCCGAGGCGAGGGGGCTGGGAGTGGGAAGCTACCTGGGCGACGAGATCCGGCGCCTTGCATCCCAGAAGGGCTACCACGCCGTGATCCACGCGCTGATGCACGTTGCCAACGACTCCAAGAAGATCTCGCGGCACACCGCGGAGGTCTTCCGCCGCTACGCGCTCTACCAGTGGACGCCCTGAACCCGAACATCGCAGCGCGGCTCATCGAGCGAGCGGCGCGGCACCCCGAGCGGGCGGCGATCGTCGAGTATCGGCGCGGCCGCGCGCGGCGCGTCAGCTTCGGGGAGCTCGCAACCCAGGTGCAGGCGCTCGCGGCGGGGCTGCGGGAGCGGGGGCTCGGCCCGGGCGACCGGGTGCTCCTCTTCCTCCCGATGTCCATCGACCTCTACACCGCGCTGCTCGCCAGCCTGCACCTGGGCGCGACGGTGGTCTTCATGGATGCCTGGGCGGACCGCCGGCGGCTCGACGCGGCGGTCGCGGCGGCCGGGCCGCGTGCCTTCCTCGGCACCCCGAAGGCGCACCTGCTGCGGCTGGTGAGCCCGGCGATCCGGCGCATCCCCCTTCAGCTCGCCGCAGGACGAGGCATCTGGCGGCTCGGGCGCTACGCCTCGCGCGCGAGTGGCGTCCCCGCCGCCGAGCTGTCACCCCACACTCCGGCGCTCATCACCCTCACCACCGGCAGCACTGGCCGCCCCAAGGCAGCGGCGCGCTCGCACGGCTTCCTCTGGGCGCAGCACGAGGCGCTCGCCGCTCACCTGGGGCTCACCGAATCGGACGTCGACATGCCGACGCTGCCGGTCTTCGTGCTGAACAACCTCGCCACCGGCACCACCAGCGTGCTCCCCGACTTCGACGCGCGCCGCCCCGCGGAGATCGATCCTGCTACCATCTACCGCCAGCTGCTGGCCGAGGGCGTGACGACCTCCAGCGGCTCCCCCGCCTTCTACCAGCGGCTGGCCGGCTGGTGCGCCGCCACCGGGCGCAAGCTGCCGCTGCGCGCGCTCTTCACCGGCGGCGCCCCGGTGCTCCCTCCA
>JBPCIT010000016.1:0-12502 GCA_051006015.1 Longimicrobiaceae bacterium
GGGGCGCTGGTCACCGTCGCGGCGGACCTTCTCTCGCTCTGCCTGCTCACCCCGCCGGGGGAGTGGGAGGCGGACATCGTGGTGGGGAGCACGCAGCGCTTCGGGGTGCCGATGGGCTACGGCGGCCCGCATGCGGGCTACCTCTCGACGCGCGACGAGTTCAAGCGGCAGATTCCCGGGCGCATCATCGGCGTCTCGCGCGACGCGGAGGGGCAGCCGGCGCTGCGCATGGCGCTGCAGACGCGCGAGCAGCACATCCGCCGCGAGAAGGCGACCAGCAACATCTGCACGGCGCAGGTGCTGCTGGCGGTGATCGCCGGCATGTACGCCGTCTACCACGGGCCGCGCGGGCTGCGGCGCATCGCCGAGCGCGTCCACCGCTACACCGCCGCGCTCGCGGAGGGGCTGCGGCAGCTGGGACACACGGTCGAGCACGACTTCTTCTTCGACACGCTGCGCGTCGGCATCGGGCGGCGGATCGAGAGCATCCAGGAGGCCGCCTGGCACCGGCGGCTCAACCTGCGCACCATCGACCAGCAGACGCTGGGCGTCTCGCTGGACGAGACCACGACGCTGCGCGAGCTGCACGACCTGCTCACCGCCTTCAACCAGAGCGGAGCGGAGGCCACTGAGCACGCGCAGCATGCGAAGAACCGCGGCACGGAGCCGGAGCTGCGCATCGAGGAGCTGGTGGAGGATACCGCGGCGGAGTACGAGGCGCCCTTCGCCCGCACCAGCGAGTATCTGACGCATCCCGTCTTCAACACCCACCACTCCGAGACGGAGATGCTGCGCTACATGCGCAAGCTGGAGTCGCGCGACTTCTCGCTGGTGCACGGGATGATCCCGCTGGGCTCCTGCACGATGAAGCTGAACGCCACCGCGGAGATGCTCCCGGTGACCTGGCCGGAGCTGAGCCGCATCCACCCCTTCGCGCCGCGCGAGCAGACGCAGGGCTACCAGGAGATCTTCCGCAGCCTGGAGGCGATGCTCGCCGAGATCACCTGCTTCGCCGCCGTCTCGCTGCAGCCGAACGCGGGCTCGCAGGGGGAGTTCGCGGGGCTGCTGGTGATCCGCCGCTACCACGAGGCGCGCGGCGAGGCGCACCGCGACGTCTGCCTGATCCCGCAGTCGGCGCACGGCACCAACCCCGCGAGCGCGGTGATGGCCGGGATGCGGGTGGTGGTGGTGAAGACTGACGAGAACGGCAACGTCAACGTCGAGGATCTGCGCGCGAAGGCGGAGGAGCACCGGGACGACCTCTCGGCGCTGATGATCACCTATCCCTCGACGCACGGCGTCTTCGAGGAGGCGATCCGCGAGATCTGCGGCATCGTTCACGAGAACGGCGGCCTCGTCTACATGGACGGCGCCAACATGAACGCGATGCTGGGGCTCAGCCGCCCGGGCGACTTCGGCGCCGACGTCTGCCACCTGAACCTGCACAAGACCTTCTGCATCCCGCACGGCGGCGGCGGGCCGGGGATGGGTCCCATCGGCGTCGCCGAGCATCTGGTGCCCTTCCTGCCGGGCCATCCCGTCGTTCCAACCGGCGGCGAGGAGGGGATCGGCCCCATCTCGGCCGGCCCCTGGGGGAGCCCGAGCATTCTGCCGATCTCCTGGGTGTACATCCGGCTGATGGGGGGCGAGGGGCTCACCCTCTGCAGCAAGGTGGCGATCCTGAACGCCAACTACATTGCGCACCGTCTGCAGGATCACTTCCCGGTGCTCTATCGGGCTGGCAACGGCACTGTGGCGCACGAGTGCATCATCGACACGCGCTACGTGCGCGGCGCCGCGGGAGTGGACGTCGAGGACATCGCCAAGCGGCTGATGGACTACGGCTTCCACGCGCCCACCGTTTCCTTCCCGGTGGCGGGCACCATGATGATCGAGCCCACGGAGAGCGAGCCGAAGACGGAGCTCGACCGCTTCTGCGACGCGATGATCTCCATCCGTGAGGAGATCCGGGAGATCGAGCTGGGGATGCTGGACCGGCAGAACAACCCGCTCAAGAATGCGCCGCACACCGCCCATGTGGTGACCTCGGACGAGTGGGAGCGCCCCTACTCACGCGAGCGGGCGGCCTTCCCCGCTGCCTGGTCGCGGGAGAGCAAGTTCTGGCCGGTGGTTGGGCGCGTCGAGAGCGCCTACGGCGACCGCAACCTGATCTGCGCCTGCCCTCCCCTGGAGGCGTACGTCGAAGCCGGGGTGACGGAAGGGCCGTAGGCCCTCACCGATCTGCCGGAGGCGGAGGAGGGATCACGACGTCGCCATCCGCCAGCATCTCCGGGTGTGCGTGCATCGCGTCTGGAGGCGAGTGTGCGAGGTCGTGCGGCTGGTAGAGGGCGGCGGCGCCGCCCCTGCCAGGCACCTCCTCTCCCAGGCGGTAGACGCGGTAGGTCGGGTAGGCCAGCTCGACCTCGGGGTCGTCCGCGAAGGCGGCGAGCATCCGGCGGGTGACGCGGTCCACGCTGCCGCGCCGCCGGCGTACGTGGGTGAGGAAGCGCAGGGTGAGCGCCACGCCGTGGTCGGCGACCGAGGCGTAGACGATCGGGGTGATGGTGCCGTACTTGAAGGCGAAGCGCCGCTCCAGCTTCTTGAATCCTCGCTCCAGCTCGGGCGCGATCTCCGCGTGCATCTCGGAAGAAATCTCCCGCAGAATCGCCTCCGCCCGCTGCCAATCGCTCTCGAAGGTGACGACCGCCTGTATCTCCTGCCAGACGAACGGATTGTACGCGGCGGAGAGGAAGACGCTCGAGGAGACCATCCTCGAGTTGGGAATGGTGACCAGGCGGCCGGTGGATTGCCGGCCGTAAACCAGATTCCCGACCTCCAGCATGGTGGTCTTCAGCACCCCGATGTCGATCACGTCGCCGATCACCCCCTCGACCTCGATGCGGCTCCCCACCTGCACCCCCGAGCGGGTCGAGATGTACATCCATCCCACCACGGATTTCAGGATGTCCTGCAGGGCGATCGCCACGCCGGCGAGCACCACGGCCACCAGGGTGCCGAGCCCGGCGAGCGCATCCGCGAAGAGGGCGACCACCGTGAGCACCAGCAGGACGGCATAGCCGTAGCCGATCGACTTCCGGAGGATGTGGCGGCGGTTCACATCCTCGATGTTCCTCGAGATCACCTGCCGCGCTAGACGGGCGAGGACGTAGAAGAGGAGCGCGAGGACGAGGAAGACGATCAGCTTTTCGCTGAGGTCCTGCAGGTAGGCATCCCGCCAGCGTTCGAGTACGCCGGGCAGATGGATCTCGAGCGCGGCGGTGTCGCCGCGGGGCAGAGATGGCGCCTGCATCAGGAGATGCACGGCAGGGGCGGAGATCTCATGAGCAGCCGGCGGTGCAACCGTCAGGCCACTGAGCGCGAAGCGCGAAGAACCGTCAGGCCACTGAGCGAAGCGCGAAGAACCGGTAGGCCACTGAGCGCGAAGCGTTCACCGCACGGCAAAGGTGGCGGTGCGCGCCTCGTAGCGGCGCGTTGGCAGTCCCATCAGACGCACAACGCTGCGGCGCAGCCCGCGCTCCACCGCCCGTCCCACCGGCCGGCGTCCCTGCACGGCCGGACCCGCCTCGCCGCGCAGCCAGCGGCGCAGCTCCTCCAGATCCGAGAGGGAGAGCGTTTCTACCTCCAGCGTTGCCAGGTAGTAGAAGCGTCCGCGCCCGCGCGGGTGCAGGGTGAAGCTTGCCGTTCTCTGGATGGCGCTCTCCACCTCGGCCAGCGTGCCGAAGCGCTGCTCGTTCCGCTCGGTAGCCAGGGTAAAGGAGCGATCCAGCGGATCCTGCACCATCATCAATGAGATCTGCTGCACCTCCTGCAGCCGGTCGAAGAAGCCATCCTCCCACAGCTCGATCCGGAAGTGGAAGCGCAGCGGTAGCCCGGAGCCGAGCGCCTCGCGCAGCGCGCGGTCCTCGAGCAGACCGTGCACGCGTACGAGCGGGCGCCACTCGACGGCAGCGCCACCCGCCGCGACGGTGAGGGGCGGCGGCGTCTGGGCGGGAGCGGTCCGAGCGAAGAGGATCAGCCCGAGAACCGCTGCGACCCAGGCGAGGGAGCGCAGGATCAAAAGCGAGGGCCGAGACGCACGAAGAGGTTCATCCCGCGACCGTCGACCAGCGGGACCGCGACGTACACGCCGACGTTGGCGATCAGCAGCCCCACCCCGACATCCGCGGCGAGCTTCTCACTGCTGCCGCCGTCGAAGGCCCAGCCTCGCCCCACATCCAGGAACGCCGCCCATTCCGGCGAAGCGAGCCATGCCAGGTCGAACCAGCGGTCGCCGCCGCGCTCCTCGCGTGGCTCGCGTCCCCAGGGATCCTCATCCCAGCGCAGCCGCAGGTTGAGCTGGTTGCGGAACTCCGCCTGAAAGAGGGTGAAGGCGTCGCAGCCGTAGCTGCCGACGTGGATTGGGGCGCTGATCCCGGGTCCGACCGGTCTGCCTTCGAGGGCCGCAGCGCGGAAGACCTGAGCGTCGCGCGCGCCGCAGTCGAAATGGAAGAGGTCGTAGCCGGGGAGGGAGCCCTCGCCCCCCAGGGCGTGCTGCCGCTGCGGCGGCAGGGCCGAGCCGTCGAGCGAGCCACCCATCCGCAGGCGGACGTTCAATCGCGCCTCGGGGCTCAGCCGATTGTAGCGCCGCAGATCCACCATGCCGACGGTGAAGCCGTCGTACCGCTGCGGTGGGATTCGTTGCAGCTCGTCCGACCAGAGGAAGGGTACACGCACGATCTCCGGCCGGGTCAGATTCGCGCTCAGCGAGCGTTCGACCTCGCCGGTGAAGTGCCAGCCGATCGCCGGGTCCTCCGCCTCGCTGCGCGTGTCGTACACCACGCGGGTGGCGAGGCTGCGCAGCCGTCCCTCCGCCACCAGCGGCTGGGGGCGCCACTGCGCGTCGTTGCGGAAGAGCGTCCAGGGGCTGCCTACCGGCACGCTGGTGTTCCGCTCCGAGCGCCCCTCCAGGGTGAGCGAGAGCGGGGAGCGGCGCGGCTCGAAGGTGACGAAGACGCTCCCTCCCTCGCGCTCGTAGTGGTCGCGGTAGTCGCGGTGGAGGAGGAAGGTCGCCAGCCCGTTCTCCAGCTTCGAGAGCTGCCACGCCTCGATGGGATCGATCATCGAGTACGCCGAGGCGCCGACGCGCAGGCTGCGGTGGCCCCCGATGAACTGCTCCGCGCGCACGTAGTAGCCCATCTCCTCGAGGTCGAGCGTCAGCCCGGCCTCCGTGCGGTAGATCCCCAGCGCGCGCAGGCGAAAGGGGTTCGATCCGCTCGTCTCGATGACCGGGCCGAAGGTGATGGGAAGCCCCTCCACCCGGTTGTAGCTCTGGCCGGTGGTGATGAGGAAGTCGCGCCGCGCCAGCCACCCTGTTTCGTCCCCCGGCCGCGCGCCGCGCCGCCCGAGCGGTCCCGCGTAGACGAGCTGATCGCCGCGGCGACGGTAGCGCAGCAGCTCGGAGTAGGTGACGGTCTCCCCGCCGATGGAGGCATCCTCCAAACCGGAGGTCCCGCCGCCCACCACCGTCACGTCGCCGGTGACCGTCGCGCCGGGGAGAAGCTCGAGGTCGCCGTTGATCACCAGCACGTCACCCTCCACGCGGCCCGCGACGGTGAACGGCCCACCGAGCACCGCCACATCCCCCACGACGGTGCGCTCGACCGGCACCCGCGAGGGACCGCTGAAGTGGATCGTCTGCGGAGCGTTGTAGAACTCGATCAGCCGCTCGGCCAGCGCGGGCGGCAGCTCCCAGCGCGCGAGGATCTCCTCCCCCGGCGCCGGCCTCGCCGGCGGATCCTGTGCGCGCGCGGGCGCGACGCAGGTGGCGAAGAAGCACAGAGTGCAGGCGAGAACCCACCGCTTCATGGTAACTCCGCAGAGTGAAATGCGATGCAATGGCAGGCGACGAGTGCCGGATCGTGCTGCGTGGCTGCTACAAGCTACGCTACGCGAACGTTCCCGCACAGATCGTGGCCCTGGCGACAGCACTGGTTCTTGCAGTCGGAATCGCCTGGTTCGGGAGGCAAGCTCCCGCGGCATTTCGAGGAGAGAGGCAATCCGGTGAACTGCTGTAGCCACTGCGCGGGAATCGAAAAGGAGTTCGGCGAGAAGACCGCGGCGCGCGACCTCAGGCGCTACCGCAGGAAGGGCCCGCTCGCGGGAACCCGGATCCTGCTCGAGGCACTGCGCCGGGAGGGGATCGCCGGAATGACGCTTCTCGACATCGGCGGCGGCGTGGGAGCGATCCATCACGAGCTGCTGGCCGCGGGCGCGAGCCGCGCCACCCACGTGGACGCCTCCACCGCCTATCTCGCCGCGGCCCGGGAGGAGGCGCGGCGCCGGGGCCACGAGAGCCGCGTCACCTTCCGCCAGGGCGACTTCGTCGAGCTGGCGCCGGAGCTGCCGCCCGCCGACGTCGTAACGCTCGACCGCGTAATCTGCTGCTATCCCGACATGGAGCGGCTCGTCGGGCTCTCCGCGGCGCGCGCACGGCGGCTCTACGGGCTCGTGTATCCGCGCGACCGCTGGTGGCTCCGGCCCGCCTTCCCGCTCTCGAATCTCTACTTTCGCCTGCGGCGCTGCCCCTTTCGCATCTACCGTCACCCTCGCGAGGCGGTGGATGAGGTGATCCGTGGGCAGGGGCTGGAGCGGCGCTTCCGCGCCACGACGCCGCTGTGGCAGGTTGTCGTCTACGCGCGCTAGCGGTGCGAGGCGGACGTTCCGTTCTGCCTGCTCATCCGTGACGGTGCGCGGGCCCCCCCTCGAGCTCCGCGATTCAGGACATCGAGTGCGACGGTCGAACAGGTGCTGCGGCGGGCGTGGGCGCTGGGCGGCGAGACGGCCACGGTGCCTGTCCTGGATCTGAGGACCGCTCGCACCGCACCCGCTGTCGTGAGGTGGATGGGTGCGGACTCGGCGGTGGTGACCTACGGCGATCTAGAGGTGCATGCCACGATGGCCAACGGGTCCCTGCTGGAGTACACGGTTCCGGCGCTGGGTGCGCACGCCATCCGTCTGGAGGGCGCGCATCCACTGGCACCGCACCAGCGCGGCTCTTGATACCGAACGTGGTGATATCCTATCCCGAAGGCATTCTGCCGCAGCAGCGGATTTTATCCGGACGATGTCGTAATGCTGCCGACGGTGCACAAACGACTCCCCAACAAAGAGGGCGGCCGGGTGGCCGCCCTTGTGCATCCTGCCTGCGTGAGGGAAAGCTGCCTCCTCACCCCCCGCCGCCGGTCGCCTTGCCGCCGCCGCGGATGCCGGGCTCGGTCATCTCGCGCACGTCGAGCACCTCGTCGAACTGCTCGTCGGAGAGCAGCCCCCGCCGCTTCACCACGTCGCGTACCGACTCGAAGTTCTTGGCGGACTCCTTGGCAACCGCGGCGGCCTCGTCGTAGCCGATGTAGGCGTTGAGCGCGGTGGCGATGGAAGGGTTCTTTTCCAGCAGCTCGCGGCAGCGCTCGCGGTTGACGCCGATCCCCTCGACCGCGCATTTCATCGGCTGCGAGTAATGCGGGGGCTAGCACGTGTTCATTGACTTCTTTCTCCGCCGTCTTCATCATTGGTCGGTAGTACCGGCATCAGAGCCCCACCGCTCTCCTTATGGCATCTGGCGGGTCACAGGGTAACCGTTACATGTCCACCTCTTCTCAATTGTAGCGTGAGGTAGAGCAAAGCAGATCGCTTGGCAAGCTGCGGTATGGATGTACCCCGCTCGCTCTCAGGCCAACAGAGGAGCGTCCCCGTTCATTACCTCCGCAGGATGTCCATCATGCTGACCGATGCTCAACTGGCTGCCATGGCGACCGAGGTGGACGACCAGCTTGCCTCGCTCCAGACGGTACCCACCGGCAGGCTTCGTAGACTCAAGGGAGGGCCGGGCGCAGAAGACGGCCTGCCCGACGCTCCTGCCCAGAGAGAACTCATCGAGAAGGTCACCGGCGAGCCTTTCGAGACCTTCTGGCAGAAGTACCGGCGGCATCTCCGCAACGACCTCTGTCTGCCCGACGGCATCCTGCACGAGCAGTGGCGGAAGTACCGCGATGTCGAGAGCACGTCCGCGGTCCGTGTCTCGTACGCCTGGTTGGCGGTGATGGGCATTCCCACCGGCTCGCTGGCGCCGCTGGCTGTGGCGGCCACGGTCTTCCTGCTCAACGTGATGGTCAAGGTCGGCATCGACGCAGTCTGCGAAGGCGCCGCCGGGGAGAGGGACGGCGCGAGCTGAGGCCGGGAAAGTAGGCGCTGGCAAGACCGCTCCAGACCCACCCCACGGAGGAAGGACTGATGGCCACCGAGCTGAACCTCCGCTTCCCCGATCCGGGCCACGTCATCGTCAGCTTCGACGGCGAGGAGTCCGGCATCCTGTCCTTCACGAACCCGCTCACTGCGAAGGACCATGAGGACCTGCGCTGGTATCTGGAGGTCTACGGCGCTCACTCGCTCGGCGACCCGGACGACACGGAAGCCAGGCGGATCGAGGCACAGCTTCCTGCCTGGGGGAAGGCGCTCTTCGAGGCGGTGTTCAGCGACCGCGCCAGCCAGCGGCTCTTCAACGCCTTCCAGGATACCACCGAGGATGCGCGCCTGCTGACCCTCAGTGCCGAACACCCCGCCATCCTCGAGCTGCCCTGGGAGCTGTTGCACGATCCTGCAAAGGGCGGCGTGTTCCTCTTCAATGAGCACCCGCGCATCAGCATCCGCCGCCGGGTGGCCGGGGCGAGTGGTGGCCGCGCCTCCTTCAAGGTCAAGTCCAAGGACCGCCTTCACCTCCTGTTCGTCGTCAGCCGCCCGGCGGAATCCGGGTTTCTCGACCCGCGCGCAGACCCGGCCGCTGTGCTCGACGCCATCGAGGCGCACGCACCGGGTCGCTGCACCTGGGAGTTTCTCCGTCCGCCGACGCTCGATGCGTTGGTAGAGCGCCTCGAGGACGAGAGCCTGCCGCCGGTGGACATCCTTCATTTCGACGGCCACGGCGTATTCGACCTCCATGGCGGACTGCCGGAGCGGCTGGCCGATCGCTCGGTCCACATCGCTCAGGCTCTCGCCGGTGAGGTCGTGAAGGGCGGGCCAGCGAAGACTCCTGGCGAATCACCCCCGAACACCGGTTATCTCCTGTTCGAAGACGCCCAGGGTCAGCCGGACCTGGTCGCGGCCGACCGGCTCGGCCTGAACCTCCACCAGCGCCGCGTACCACTGCTCATCCTCTCCGCCTGCCAGAGTGCGGCTCAGGGCGACAACGACGAGCCGATGGGCAGTGTGGCCGCGCGGCTCACGGCTGCTGGAATCCCCGCGGTGCTGGCCATGACGCACTCGGTGCTGGTTCCCACCACGCGGGCTCTCTTCGGCGAGTTCTACAAGCAGCTCGCCCGGCACCGGGCCGTCGGAGAGGCGCTCGACGCCGCGCGCATCAAGCTGTACAACCACCCGAAGAAGTATGAGGTGCCGCGGTATGATCCCGAACGTGGCGCGTATCGCGAGTGGCTCGAGCTTTACGACTGGTTCGTGCCCGCACTCTACCAGGCCGGCGCCGACGTGGCGCTGCTTCGGAAGACGAAGGGCCAGGAGCCCAGCGTAGACGATAAAGGAAGCGCCCGACGCACCAACCTCCCGCCCGCACCTGAGGCGGGTTTCTTCGGCCGCCGCCGTGAGCTGTGGGACATCGAGCGCTGGTTCGCCAAGAAAACCCGCCGCATAACGCTCACCGGGTTCGGCGGGCAGGGGAAGACCGCGCTCGCGCAGGAGGCTGCGCGCTGGCTCACCCGCACCGGCCTCTTCCGCGCAGCGGTGTTCGTGGACTATTCGCGCGTGCAGGCCGCCGACTCGGTAGCCGTGGCGGTGAACGAGATCGGCAGCGTGCTGGAACAGAGCCTCATCGATGCCGCGACCGCTCGCAAGGTGCTGGAGGAGACGGCGACGCTGGTGGTGCTGGACAACCTAGAGGCGCTCGCCCCGGAGCCCCTGCGCGAGCTGCTCAATGCCGCGGCTGACTGGTCCGCGGCGGGCGAATCGCGGGTGCTGCTCACCACCCGGACCCCGGACTTCGGCCACCCGGAGTACCGCATCGAGGGGACGCGGCTGCACCAACGCATTGTGCTGGCGGGGCTGGGGAGCCGGCAAGCGCCCGACGACGCGCTGGAATGGTTCGCCGAAATGTTCAAGCTTCCGCCTGAGCCCCAGGTCCCCACCCCGGCGCGCGAGGCGCTCATCGAGCTCTTCGATCAGGTGCGCTTCCACCCGCTCTCCATCCGGGTGCTGGCGCAGCAGTTGAAGGTCCGCCGGCCGGCCGAGCTCGGGCGCCGCCTGGAGGAGCTGCTGGCCGGGAAGGGTGGCGGCTCGCCGACCGGCGACGCTGAGGTCACACTCCCGGAGCTGGTCGCCTCCCTGCAGCTCTCACTCGACCGGCTGGATGACGCCGCTCGCGCGGTGCTGCCCCGGCTCGGCATCTTTCAGGGTGGGGCGTTGGAGGCCGGGGTGCTGGCCATATCAGGACTGGATAAGGATCTATGGCCCGGCCTGCGCCGGCAGTTAGAAGCCGCGGCGCTCCTGGAGGCGGAGACAGTGCCCGGGATCGGCGTGCCGTTCCTGCGCTTCCACCCGACCTTCGCCCCGATGCTCTGGCAGCAGCTTTCGCCGGACGAGCGCGCCCGGCTCACCACCGCCCACCGGCTGCGGTATTACGCGTTTGCGCGATACCTCTACGCCCACGACAGCAACAAACCACACCTCACGCGCGCCGTCGCGCTTCGCGAGCTGCCTAACCTGCTCCACGCTGTAGATGCCGCCTTCACTGTCCACGATCCAAATGCCGTGAAGTTCGCGGAAAACGTGGCCCAGTTTCTGACGTCACTCGGCCTCACCCGCGAGGCACAGCGCCTCACGGAACGGATGCAGGCCACAGCCACCGACAAAGACTCTCACGCGTGGTATTTGGCGCAGGGGCGATACGGTATGCAGCTGCTTGAAGGCGGCCATATAGCTCATGCCGCCGGGGTGTTCGAAGCGATCCTCGACCGCTTGGGTGACACCCCCAGCTACAAGCGGGCGCAGACGCTTGCCGGGCTGGGCCGGTGCTTCGCGTTGGGTGGACGGCCTGACCTGGCGATGGAACGGTACCGGGAGGGCCTCGCAGTAGTTGGCAGGCTGGAGCAGAGCAGATGGGAAAGGCATCTCGCAGGCACGCTGCACATTGAGCTCGCCGACATGCTAGTCACACTGGGCCGGTATGCCGAAGCCAGAAGGGAGTACAAAGCAAGCCTTGAAGTCCAGGTAGAAGTCATGGATATGCACAGCCAGGGTGTGGTTCTGGGCCAGCTCGGCACCTTAGCGCTGTTGGAAGATAAATTGGACGAAGCACTCACGAAATACCAGGCCGTGCTGGCACTGTTCCAGCAACTAGACAACCCGCAAATGGAGGCGGTCGCCTGGCATCAGCTTGGTATCGTCTACCGCCAGTCGCGGCAGTGGGAGGACGCCGAGCGGCACTACCGGGAGGCGGCACGACTGAAGGAGAAGCATCGCTGGATAATTGGACCCAACGGCGCGGTGCGAACCTGGAACGAGTTGGCCACGGTTTGTGAGGCCGCTGGCAAGCCGGAAGCGGCGGAGCTTTGGTATCGCAGAGCACTTGAGGCTCTGAGAGTCTGTCCGAAAAGGGTAAGAGGTGCTAAGATGCAGTCCAGGTTGCAGTTGGCACCTCTTTCTCGGGAGTCGTGAACCATGGACGCTGGGGCGCGGAAGCCGTACAAGACGGATCTGACGGATGAGCAATGGAGCGTGCTGGAGCCGCTGATCCCGGCTGCGAAGCCGGGGGGACGGCCCCGCAGCACGGATATGCGGGAGGTGATCAACACGCTGCTCTATCAGAACCGCACCGGCTGCCAGTGGGAGCTGCTGCCGCATGATCTGCTGCCGAAGAGCACCGTCTACGAGTACTTTGCGCAGTGGAGAGAAGACGGTACGTGGCAGCGCATGGTGGATGCGTTGCGTGCGCAGGTGCGCTGCGCGGAGGCGCCCTCGCGCGAGGCCAGCCCCAGTGCGGTCTCGATCGACAGCCAGTCGGTCAAGACCACCGAGATGGGGGGAGAGCGGGGCTATGATGGAGGCAAACGCCTCACGGGACGCAAGCGGCATGTGATCGTCGATACGTTGGGTCTGCTCCTGGTGGTGCTGGTCACCAGTGCGGCCCTGGATGATGCGGCTGCAGCCCCGCGTGCCCTGGCACAGCTGAAGGCCGAGCGCTTCCCGAGGCTGCTGGTGGTGTGGGCCGACGGGAAGTATCACAATCACAAGCTCCGTGCATGGATTGAAGGGCAGGCGCCTTCCTGGCAGCTGGAGATCGTACGCCGCCCCGAAGGCAGCCAGGGCTTTGTGCTTCTTCCGCGCCGCTGGGTGGTCGAGCGCACCTTCGCCTGGCTGGGTCGGTGCCGCCGCAACAGCAAAGAGTACGAGCGACTGAGCACATCGAGTCAGGCGCACCTGCAGATCAGCGCGATTCACC
>JBPCIT010000017.1:0-34088 GCA_051006015.1 Longimicrobiaceae bacterium
CAGGTCGGGGTGGAAGTCCGCGCCCCAGCTGCCCGCCTGGAACATCTTCAGCTCGAACATGATCCGGTTGATCCCGCTCCTGCGCTGCAGCTCCTCGCTGGCGTAGTCCTCCTCGGTGTAGGCCATCGGGCCGATCAGGAGCGGGACCCCGCGCTGGCGAGCGCCTTCCATGGCGCGCCTGAGGTTCTCGACCACGTTGTTCTTCTGCACCGTGGTCTTGGTCATCTCCCAGGCGGCGCCTCCCTCGGAGAGGAAGTCGTTGACGGGGTCGATCACCAGCAGCGCGGTGCGTCCCGTGGGGAAGGTGAGCTGATCGTTGCCCTTGGGCCGATAGGTGGCCCCGCCCTCGCTATCGCGGAGGGAGCGATCGGGGTTCATGCTGCTCATCTGGACCTCATTTCATCTGGGGGTTGTGCGATCGAAGCGGGCGGGGAAGAGCCACTGCCAGCGTGGCTCTCCCCACCGCCACCGGCAGATTACATGCCCGGCGCGGGCCGGTCCGGGTCTCCCGTGCCGCCGCGCGGCACCTGGAACTGGAAGCCCTGGGTGTAGGCGGGCTGCTCGCCCTGCATCACCGCCTGTATGGTCTGCGCGTAGAACTCCCGGGCATGCTCGACAGTCCGGCGCCCGGTGGCTACGTCGTGCGCGAGGTTGATGGCCAGGAAGTTGGCCCCCTCCTTGTCGCAGCGTGCCGCGATCTCTCCCTTGGTTCTCTCCGCGATCACACTTCCGTCGTACCGTGCGAGGGCGTCGAACGCCTCGGGCGGAACCCGGTAGTCGATGACCTGCTCGAGCAGGTCCGGGTGCCGCATCGGAAAGTGGTGCGGCACCGTGTCGCGGTAGACGATGGTTCGCTTCCACGGCCCATTGTTGAACCAGATGAGCCGGCTGGGGGTCGCCTCGTTCGGTGCGCCGTACTTGCCGATCATCGTCTGCGCGACCTCTCGCGAGGTCTCAGGCCAGCTTGCGATCACGGCAGAGGCTTGCGGCTGGGCGGCGGCGGCAGCAGCGGCCGGAGCCATCGTCGGAGACGGTGCTGGGACCGTCGCGGGAGTCTGCGTGGTAGCGGTCGGGCCGCAGCCGCTCAGGATGGCGACGATAGCGGCGCCAGATAACGCGAAACCGGTGATTCTCATCTCTTGCTCCTCGGGTCGGCGGGAGATGATCCCCCGCAGCTCATGGGTTAGGCCGGGCTTCCCATCGGCACCGGCAGTGCGGGCGCCGTGGGGCTCGGAAGAGGACAGTCTGGGTACCTCCGCAAGCTCCGTTCGGCCGGAGAGCCGGATTCGTAACAGCTGCCATGCACACCCGGATGTGTGAGAGCGGCACCGGCTCCTCCTCCGCCAGCCGTCCGGTCGCCTCACAGTTTGTCTGGCCTTCGGGGTCTGTGATGACTTGCCGGCGGCTTGGGCGTGTGCGTTGCGGGCCAGCTTCCTCGCGCGGCGGCTCCTCGGGGGCCGCCGGGTGATGCCTCGTGCCTCCGTTACGAGGCGCAGCTCCCCTGCAGATCCAACCGTCGCCCCCGGTGATGCCGCCCCCGGGGTGCGATAGCCCCGTTCCGGCGGCAGAACCAAGGAGGGGTACATGCCCGCAGTGTTCAGGAGACGCCGGCCCGACAGATCGGCCGGTGCGCCGGTGCTCGGCGCGCTTGCCATGCTCGCGCTCGGCGTCGTCGGCTGTCAGGACCGTCAACCCACGCTGCCCGTGGCGCCGGATGAGGTGCTCGAGGTCCGGCATCCCAATGAGGGCCGCTTGATCCGTCTTCCGCCGGGCTTCCACATCGACAAGATCGCCGAGGGACTGTCGTTCACGACCGAGATGGCCTTCGACGACCGGGGCCGCCTCTACGTGAACGAGGCCGGCGGCGGGTTCGAGCCGGTCCAGTTCCGTGCGCCGCGTATCCTGCGGATCACGGGCACGCGCCAGGTGGAAGAGGTCATCAACCTGACCAGCCATGTGGTTCCGCCGGTGGTGGGACTCGCCTGGCACGATGGCTGGCTCTACTTCACGCACCGTGACCTCGACGACACGGGCGCGCTCTCCCGCGTGCACGATACGGGTGGGATGCCGGAGAAGCTGCTGACCGGGTTCGTGGACGCGCAGGCCGAGCACTTCATGAATGGCATCGAGATCCGTGACGGCTGGGTGTACTTCGGTGTGGGGCAGGCAGGGAACGCAACGGTGCTGGGCCCTGACGTCGGATTCGCCATAATGAAGAATCCCGGTGTGCGTCCGACCCCCTGCCGCAACCTGGTGATGCGCGGGCACAACTTCCTGGGGCCCAACATCCTTACGCCGGATCCGAACGACATGGTCCTGACCGGTCCCTACGCCCGCTTCGGCGAGATCCGGCGGCGTGGTGAGGTGGTCCAGGGCGTACAGAAGTGCGGCGGCGCCGTCCACCGCTTCGATCCGAACAACCCGGAGGGCACGCTCGAGATGGTGGCGGACGGGATTCGCCAGCCGATCGGCCTGGCCTTCAACCAGATGGGCGAGCTTTTCGTGCCCGAGAACGGCTACGACGTTCGGGGCCTTCGCCCCGTGCAGGACGAGTTCGACGTGACGCTGAGGATCAACCCGAACCAGCCCGGCCGCTGGTACGGCTTCCCTGACTTCTCGGCCGCCCGCGAGCCGCTGACCCTGCCGAAGTTCGGGGTCCCGGATGAGCAGCAGGCGCCGGTCTTCCTGGTCCGCGAGGATGGCACGCGCGAGGAGCTGGGCAAGTTCCTGGACTTCATCATCGACCACTCGGCCAGCGGGCTGAGCGCGCCCAGCCGCAACTGGGTCGCCGGGCTGCACCCGGTGCATTCTTCGCCCGCCGGGGTGGACGTCGCGCCCGCGAGCTGGGGACCGGCGGCCGGATGGGTCGCCGTCGCGGAGTGGGGCGACCTGACGCCGCCCACCAATCCCTTGCTGCCGAACCTGCGCGCGGGAATCCGGATCGTGGCATTCAATCCGGACCAACCGCAGATGGGCGTGATCCCCTTCGTCCAGAACCGGCGGCGGGGAACGGCCTCCGAGCTGGGCAGGCCCGGTCAGGGGCTGGAGCGGCCCTACGACGTCCTCTTCGGGCCGAACGTCGATCATCCCGAACTGCGCGACGCCGTGGACGTGATGTACATCTCCGACTATGGCAGAGTGGAGATCGACATGTCCAAGGCGCCGCCGTACCGCTACATCCCGGACACCGGGGTGATCTGGCGGGTGACCCGGAGAACGCCCTGGCCGGCCGCGGCAACCGCGTCAGCCCTGAGCCAGTAGGTCCTTCAGCACGTCAGTAGCCGTCCCGGGGGGTGTGCCCCCGGGACGCAGGTGAAGCAGCACACGGAGCGGGTCGGACGGGGGGGGAGTTCTACGGCTGCCCGGCTGCCGGCGCCGCGGGCCGCTCCAGCAGCCGCAGCAGCGCCTCGGCCACCTCCGCCGGCGCATCCGCGGGGGCGAAGTGGCTGGAGTGCTCGATCCGCGTCAGCTCCGCGGTGGGGATATCGCCAGCGAGCCGCTCCGCCCAGTGGACCTTCTGGAAGGGGTCCTGCTCTCCCCACACCACCGCCACCGGGACGCGCAGCATGGAGAGCTGTGGCGCGATCTCCTCTGTCTGCCTGGAGTCCAGCGCGCGGGCGTGCTCGACGAAGACCTTCAGCCCCTCGTCGGTCGAGAAGGGCTCGAGGAAGATGTCGAGGAATTCATCCGCGCGCTCCTGGTGTACGAAGCCGCGGCGGAGCCACAGCTTCAGCCCGTCCGTAGTGAGACCTGCGGGGAGATGCTCGACGACGGGAGCGGTGGCCTGGATCGCCTTGATCGAGGGGATCGGCCAGGAGTCGTAGCAGACGGAGTTGACCAGCCCCAGCCGCTCGACCCGCTCCGGGTAGCGCACCGCCAGGATCTGCGCCACCCCCCCCGCCGATGTCGTGTCCCACCACCGTGGCGCGCTGGATCTGCAGCGCCTCCAGCATCTCGACCAGGTAAGCGGCGTGCGAGCCGATGTCCACCGGCAGCCCCTGCGGCCGGTCCGAGCGGCCGTAGCCGAGCATGTCCACCGCGATCACCCGCGCCCGCTCCGCCAGCCGCGGCATCACGTCGCGCCAGAGCTCTCCATTGGTGGGAATGCCGTGGATCAGCAGCACCGGCGGCCCCTCGCCCTGCATCTGGATGCGGAGGCTGCGGCCGGCGACCTGGACGGTGTTGGGGGCTTCTCGAGGGTGGTGCATCCGTTCTCCTCCGCGTGAGTCCGCCAGGTGCGGGCAGGATAGGGAGCAAGTCCCCGGCCAGTGGGCCGAGGCGGTCCGGCACGCCTGGGGGTAGTCCGGACTTGCTCTGACACTCCGATGTCGGTAAACTCAAGGTATGCGATCCCGCTTCCGCCTCTTCGCCGCGCTTCTGGCGCTCCTCGCGTTCTCTGCGTACTTCGCAGAGGGCGTGTGGGCGTCGATGTGCCTGCCGGGGACAGATGCGGGAATGAACATGATGGCGCAGGTGGACGATGCTTCCGGCTCGGAGATGGGGGGGATGCACCACCCGTCGCCATCGGTGCCGGACGACTCCGGCTCCTCGCGCTCCGACGCACCGCCGTGCCCGTTCGCTGTCGCGGGCGTGGGCTCGTGCGTCACGGCTTCGCTGCCGGCTACCGGCACGTCCGTCCAGCCACTCCTGGCCGCCGCCTCGCTGGTCACGCTTTCTCCCGATGCCGGGCTGGATCTCTTTCTCGTCACCACGCTCTTCCACCCTCCCAGAGCGTAGCTCGTAGCCGGGCGTCCGTCCGGCTGCCATTCCGTTTTCCTTCCTCGGGTTCCTGACCCGGAGCAGTGCGCTCCGGCGAGCCGGCCGTTGCGCATGCGCAATCGGCTCGGAGCTCGAGCGTACGTCGGAAGAGGACGAGCTACGATGAAGATTGCACTTCTGTTTGTCGCGCTTCTGGCTGCGCCGCTCGGTGGCGCCAGGGCGCAGGGGCCGGCGCCGCTGGCGGAGCTGCTGGCCGAAGCACGCCAGCGCAACCCCGAGATTCAGGCTGCTCGCCGGATGGCCGAGGCCGCGGCCGCGCGGATCCCGCGGGCCGGAGCGCTCCCCGACCCCATGCTCTCGCTGGGCATGATGAACCTGCCGGCGGGCACCCTGGATCCGCGCGACGAGATGATGGCGATGGGGACGGTGGAGGTCGGCCAGCGGCTTCCCGCGCCGGGTACGCGAGCGGCCCGTGAGGCAATCGCGCGGGCCGCCCACGAGAGTGCCGGCCTAGAGGCGGAGGAGACCGAGCGGGAGGTCCTCGCCCGCCTCAAGGGCGCCTACTACGAGGCGCTCTTCCTGGAGCGGGCGCGCGACGTCCTGACGAGGAACCGGGCGCTCCTCGTGGACTTGGCCGAGGTCACCCGCGCCCGCTTCGCGGTGGGGCGCGCCCCGCAGCAGGACGTGCTGCGGACGCAGACGGAGATCACCCGCCTGGACGAGCAGCTCGCGGGGCTGGATGCCCGGCGTACGGCCGCGCTCGCGGAGCTGAACGCCGTCCTGCAGCGCCCGCCGACGGCGCCCCTCACGCCCGTCTACCCGGAGAGCGTCCTGGCGCTGGCCCGGGCCGCCCCGACGCGCGCCGCCTTCACCGCCGCCGCGCTGGATGCAGGGCTCGGGGATGGATTCCCATCGCTGGCGGAGCTGCAGGCACGTGCCGTCCAGGAGCGGCCGATGCTTCGCGCGCATGAGAGCCGGATCGCCGAGTCCCGCGCGACAGTCGCTCTGGCCGGTCGCGAGCGCATTCCGGATGTCGACCTGATGCTGGGATACGGTGCCCGGTGGGGGCGGATGGACATGCTCAGCGCGATGGTTTCCCTCCCTCTGCCCCTCTTCGCCGCTCGCAAGCAGCGTCAGGCGGTGATCGAGGCGGAGCACCTCCTCGCCGCCAACGAGCTCCGGCACCATCAGATGGTCAGCGAGATCCAGGCGGATGTGACCACCCGCTACGCCGCGCTGGTCCGCACCCGCGAGCAGACCCTCCTTCTCTCCGACGGCGTGATCCCGCAGGCGCGGGCGACGGTGGAGAGCGCAGTCGCCGCGTATCAGGCGGGCCGCGTGGAGTTCGTGAGCCTGCTGGATGCCCAGGCGGCGCTCTTCCGTCATGAGATCGAGCTGGCGCGACAGCTCGCCGACTTCGGACGCGAGCTGGCCGCGCTCGAGTTGGCCGCCGGAGTCCACCTGGGATGGGAGGGCGAAACGCCGGAAGCCACTGGGTCGGAGGCGAAGAATCAGGAGCAGGGACGATGACCGAAAAGATATCGCAATCCGCGCGGTGGGCGCTGCTCGCCGGCGCGCTCGTCCTGGTAGCGGCTGCCATCGTCTGGGCGGCGACGCGCACCGGGGGCGGAGCCGAGAGGACCCCTGCCGCGGCGGAGATGGAGGGGATGAACATGGGCGGCATGGAGATGTCCGGCATGCAGATGGGCGATGGAAGGGTGCGGATCGACCCGCAGATGGTTCGCTCGCTCGGGATCACCCTTGCCACCGCCGAGCTGGGGCCGGTGCGGCGGGAGATCCGCACGACCGGGAACGTGACCTTCGACGAGACCCGGCTCTCGACGATCACGCCCAAGTTCGGCGGGTTCGTGGAGCGCCTCTACGTGGACTTCACCGGGCAGGCCGTGCGCCGCGGGCAGCCGCTGCTGGAGATCTACTCTCCCGAGCTGGTCTCCGCGCAGGAGGAGCTGCTCGCCGCCGCGCGTCTGGAGCGGCAGCTCGCGCAGAGCGCCGCCCCGGGGGTGGCGGAGCGGAGTGGCGGCCTCGTCGAGGCGGCGCGGCGGCGGCTCCTGCTCTGGGACATCTCGCCCGCGCAGATCCAGCAGATCGAGCGGACCGGGCAGGTGCGCCGGACGCTGACGCTGCACGCGCCCTTCACCGGCTTCGTCGTGGAGAAGAACGTCCAGCAGGGACAGAGCGTGCAGCCGGGGGAGGCGCTCTACCGGCTGGCCGATCTCACGCAGGTGTGGGTCGAGGCGGATGTCTACGAGCAGGACCTCCGCTTCGTGCGCCTGGGGGAGCCGGTGTCCGTGGAGATCGCTGCCTACCCCGGCGAGCGCCTCACCGGCCGCGTGAGCTACCTCTACCCGGAGGTCCGGCAGGATACCCGCACGGCGCGCGTGCGGATCCCGCTCGCGAACCCCGGCGGCCGGATCAAGCCGGGGATGTTCGCCACCGTGCAGCTGGATGCGCCGGAGGCCGAGCGCGCGCTCCTGGTGCCGCGCGACGCGGTGATGCGTACGGGCACGCGCGACATCGTCTTCGTCGAGCAGGGTCCGGGTGCGTACGAGCTGCGCGAGGTGCGGGTCGGCTCGGAGGTGAACGGCGACGTGCAGATCCTCTCCGGCCTCCTCGCCGGCGAGCGGGTGGTCGCGCGCGCCAACTTCCTCCTGGACGCCGAGAGCCGCCTGATGGAGACGATGATGGGGCAGCCGGGAATGCCCGGCATGGAGATGAATCCGGGCGATACGAGCATGCCCGGCATGCAGCACTGAGGAGGCCGGCATGCTGAACCGAATCATCGAGTGGTCCGTCCACAACCGCTTCCTGGTGCTGCTCGCCACCAGCTTTCTCATTGGCGCGGGCGTCTGGGCGGTGCGCACCACCCCGGTGGATGCCATCCCCGACCTCTCGGACGTGCAGGTCATCATCCAGACGGAGTGGGCGGAGCAGGCGCCGCAGATCGTCGAGGACCAGGTCACCTACCCGCTCACTACCGCGATGCTGGCGGTGCCGGGGGCGACCACGGTACGCGGCATCTCCGGCTTCGGGATCTCCTTCGTGTACGTGCTCTTCGCGGAGGGGACCGACCCCTACTGGGCGCGCTCCCGCGTGCTGGAGTACCTCTCACAGGTGCGCGATCAGCTCCCGGCGGGCGTGACGCCGCAGCTCGGCCCGGACGCCACCGGCGTCGGTTGGGTCTACCAGTACACGCTGGAGTCCGACCGGCACGACCTGGCGGAGCTGCGCAGCCTGCAGGATTTCTTCATCCGCTTCCAGCTCCAGAGCGTCCCCGGGGTGGCGGAGGTCGCCACCGTGGGCGGCTTCGTGAAGCAGTACCAGGTGGACGTCGATCCGCAGCGGCTCCAGGCGTACGGCATCCCGATCCAGCGGGTGACCGAAGCGCTGCGCATGGCGAACGCCGACGTGGGCGCGCGGGTGCTGGAGATGGGCGGGCGCGAGTACATGGTGCGCGGCCTCGGGTATCTGCGCTCCGTGGCGGACATCGAGGACGTGGTGCTGACCGCCGGTCCCGCCGGCACTCCGGTACGCATCCGGGACATCGGGCGCGTGCAGCTCGGGCCTGACATCCGCCGGGGCGTGGCGGACAAGGACGGCCGGGGCGACGTGGTCACCGGCATCGTGGTGATGCGCCACGGGGAGAACGCCCTCTCCGTGATCAACGCCGTGAAGCGCAGGATCACGGAGATCGAGCGCGGCCTCCCGGAGGGCGTGCGCATCGTCGACGCTTACGACCGCGCGCCGCTGATCCGCGAGGCGATCTCCAACCTCACGCGCAAGATCGGCGAGGAGCTTCTCCTGGTAGCGCTGATCGCCGTCGTCTTCCTCCTGCACCTGCGCAGCGCGCTCGTCGCGGCCGTCACGCTGCCGATCGCCATCCTGATGGCCTTCATCATCATGCGCCTGATCGGTGTGCCCGCCAACATCATGTCCATGGGTGGGATCGCGATCGCCATCGGCGCGATGATCGACGCGGCGGTGGTGATGATCGACAACCTGCACAAGCATCTGGAGAGGGAGGGCGGCGAGGTGAGCAACCGTCGCCGCTGGGAGCTCGTGATCGAATCCACCAAGGAGGTGGGCCCGGCGCTCTTCTTCTCGCTGCTGGTGATCACCGTCTCCTTCCTGCCCGTCTTCGCGCTGGAGGCGCAGGAGGGAAGACTCTTCAAGCCGCTCGCCTGGACGAAGACGCTGGCCATGGCCTCCGCCGCGGTGCTCGCCCTCACGCTGGTCCCGGTGGCGATGGGCTACTTCGTCCGCGGCAGGATCCGTGGGGAGACGCAGAACCCGGTGAGCCGGGCGCTGATTCGCGGGTACAGGCCCACGCTCGCCGGGGCGCTCCGCCATCGGGGGGCGACGCTCGGCATCGCCACGCTCCTGCTCGCCCTGACGGTGATCCCCTTCACGCGCCTCGGCTCGGAGTTCATGCCGCCGGTGGAGGAGGGTACGATCCTCTTCATGCCGATGACGCTGCCCGGGGTCTCCATCCAGCAGGCTGCAGAGATCATGCGCCGGCAGAATGCCCTCCTCGCCCGCTTCCCGGAGGTGGAGAGCGTGATCGGCAAGGCGGGGCGCGCCACCACGGCGACGGATCCCGCGCCGCTCGACATGTACGAGACGGTGGTGAACCTGAAGCCGGAGCGGGAGTGGCGCCCCGGGATGAGCTACGACCGGCTGGTCTCCGAGATGGATCGCGCCACGCGCATGCCCGGGGTGATGAATATCTGGACGATGCCGATCAAGAATCGGATCGACATGCTCGCCACCGGGATGCGCACCCCCGTCGGCGTCAAGATCTTCGGCCCCGACCTGGAGGAGATCCAGCGGATCGGCACCGAGGTGGAAGGGCTCCTGCGCCAGGTGCGGGGGACGCGGAGCGCGATCGCGGAGCGGGGGGCGAGCGGCTTCTATGTGGACGTGGAGGTGGACCGCGCGGCCGCCGCGCGCTACGGCCTCAACGTCATGGACGTGCAGGCTGCGCTCATGACCGCCATCGGCGGCACGGTGGCGACGCAGACCGTCGAGGGCCGCGAGCGCTACTCGGTGCTGGTGCGCTATCCCCGGGAGCTGCGGCAGAGCGCGGCGGCGATCGCGCAGGTACGGGTGCCGGTGATGGGCGGAACGACACAGCTGCCGCTCGGCCAGCTGGCCACGCTGCGCGCCGCGCAGGGTCCGATGGTCGTGAAGACCGAGAACGCCTTCCCGGTGAGCGCCGTCTACGTGGACGTGGAGGGACGCGATCTCGGCGGCTACGTCGCGGAGGCCAGCGAGTTCCTCTCGCAGCACCTGCAGCTCCCGGCTGGCTACACGCTCCAGTGGTCCGGCCAGTTCGAGGCGATGCAGCGGGTGCGGCAGCGCATGCAGGTGGTGGTCCCCGTCACCCTCATGCTCATCTTCCTCCTGCTCTTCCTGCACTTCCGCAACGCCACGGAGACGCTGCTCGTGATGAGCACCCTCCCCTTCGCGCTGGTGGGAGGCATCTGGCTGCTCTGGCTGCTGGGCTACAACACCAGCGTGGCGGTGTGGATCGGCTTCATCGCGCTCGCGGGGGTGGCGGCGGAGACGGGGGTGGTGATGCTGGTCTACCTAGACGGGGCCTATCACCGCCGCGCGCTCGAGCGGGGCGACGCGCTGGATGCTGGCGACGTGCATGCCTCGGTGATGGAGGGCGCGGTCGAGCGCGTGCGCCCCAAGATGATGACGGTGGTCTCCACGATCGGGGGCTTGCTGCCGCTCATGTGGGCGTCCGGCGCGGGATCGGCCACCATGCAGCGGATCGCCGCCCCGATGATCGGCGGACTGGTCACCTCCTTGGTGCTCACGCTGATCGTGATCCCGGTGATCTACGCCATCTGGCGCGAATGGCAGCTTCGCCGCGGCCGCTTCCCGATCGTGATATCGGAAGAAGGCGCGGGGCCGCTCCTCAGAGCCGTCTCCGAACCCAAACCTTGAGGACTCCAGCTATAAGGAGAAGCGAATGAACCACGCACTCGTCTTTCGGCTCGGAAGGTTGGCTGGGCTGGGACTCATCCTCGCTGCCTGCCCCAACAGTGAAGAACCACGTTTGCGTTCCGGTATGATGTCGGAGCGCATGCCCGGTATGATGGCGGATACACCACCTGCCATGATGGACAGGCGAATGCCGATGATGGAAGGTATGCCCGAGTGGATGATGAGCCACGAGGGAATGATGGGCCCGCAGATGATGCAGCAGATGCGTGTCATTCGCCGGTTGCTGGTCAACCATGAAAAGATCGAGCGGCAGGTGGAGGACATTCCCGGCGGGGTCCGCACCATCACCCGAAGCGACGATCCCGAGGTGGCGGAGCTGATCCGCACCCATGTTCGCCAGATGAAGGAGCGCTTCGAGCAGGACATGCCGATTCGAATGATGGACCCGGTCTTCCGTGAACTGTTCGAGCACCGCGAACGAGCCCATCTGGAGTACGAGGAGATCCCTGGCGGAGTGCGGGTGACGCACACCTCCGAAGACCCGCAGGTCGTGCTGCTCATCCGCCAGCACGCACACCGGTTCGTCAGTGAGGCGGCGGAGCAGGGGATGCGCCGGGCGATGCAGCCGACTCCGCTTCCAGAGGGTTATCACAGAGACAGCGGAAAGGACAACCAGAGATGAAATTGCACAGCAGAACACTTCTGGCGGTTGTCGTTGGGTTTGCTTTTGCCGCCTGTGAGCGGCCCGACGAGTCGCGCCCGACGGCCGAGATGCCACGCGACATGCCGCGTATGGAAGGAATGCAGGGCATGCGCATGGATCCCGCCATGATGCAGCGCCACGCGCAGGAGATGGATCAGCTGACGAGCGACTTGCGTCGGCACATCGAGCAGATGCGGCGGCTCTCGCCCGAAGAGCAGCACGAGCGCATGGGCGAGCACGTAACGCGGGTCTCGCAGCTGTTCGGCCTGACGAACCGCCAGATGCGCGAGATGGACATGGGCATGGGAATGACCGATGAGCAGATGGGCCAGATGATGGGGATGAGTGGGGAGGAGCACCGGCGGATGGTCGAGGAGATGCAGGCGCTGCGCACGGAGGTCGAGCAGCTCCAGACCGCCTCACGGGCCGAGGTTCAGCAGCGGATGCCGGAGCACCTGGACCGCCTCGAGCGGATGGTCCGGATGATGGAACAGAGCGCGGCGCACATGCGGAGTACTTGATCTGGCCGCATACCGCGAACGATCAGGCCTGGCACGCAGTCGCCTTCCGTGCGGAGGTGAGAAAGGCGTTCAAGCGCTACATCCCAGTGCCCGCACTCTGGCCCCATTAATGAGTGCAGCACGCTCTCGGGAACGTCGTCTCCGTCAACCCGCAGTGATCGAGGTATATGGTGGATCTAACACGACCCTCACGGCTCGAGTCGATCGCGGTACTGGAACGTCCCTGCCCCATGGTACACGGCCAGCTGGTGGACCACGGGCACCGGAACCGGACGAATGAGCGCTGGCAGGAGGTGTTCGACTACGCGAAGCAGATGGGGTTCCGGTACATTCGTGGAGGTGTTCCGTGGAACAAGGTGTGGCTCGCGGAAGAGCGCTTCGACTGGTCGCGGCTGGACGCCGAGTTCGAGTATGCCGAGAAGATCGGCCTCACCATCATTCCCATTCTCGCGCACATGAGCTACGAGTGGGAGAGCGGCTGGATGCGCGGCCCCGGCGGTGAGCACGCGCTCGAGCGCGAGGATCTCTGGGAGTACATGGCCCGCTACACCCGACTCTACCTCGAGCGCTACCGGCAGCATCTCCATGCAGGCTTCATCCCCATCGTCGAGATCGGGGGAGAGCCCTACAACCATGTCATCACCGGCAACTGGGAGCCGCACCGCAAGGACGACCACGAGGCCAAGGAGCGGATGATCGCCAATCTGGTGAAGGCCTTCAATGCGAGCGCCGCCGTCGCGCACGAGCCGGAGTTCGACGTCACGGTCGTCGCCTGCGAGGCGCGAGAATGCCTCTTCTCCGCCATCCAGCTCGACGCCGACATCTTCGGCACCAACTTCTACGCCTTCGCCCACCAGGGCGAGTCCCTTGCGGATGGGCTCTCCGACTGGCGCAGGACCTTTCAGGAGCAGCGCGGCCTCGATCCCACCTTCGCGATTCTGGAGTGGGGCTCGCCAGAGTACATGGACCCCGACAACAGCTTCGAGCGAGAGCCCGACACGCCCGAGCCCGGCAGGTCGGTGAACCGGGAGAAGGAGGACGAGCTACTCCGCTCCTGGCTGCTGGAGTGCAAGCAGCGAGGGATCAAGCTGGCGCTCGCCTGCCGTTACCTGGTGGGAAACTTCTGGCACTACTATCTGACGCAGCCGAGCGAAGGGCTGGAGTGCGACCGCAACGGTCTCATCGACGTTCACTGGAACGAGGAGATCGGCGATTACGAGTACCATCCCTGCTGGACGCTCGCGCGGAAGTTTCAGCAGATCATCGAGGCGTACAACGAAAGCTGAAACCCCACGCGCCGACCATTCCGCAGCGCGGCGCCGTGTAGTACCTTGGTGGCGTTAGTGCTCTGACTTCACCCCTGGAGCCAGCTGGATGACTCCTGCCACACAACGTGACGCTCCTCCCCGCACCGCCGCCGAGCTCGTCTTCCCGGAGATCGGCGAGATGGGCCGGCTCTGCCGCGAGATGGACTGGGCGGCGACGCCGCTCGGCCCCATCGAGGAATGGCCGCAGAGCCTGCGGACCGCGGCCGGATTGGTCATCGGCCACGCCTTCCCCAGCATCGTGCTCTGGGGACCCGACCTGATCCAGATCTACAACGACGGCTACATCCCCGTTCACGGCGCCAAGCACCCCTGGGGGCTCGGGATGCCCACGAGCCAGGTGTGGCCCGAGGTGTGGCACCTCAACGAGCCGCTCTTCGAGCGCGCGCTGCGCGGCGAGCAGGTAGGGTTGAAGGAGGCCCTCTACTCCCTCGCCCGCCGCGGCCCGGATGCGCCCCCGGACGACGTGTACGTCGATCTCTCCTTCAGCCCCATCCTCGACGAGTCGGGGAGCGTCGGCGGGGTGCTGGTCACCCTGATCGACGCGACCGCGGAGGTCGAGAACCGGCGGCTCCAGGCGGAGGAGAAGCGTCTCCTCGCCGCCGCGGAGCGCGCGCGGGCGGAGCTGCAGGCGGCCAACGCCCGGCTCCGCGCACTCGCCGAGTCGATGCCGCAGATCGTGTGGAGCACCCGGCCCGACGGATACCACGACTACTTCAACAAGCGCTGGTACGCCTACACGGGGATGCCGCGGCCCGACGAGCCTGGCGGCGAGGACGAAGTGCCCCAGGGCTGGAACTGGAAGGACTACCTGCACCCCGATGATCACGAACGCGCCGTCGCCGTCTGGCAGCACTCGCTCGATACCGGCACGGCGTACGAGATCGAGTACCGCTTCCGGAGCGCCGAGACCGGCGAGTACCGTTGGTTCCTGGGGCGCGCCCTCCCGCAGCGCGAGGCGGATGGCCGCATCGTCCGCTGGTTCGGCACCTGCACCGACATCCACGAGCGGCACCAGGCGGAGGCCGAGCGAGACCGGCTCCTGGCCGCCACCCTGCTGAGCGAAGAGCGCTACGCGCTGGTCAGCCGCGCCACCAACGACGTGATCTGGGATTGGGACCTCGCCACGGACGAGCTGCTCTGGAACGAGACCCTCGAGACGACCTTCGGCTACCCGCACGATGCGGTACCACCGACCATCGAGTTCTGGTACCAGCACATCCACCCGGAGGACCGGGAGCACGTGGTCGAGAGCATTCACACCGCGCTGGACGACGGCAGCACCGCCTGGTCGTGCGAGTACCGCTTCGTGCAGGCCGATGGCAGCCACGTCACCGTACTCGACCGTGGGGCCATCGCCCGCGACGAATCGGGCAGGGCGACCCGGATGATCGGCTCGATGCTGGACATCTCCGAGCGCGAGTGGCTCCTTGCCTCTGAGCGCGCGGCGCGAGCGGATGCGGAAGCGGCGAACCGGAGCAAATCCGAGTTCCTCGCCGCGATGAGCCATGAGCTGCGCACCCCGCTCAACGCGATCGGCGGCTACGTCGATCTGCTGGACCTCGGCATCCACGGCCCGCTGACCGAGGCACAGCGCGGGGCGCTCTCCCGCGTCACCGCCAACCAGCGGCATCTGCTGACGCTGATCAACGACATCCTCTCCTACGCGCGGCTCGAGGCGGGACAGATCGAGTTCGATCTGCGTCCGCTCGCCGCGTGCGATCTGCTCACCGGCATGGAGCCGCTCATCGCCCCGCTCGCACGGGCCAAGGGAGTCGCCCTCTCCATCCGGGCCTGCGATCCCGCGATCCGCCTGCTCGGCGACGAGGAGCGGGTGCGGCAGATCCTGCTCAACCTGCTCGGCAACGCCGTCAAGTTCAACGAATCGGGCGGATGGGTCCTCCTCTCCTGCGAGATGGACGCGGCGGGGGTAGACCTCAGCGTACGCGACAACGGTCCCGGCATCGAAGAGGAGAAGCAGCAGAGAATCTTCGATGCCTTCATTCAGGTCGATCGTCGCCTGAACCGTCCACAGGAAGGCGTCGGGCTGGGGCTGGCGATCAGCCGGGATCTGGCCCGCGCCATGGGCGGTGAGCTGAGCGTCGAGAGCACCCCGGGCGAGGGAAGCACCTTCACGCTCCGCCTCCCGCTGGCACCGCAGCCGTAGGAAACCACCGGAAAGCTCATTTCCGATCGGGCGCTTGCCCTCACCAAGCGTTGCACTGGCCTTCGCGGGAACCCGGTTGTTTCGTTGGACGCCAGCATTCTCATGCACATCAAGGGTGGCGCATGACGGTGCAGATCCGCACGTTGGATTCCGAAGATGCTCCCCTGTATCACGAGCTGCGCCTGCGCGCGCTGCGGGAGCATCCGGAGGCATTCGCCACCTCCTATGAGGAAGCGCGCGCGCGTTCCATGGCAGACGTCGCGGGCCGGCTCGCGCCTGGGCCAGAGCAGGTCACGCTCGGCGCCTTCGATCACGACGGGCTGGTGGGAATGGCGACGCTGGTACGTCCCACCAAAGCCAAGCTGCGGCATCGGGCGACACTCGTCGCGATGTATGTGGCGCCGGAAGGGCGGGAGCGCAGCCTTGGCCGAGCGTTGCTGGAGCGGATACTCGCGGTAGCCGTCGAGTGGGGCGTCTCCGACGTGGTTCTGGCAGTGACGGTGGGAAACCATGCGGCGCGGAAGCTATACGCCAGCGCGGGCTTCGTCACGTATGGGGTCGAGCCGCGCAGCTTGTGTGTCGGAGGTGACTTCTACGACGTGGAGTTGATGAACTTGCAGCTTCAGTGAAGGCGGCTTCCCGCTGTTCCGCCGCGCCTGGCGAATGGATGAAGGCATCGAGCGGAGCGCCGCAGCTCAGCCACGCGGCAGCTCCGGTGCGTGTGCCTTTCGCGGCTGGCATTGGATCGCTCGGCTCACGCCGCACGGAGATGGAGACCGGGGGAGCGTGAGGCGTAGCGTGCATTCCGGCTCAGCCTGCTGATGCAGATCCAGATCCTGGTCTACGATGGATTCGACGAGCTCGACGCGCTCGGCCCCTTCGAGGTGCTACAGGTCGCCACCGCAGCCGGTGCCGATCTGCGCACCGGACTGGTGCGGCTCGGTAGCGCCACCGTCACCTCCGCTCACGGTCTCCAGCTCCACGTTCCCACCCACCTCGATCTCGACAGCCCACCCGAGCTGCTCCTTCTTCCCGGCGGTGGCTGGCTCTCGCGCGCGGCAGAGGGAAGCTGGGCGGAGGTGCAGCGTGGCCGGATCGCTGCCGCCGTCGCCACGCTGCATGGCGCCGGCACCACCATGGCGGCGGTGTGCACGGGTGCGATGTTCCTGGCGGCGTGCGGGCTGCTGCGTGGCCGTTCGGCCATCACGCACCACGCGGCGATCGAGGAGCTCCAGGCCGCCGGAGCGGAGATCGTCCGTGCCCGCGTCGTCGATGATGGGGACATCATCACCTCCGGAGGGGTCACGTCGGGTCTGGATCTGGCGCTCTGGCTGGTGGAGCGCTACGCGGGTCCCGCCCTGGCACATACGGTGGAGCAGCGGCTCGAGCATGAGCGCCGGGGTACGGTGTGGCGCCGCTCGTAGGCACGCCTGCGTCGCGCTCCTCCTACCCGAAAGCTCTGCCTTACCCCTCCCCCCGCGTCAGGCGGTAGATCAGCAACGCCGCACGCTGGGTGACGCGCGGCAGCGAGCGCAGGTCGATCGTCTCCTCGACCGTATGCGAGCCGGAGCCGTGCGGCCCCAGCCCGTCCAGCCCCGCCGCGTCGGAGGCGACGAAGGAGATGTCCGCCGCACCGCGGGCGCCCGGATCGAAGGGGACGATGGCGCCGTAGCCCAGCTCGCGGCTGATCCGGTCGTACATCCGCAGGAGCGCGTGGTTCTCCTCCGTCGGAGGCATGGAGGGGTAGCCGTCGTCGAAGGTGATCTCGGCGGAGGTCCGGGGGAGGCTGCGCACGACGATCTGCCGCATCCGCTCGCGGGTGCGCTGGAGCTGCTCGTCGGTGAGCGTGCGGATGTCGCCCGCCGCGGTGGCATGCTCCGCCACCACGTTCGTCTTCCCGAAGGCCGTGCCGCGCCCTTCCTGGGCATCGAACCTCACCTCCGTTCCTCCCGCGATCACGCCGGGGTTGAAGGTGAGGTTCGGCTCCCCGCGCAGCTCCTCGTAGAAGCTGTTCAGGATGCGCGAGGCCTCGTAGATCGCGCCGGCGCCCACCCCCTCGCGGAAGATCCCGGAGGAGTGCGCGGGCGTCCCCCGCACGGTGAGCCGCCAGCTGCTGGAGCTGCGGCGGGCGATGACGGCGTACTCGTGTCCCTCACCACGCGAGCCACCCTCGAAGCCGAGCGCGATGTCGCTGCGCTGCCCCGCCTCGATCAGGTCGCGGCGGCTGATCTCGAGCGGCCGGCCCGGCGCCTCCTCGTCGCCGGTCAGCACCACGGTGATCGACGTCCCCTCGAGCGCACCCACGTCGTGCAGCGCCTTCAGGGCGTGGAGGATGGCGATGTTGCCGCCCTTCATGTCCGCGACGCCGGGGCCGCGGGCGGTGCTCGCGTCGATGCGCTCGAAGCGCTGAAAGGGGCTGTCCTCCTCGAAGACGGTATCGAGGTGCCCGATCAGGAGCAGCCGCTGCCCCTGCGTCCCCCGCCGCTCGGCGATTAGATGCGGGCCCCGCCCCACCTCGCTCAGATCCGCCAGCCGCACCTCGAAGCCCAGCGCCTCGAACTCCGGGCGCATCACCTCGGCGACCCGCCGCACCCCGGCAGGGTTGAGGGTGCCGCTGTTGATGTTGACGGTGCGCCCCAGCAGGGCGACGGCCTCATCGGCGCGCACCTCGACACGCTCGACGATCCGGCGCTCCTCCGCCGTGAGCTCGCGGGGCTCCGCCGCAGGAAGGCCGCTGGGCGTGGGCACCCCGGGAGAGGATGGAGAGGTGGCGCAGGCCGCGATCACCCCGAGGAGCAGGAGCTGCGCGATGCCGAACCCTATAGACGGACAGTTGGAAAAGCCGATCATTCAGACCTCCAAAGGGATGTACACGGCACTCCCTGAGCAACCCCTCACCATGGAATCACGTCCCCTACCCAACCCTCAGGGGGGAGCAGGATAGCCCTTTGAAGCAACCGCGACAACAGCTATCCCGCGTGTTTCGGTGGTGATGGTACGCACGAGGAGCATGACACGGAATCCACTGTCCACTCTTGGAGCGCGGTATCGTCCTTCACGGTGGACAGCTGGCCGTCGTTCGGCTTGCACGAGCCCGTCCGCATGCCGATGCTCCTGCGATGTAAACCGTTTCCCCACAAACACCTGATCCCTCTCCGGCACCTCGATGCGCTGCGGAATACCGGTGCCGCAGCGCCTCTCGGTTTCCTACCCCGTGGCCGCGGTTCTGGACCCATCCCAGGCCGTCGTGAGGCGTCGGTACGCATGCGCGTGGCGCGCTTCACCGCAGTGGCATCCGACTTGCTCAAAAGGGCCTTCGCCACGACGAAACGTTCGTTTTTCCTGTCGAGGCTCGATGATGTAAGTTGTGGCACACCAAATGCATATGGATTTGACGGGCGGCAGAAAGCCACCCACAAACCAGAAAACGAACCAAGGAGAATCAGGTTATGAACACTTCCAAGTTTGCTCTCGCTGCTGCGGCTGTGGCCGCGCTCGGTCTCGGCACTGCATCGGAGGGTCTGGCGCAGGCGTGCATCGGGACCCCGACGCTGAATGGTCAGCGTGCCGTCACGATCGGTGCCGGGTTCCCCGAGTGGGGCACCAACTACAGCGCGCGTCTGGACGTGAACACGAACGGACCGCTCGCGGCCCACGGTGCTTTCACGCACAGCTCGGCTTCTGGCACGGCGCCCAACGTTAACACCGGGGCCGTGGGTGTGGCCTACAACCTTCCGGTGTCGGCCGGTCGTCAGGTTGAGTTCAGCGCCTGCCCCACGCTGGGTGTGCAGTACGGTATGTCCAGCACGGCCACCACTGATCAGTCGCAGCTCGTCGTGCCGGTGGGTGTTGGTCTGGGTGCACGGGTGAATCTCGGCGGTGGCATGGCGCTGACGCCTTACGTGCAGCCCGAGTTCTATGCGACCCGGGTGACTCTCCGCGGTGACAACGCGCAGCGGCAGGTCTCTGACGACACCGGTCTGCGTGCCACCGTTGGTACGGCGCTGGACTTCGGTCCCTTCTTCGCCGGGGTGGATTACATCTCGCACTACCAGGCTGACCCCCGCGAGCTCCGGTCGGACGTTCCGCTCCTGGACCGCGGCATGGGCTCGGCGCTCGGTTTCCGCGTCGGCGTGAAGTTCTAATCGACGATAGGATCCCCGGAGCGGCTACCCGCTCCGGGGAGAAACGAAAAGGGGAGGGCCGCGTGGCCCTCCCCTTTTCGTTTCTATTTCTGTGTTCGTCCGTTCAATCCTCCACCAGATACGCCACCCCCCACGCTCCCGGTCCCAGGTGCGTCGCGAGCACCGGAGTGACGGGCGCCGTGAGGATCTCCGGGTTGCCGTAGCGCTCGCGTAGCGCGGCGGAGACCTCCTCCAGCACCTCTGCGCAGGCGGCGTGCACCACGCCGAAGCGAACCCGGCCGGCGCGGCTCGAGATGCGTTCCTCGAGCAGCTCCATCACCCGAGGAAGCAGATTCTTGCGTCCGCGCACCCGCGCCGCGGGGACGACCCGGCCGCCGCTGTCGATCTCGAGGATGGGCTTGATGTCGAGCAGCGTGCCGATGAAGGCTCTCCCCCGCCCGACCCGTCCGGAGGCGAGCAGGCGATCGAAGCTGTCCACGGTGAAGAGGATCCCCGAGCGGTCGCGCACCCGCGCCAGCTCGGAGGCGATCTCCTCCGGCGCGCAGCCCAGCTCGCCCAGCTCGGCAGCCTTGAGCGCGAGCAGCCCCTGCAGCAGCGAGGCGCCACGCGAGTCCACCAGGTGGACTGGCACTTCCTCGAAGCGCTTCGCCGCCGCCTCCGCGGAGGCGAAGGTCCCGGAGAGCGCGCCGCTCAGCAGCACGGCGACGACCGTCTCGCCGTCCACCGCCGCGCGCGAGTACGCCTCCAGGAAGGCGCCGGGCGTGGGCTGCGAGGTGGTCGGGTGCTCGCCGCTGCGCAGCCGCTCGGCAAAGGCTTCGGCATCGATGTCGATCCGGTCGCGCAGCACCTGATCCCCGGTGACCAGCGCCAGGGGCACCACGACTATCCCGTGCGCCTGCACCACCTCCTCCGGCAGATCGAGTGCGCTGTCCGCCACGATGACCACCGGCCGCCGCGCGAGCTGGATGTGCGACTCGGCCGCACGGCCGACCGCCTCGTGCTGCACCTGCATGTCCTCGGCTTTGTGCGTGACCAGCGCGCCCAGGGTACGCAGGTAGCTGAAGACCTCCTCCGGCTCGTCCGTGTGGATGTGTACCTTGAGGATCTCGCCGCTGCGGATCACCACCAGCGAGTCGCCCTGCTCGCGCAGCACGGCGCGCACCGTGTCGGAGGTCGGCAGCTTGGGACCGCGCACCAGCGCCTCGGTGCAGAAGCGGTGCTGCTCGGTGACGTCGAACTCGACCTGCGCGATCGCGGACGGCTCGCTCTCGAAGCTGGGCGCCTCCTCCAGCGCGACGATCGGGTCGCCCGAGACCGAGGCGAGCATCCCCTCGAGCAGGTGGACGAAGCCCTTCGCGCCGGCATCCACCACCCCGGCCGCGCGCAGCGCCGGCAGCAGATCCGGGGTGCGCATCAGCGCGTCGCGGGCGCGCTCGAGCAGCCGCCTGAAGAGCTCGCAGAAGTCGCTCGCGGGGGAGGACTCCGCCTCCTCCGCGGTCTCCCGCATGATGGTCAGCATGGTGCCCTCGATCGGCCGCTCGAGAGAGCGGTAGACGTGGTCCGCCGCCGCCCGCAGCACCTGCGTGAACTCCTCCACCGTCAGGCGAACCCGGCTGCCCACCGCGTCGGCGAAGCCCAGCAGGTAGTGCGAGAGGATCATCCCGCAGTTGCCGCGCGCGCCGAGGATGCTCGCCTCCGCCGCCACCTGCGCGACCGCGCCGATCGAGGGGTCGGTGTGCGTGCGCAGTCGCTCCGCGATCGAGCGCGCGGTGAGCGCGAGGTTGGTCCCGGTATCGCCGTCGGGAACGGGGAAGACGTTGATGCGGTTCAGCTCCGCACGCCGATGCTGGACGTAGTCGCAGGCGGTGATGAGCGCGCTCCGCAGCTCGGACCCTTCCAGATAAACCGTCGCCATTGGGGTTTCCCCGGTTGATGGATGCGACACAGGTTATGCAACTATAGCACCAATTCCCTGCCGGGTATGCTCCGTGCACCGGCAGCCACGTCGAGCCCCTCGACGGGTGACCAACGGGCGCATCCGCGGCCATGCCGCCGTCCTGCTGGCCCCCGTCGCTATAGGCATTGAGGAGACGGAGCCGTGGAACCACGACAGAGATTCCCAGGCAGGAGAGACAGAGGATGACTGAGCTGGTACGCACGCTCTCATGGGAGGATGCGGCTCCGGAGGACCAGGAGCGGCTGCTGGCGCGCGAATGGCTGGTGACCAACGGGTTGGGAGGATACGCCTCGAGTACCGTCTACGGCGTCTCGACGCGGCGCTATCATGGCCTGCTGATCGCCGCGCTTCCCGCGCCGCTGGGCCGGGTGGTGATGCTCAACCACCTGCTCGAGGAGGTCCGCCTCCCCGACGGCAGCTGGGTGCGGCTGGGCGGCGAGGAGCGGCCGGAAGCGCTCGAGCTGTACAGCGCCGGCAACCTGCGCGAGTTCCGGCTGGCGATGGGGCTCCCCGTCTGGCGCTACGAGGTCGAGGGATACGTGCTCGAGAAGCGGCTCTTCATGCCGCACCGGCAGAACACCACCTACGTCACCTACCGCCTGCTCTCGGGTGAGGGAACGCTCCGGCTGCGGCTGCGTCCCGCGCTGCACTTCCGCCCGCACGAGGCGCCGGTGGACGAGCCCTTCGAGCTGCCCTACACCCTCACGGTGATCGGCGAGCGCTACGAGATCACGGGCGAGCCGAGGCTGCCGGCGCTCCGCCTGCTGCTCCTGGGGGAGAACCGCGCCTTCACTTCCGTCCCCGAGAACCTCCCCGAGTTCCTCTACCGGGTCGAGGAGGCGCGCGGCTACGAGTTCACCGGCAACCTCTGGAGCCCCGGCCACTTCCGCGCCGATCTGGCGGAGGGGATCGATGCCACGCTGGTCGCCTCGACCGAGGGGTGGGCGACGATCCAGGCGCTCGATCCCGAGCAGGCGCTGGAGATCGAGCGGAGCCGGCGCAGCCGCCTGCTCACGCTCGCCGCCCCCGCGGCGCAGACGGGCGTCGCCGCCGAGCTGGTGCTCGCGGCCGATGAATTCATCATCACCCCGGCGGGGCGGCTGGCGGATGCCGCGCGCGCCCACGCCGAGGGAGATGAGATCCGCACCGTCATCGCCGGCTACCACTGGTTCACCGACTGGGGCCGCGACACGATGATCAGCCTCGAGGGACTCACCCTCACCACCGGCCGCAAGCGCGAGGCGGGCTACATCCTGCGCACCTTCGCCCACTACGTGCGCGACGGGCTGATCCCCAACATGTTCCCCGACCGCAGCGCCGGCGGCCTCTACCACACCGCCGACGCCACGCTCTGGTTCTTCCACGCCGTGGACCGTTACCTGGAGGCCACGGGAGATCGGAGCACGCTGCAGCGCATCCTCCCGAAGCTGCGCGAGATCGTCGAGCACCACCTGCGCGGCACCCGCTTCGGCATCGGCGTGGACCCGCAGGACGGTCTGCTGCGGCAGGGCGCCGAGGGCTATCAGCTCACCTGGATGGACGCCAAGGTGGATGGCTGGGTGGTGACCCCGCGCCGCGGCAAGGCGGTAGAGATCAACGCCCTCTGGTACAACGCGCTGCGGCTGCTCGAGGGGTGGGTGCGGGAGGAGATCGGGGAGGGGGAGGCCGCCTCGCTGGCGGAGCAGGCCGAGCGGGCGCGCGACTCCTTCAACCGCCGCTTCTGGTACGCGGAGGGCGGCTACCTCTACGACGTGGTGGACGCCGAGGGGGGCGGGGACGATCCCGCCTGCCGGCCCAACCAGATCTTCGCCATCTCATTGCGGCACGCCGTGCTGGACCAGGAGCGCTGGGAGCCGGTGCTGAACACCGTGCGCGACCGGCTGCTCACCCCGGTGGGGCTGCGCTCCCTCTCGCGCGACCACCCCGACTACCGGTCCGTCTACCAGGGCGACCTCCCGGCGCGCGACGCCGCTTACCACCAGGGGACGGTGTGGGGGTGGCTGATCGGCCCCTTCGTGGACGCCTGGCTGAAGGTGCACCCCGACGACCGCACCGGCGCGCGCGACTTCCTGCAGGGCTTCGTGGATCACCTTGACGAGTTCGGCATCGGCAGCATCGCGGAGATCTTCGACGCCGAGGCGCCCTTCGTCCCGCGCGGCTGCATCGCCCAGGCGTGGAGCATCGCCGAGGTGCTGCGCTGCTGGGTGAAGACGGAGTAGGAGCGGGTCTCTGTTCTCAGTTCATCGCTCGTCTGGCGCGGCGCAGCGCGGCCTCCAGCGCCAAACGTGACTCCAGACCGGCGGGCGGCCGACCTGCCTCCCCTCCAAGCGTACCGGGCGTCGGCCGGCTCTCCTCCGCGAGCACCGCCTCCGCGGCCTCGGCGACCTCCGCGAGCGTGGAGCGCGCCTCCTGCATCCGCTCCCGATTCACCTCCGCCTGCGCGGTGGCAGCCTGGCGCTCGACCGATTCCCGCTGCGCGCTCGCCATGGCGGTGCTCGCGGCGGTTTCCGCCGTCTCCGCGCGCGCCTCGGTGCTGACCTTGTTGAAGTAGTAGCCGATCACCACACCGAGCAGCGGATTGATGAAGAGGAGCAGATCCTTGATCCGCTCGAAGTTGTCTGTATCCATGTTCAGGATGGCGATCACCATCACCGCCACCGCACCCGCGATCACGATCAGCGCGATGGTCGCGGCGACCCTCTCGCGGAAGCGCTGCATCTCCCGGTCGGTGACCTCGACCCTCGGCAGCGGAGTGAGGGCCGCCGGTGCAGGCGGGGGGGAATGGATGGCAGCGGTCGGTTCGGACATCGGTTCCTCCGGATGAGCGGGATCGGTCAGGCTACCTCCACGCCGGGCACGATCTGCGTGTCCGCGTCGCAGTAGAGCGCGTAGAGCAGACCCAGCAGGTTGTGGTGGCGGTAGTAGAACTCGCGGCGCAGATCGAGGAAGAGCTGGCCGAGCGACTGGCTGCCCAGGAAGTGATCGAAGAAGCGTCGCGCCCACTCGGTGGCGAAGAGCGCGGGAGTGGCGCACTCGGTACCGATGACGCCGCGCGCACCCTTCGCCATGAAGTAGGGGACGAAGCCCTCGTAGAAGAGCGGCGACAGCTCGGCCGACTCGCAGGCGTTGATGAAGACCAGCGGCGCGCAGGGGAGCACCTTCTGCAGCGGCGCGAAGAGGTTCAGCTCCTCGAGCGTCAGGCTGTCGCCACCGCTCAGCACCAGATTCGAGGCGTCGGGTCCGCCCCCCTCGCTCAGGGAGCGGGAGACGGCGTGGCAGTAGAAGTAGAGGATCTGATCCTCGCAGGCGGTGTCCGCCAGCGCCTGCGTCACCTCCTCCTCCCTCCTGCGCACCACCACCTGGACGCCGCCACGCTCCCTGATCTTCTCCCAGTAGCCGAGCTGGTCGGCGACCAGCGGCACCCCCATCTGCAGGTCGATGTCGGCGTTGACGTTCAGGCTGACGGTCAGCCCCGCGCGGCTGTCGATCGTGCGGCTGGTGACGTGCAGGTCGTTCTGCAGCGGAAGCTGCTCGATGATGTGCTTGAGTCCCAGGAAGAGCTCCGGATCGACCTTCTCCGGATCGTAGCTCTCGGCCATGTAGAGGATCCCCCAGGGGATCGGGAAGTTCTGCGAGAAGATCTGGATCTTGAGCGTCTCCGTCTGCGCCAGCGTGCGCAGCCGGTCGCCCAGCAGCCGGATCTGCGCGTCGTGCGCCGGGCCGCCGTAGAAGAGGCGCTGGTAGAGCCGGAAGCCCACGCGAGCCAGCCGCCGCAGCGCCTGCTGGTTGACCTCCGGTGGGATGTCGATCCCCGTCTGGTAGACGCGGTCACGGCTCGGGCCGACCTCCAGGTTGACGATCTCCAGCAGCTCCTGGCGCGCCTGGGCGATCATCTGATCGACCTGCGGCGCGGTGAGCGGCAGGGTGCCGCGCGCTGCCACCGGGCCGATCAGGGAGAGCCTGAAATCGGTGCCGGTGTTCTCGATGATCAGGCTCAGGTCCCGCGGCCGCACCTCGAAGGCGGCCGCGAGGGGCCGGCCGATCGTCTCCGCGGCGAGCACCCCCGGCTGGCTCGCCGCGCCCACCTGGAGCTTGAGCGTCATCAGCTGGATGAAGTTGCCCTCCCTGAGCAGGATGGCACTGATGAGGCCGGTGCCTTCCTGCTTCGGCTCGATGTCGAAGCGGGCCTTGCCCTTGGATTTCCCGGTGCGCGGCACCCGAAGCTGCTGCGGGGCGGTGTGGATCTCGAAGTCACCGCTCGAGGGCTGGATGGTGAGCTCGACCACCTCCTCGCCCGCAGAGAAGTGGTAGTCGAACGTCGTGCTGCCGGGGAGCGCGGCCGCGCGCAGCTCGGTGTCCACGTCGAAGGCCAGCGTGTACACCTCGGCCACCTGCAGGGGCTCGCCGGCGGGGTGGTCCTGGATCTCGGCGTTGAGCCAGCGCTTCTCCGCCTCGGGCTCCGGCACCGGCGGTGGTGCCGAGCCTGTCTGCTCTTCCCGTTCCTCCCCGCCCAGCAGCCTCGGTCTGACGGGCGCCGGGGGTGCCCTGGTCTCCTCTGCACCCCAGCCACGCCGCTGCCCGCGCTCCACGCCCAGCTCAGGGGCATCCCGCCGCCCCTCGCCGTTCAGCCACTCCAGATCCGTCCCCCGCGAGGCGCTGCGCATCTCCATCGCCAGCACCCCGAGCACTCGACCGTTCGCCGTCACTACCAGGCGCCGGCCGGGAGCGTGGCTCGCCTGCTCGCGCGCCTGCCGGGTGCTCATGCTCTCCTGCTCGACGGCCTCCGCGGCGTGCGAGGAGAGCAGGTCGGCGACCTCCACCAGGGCGGTCTCCAGCAGCCCCGGGGTCGCGGCCTCGCTCTGCCGCTGCAGCGCCTCGACGATCTCGGTCAGCCGCAGCGCGGCGTAGCGGCCGTCCGCCAGCCGCACGACGACGTAGATCCAGCTGCTCTGCGCGGCGGCCACCCGGTCGCGCACCTCCCGCACCGTGGCGCTGTCGTCCACCAGCAGGAAGTCGTGGTTCAGCTCATCGGTAGCGATCGGCATCTCGTTCTCCGGAACACGTTCCCAGGTCGAGGAGTGCGGAGGACCCCCGCGGGCGGCGGGGTCACCACGGGTCGGGAGAGGATTGCATGAGGCGCTCGAATCGGAAGAGAGACCCCCCGGACACTCGCAATATTATGCGGCGAAGGGAGGACGGCCAGGTTGTCGCGCAATCGGGCCTCGGAGCGGCGCGGCGGCGGGTGGCATCACCTGCGTGCGCTCCTTACGTTAGGCATGGCGGCTCCGTCATGGGCAGGAGCCCGCGTGGAAAGGCGTTCCCTCACAGGAGAGGCACCGTATGCGAGCGGCGGAGCGGACGGATGTACTGGTCGTCGGTGCCGGCCCGGCGGGGCTGGCGACCTCGCAGGCGCTAGCCCGGCGCGGCATCGAGCACCGGGTGATCGAGCGCGGGGAGCGGATCGGCTACAGCTGGGCGAACCTGTACGACAGCCTGACGCTGCACACCGGCAAGCACATGTCCGCGCTGCCGGGGATGCGCTTTCCGCGCTCCGCCCCGATATTCGTCGGCCGCGAGCAGTTCGTCGGGTACCTCGAGCGCTACGCCCGCTCCTTCGCGCTCCCTGTCGAGACCGGGGTGGAGATGACCGGCGCCGTGCGCAAGGAAGGCGGCTGGAGGGTGACGACGACGCATGGGGAGATCGAGGCCGCGGCGCTGGTGATCGCCACCGGCATCATCGCCAACCCGCAGCTCCCGCGGGTGCCGGAACGCGAGCGCTTCGGCGGCCGGGTTCTGCACAGCATCGAGTACCGGCGGCCGGAGCCCTTCCTCGGCCGGCGGGTGCTGGTGGTCGGCGTCGGAAACTCGGGTGGGGAGGTCGCCAGCGAGCTGGACGCGGCGGGGGCGGAAGTGACCGTCGCGGTGCGCTCCGGCGCCAACGTGGTGCCGTTGCGCCTCTTCGGCATACCCATCCAGTACACCGCCTTCTACCTGCGCAAGCTGCCGCGCCGCGCGCAGGAGGCGGTGGTCGCCGCAGTCGGCAAGCTGACCGAGCTGCGCCGCGGCCCGCCGGTGCTTCCCCGACCCGCGCACAGCCCACTGGACCAGATCCCGCTGATCGGCTTTCACCTGGTGGACGCCATCCGCGCGGGAAAGGTGCGGGTGAGGGGAGCGGTCGCGGAGTTTACGCCGGAGGGGATGAAATTCGCCGATGGGACGGAGGAGCCCTTCGAGGACGTGATCTTCGCCACCGGTTTTCGCGCCGCGCTGGCGCCCCTGGGAGAGCTGGTGCGTGTGGACGAGCGCGGCTTCGCGTTGCGGACGGACCGCGTCACCAGCGCCGACCAGCCGGACCTCTACTTCGTCGGCCACAACTACGACGCCACCGGCGGGCTGTACAACATCGCCCGCGATGCGGGGCTGGCGGCGGAGCGGATCGCGGCAACTGCGACTGTGTGATGCCCGTCGTTCGGGCTTGTCCTGGCTTTAGCAGTACGTGGCAGGTGACGACGGGCTGCCCATCTTGTCAGGCACCCTGCTATCTTCAGGTTTAGCAGGGTGCGGGTGCAGGTATCGGTCCGTGGCGTCTGAGCGATTCCGTTGGACGCGGCACCCGTACCTCTTCTCATGAGCGTCGATATGGCAGAGTCTCTACCCGAGGTTTGGCTTCGCGGGCCTGTGGAGGATGTGCCCGCTCTCCTGCAGCCGGTGGCGCATGCGCTGCTGCAAGCCCGTGAAGAGGTCGAAGCACTGCTGCGGGACTTCCCCGAGGATCTGCTCTGGAGCCGTCCCGCAGGGGTAGCCGCGGTGGGCTTTCACCTGCGGCACCTCGCCGGTGTGGTCGATCGCCTCTTCACCTATGCGCGAGGAGAGCCGCTGACGCCGCGGCAGCGAGAGGCGCTCGCGGCCGAGGGGCAGCCGCCG
The DNA here is from genome assembly GCA_051006015.1 of Longimicrobiaceae bacterium. Taxonomy (GTDB): domain Bacteria; phylum Gemmatimonadota; class Gemmatimonadetes; order Longimicrobiales; family Longimicrobiaceae; genus JBPCIT01. The sequence continues at coordinate 28,435 of JBPCIT010000017.1, forward strand.
GAGTCAGGGAGCAGCATCGGGGATCTGGTCCACGCCTTCCACCAGCAGGTGGAGCGTGCCCTGGATCAGCTGCGTGCGACGGAGGAGCGCACCCTCACCGATCCCCGACCCGTGGGCCGGAAGCAGCTGCCCTCGACTGTGCTGGGGCTGCTCTTCCATGCGGCCGAGCACGTGCAGCGGCATGTGGGGCAGCTGCTGGTGACGGTGCGGGTGCAGCGCGACGGACTTCCCCGCGCCTGAGAGTGCTCTGAACGGATCCCCTGCTACGTCGCGGCGGAGCGCTCGACGGGCTGTGGCGTCGCTCGACTGACGAACCGAAGGCGGAGCCCCGCGGAGGCAACGGGGTAGCTGATGTAAGGTGCGGCTCGAAGTTGCCCCAAGTAGCAGTTCACCGGAACACGGCGTGGTGCGGAATGGGGAATGTTCTCCTGTGGGCAGTGGTCATCCTGGTGCTGGTCGGGGCACTCGATTACGCATTGCTGAAGATGGAATCGCGCGGCTGGATCAACTACCGCCGGAATGGATTGAGCCGCGGAGCCGCGCTGTACCACACCTTCGAGCTCCAGTCCGTCTTCGATCCCGGCATCAAGCAGGTGATCGAGAGCCGCTACGAGGAGCGCAAGCAGGAGGACGATTCCGGCGCTCCTCCGGCCCCTGATCTTCGCGGAGCGATCCCCGGCGACAGCCGCCGTCCGGCGACCTGACTGGCGTAGGCGGCCACTGTGGTGGAGATCCTTTTCCTCCCTACCGGCCCAGCGCTGTTCGGGGTTGCCCTGCACGGGTGAGCTCCTCGGGACGATCGAGCCAGGTCGAGTCGCGGATCTCGTGCTGCTCCGTGCCGATCCGTCGGTGGATATCCACAATACGCAGCAGATCCAGGCGGTCGTGTCTAACGGCCGGTTCGATCGTGCGGCTCTGGACGCACTGCTGGCGAGCGCGGCAGCGGGTATCGCCTCATTCCCCGCATGAACGGAGCGGACGTCAAGGTGGACGCGGCTCTTCGGCCTGATCGCCCCCGGCGACCGCCCCACGAGCCAGAGAGCGCACAACCCTTGAGGGCTTCCTCACCCCGATCACCGTCATGGATACAGGAAATCAAAGCTCAACCTCCTCCGCGCAGCCCGTTGGCGATGCGGGGGCACCGAAGCTCTACAGCGAGCTCGCATCCTGGTGGCCCCTCCTGTCGTCGCCCGCCGAGTATGCGGAAGAGGCCGCGTTCTACGAGCAGACACTCGTCGCAGCCTGCGAGTTGCCGCCGCGCACGATGCTCGAGCTCGGGAGCGGCGGCGGGAACAACGCGTCATACCTGAAGGAGCACTTCGAGCTGGTTCTCGTAGACCGCTCGCCCGGGATGCTGGAGGTGAGCCGCCTGCTGAACCCGGAGTGCGAGCACGTCGAGGGAGACATGCGAACCGTGAGGCTCAGTCGCCAGTTCGACTGCGTCTTCGTTCACGATGCGATCGCGTACATGACCTCGGAGACCGACCTGCGAGCAGCGATCGAAACCGCCTTCGTGCACTGCAGGCGGGGCGGCGCCGCTCTCTTCGCTCCCGATCACCTGCGGGAGACCTTTCGCCCCTCGACCGAACACGGGGGGCATGATGGCGAGCACCGGGCACTCCGCTACCTCATGTGGAGCTGGGACCCGGATCCGACGGACACTATCTACATCACCGACTTCGCCTATCTGCTGCGGGAGAGCGACGGATCGGTGCGGGTCGAGCAGGACCGCCACCTGGAGGGTCTGTTCGGGCGTGCTGACTGGCTTCGCCTTCTCTCGGAGGTCGGCTTCCAGCCGAGCCTCGTGCCGTTCGAGCACTACGAGGGCGAGGTGGGCGCGGAGCTGTTCGTGGGGAGGAAGCCGAGGTGACTCGGTTACCGGAAGGCACATTCGCGCAGCTACGCGCGCGCTACCATGACTTCGCGGAACACGAAGCGAAGGGGATCTCTCCGCTCTATGAGGAGCTGGCCCGGAGTATGGCCGAGTCGGAGACGTTGTTCCACTTCGTCTCGCGGCTACCGGAGGCGAAGCAGCAGCCCAATCTGGTGTTCGCGGCGGTGCGCCACCTGTATGGAACGCCCAGAGACTCGCGCCACTTCTCCGAACTCATCGAGACTCACGCGGAGCCGATCCGTGACCTCATCCTCGCGCGGAGCACGCAGACGAATGAGCCGGCTCGCTGCGCGGCACTGCTACCGGCGCTCGGTCTGCTTCCCCGGCCGCTGGCGCTGCTGGAGGTGGGAGCGTCCGCGGGGCTGTGCCTTCTGCCGGACCGATACGCGTACGATTACGGCAGAGCTCAGCTTGCGCCTCGTAACGCGGATCGGCTGCAGGCCCCGGTGTTTCCGTGCAGGGCGAGCGATGCAACGCCGCTCCCCGATCAGATGCCGGAGGTCGTGTGGCGGGCCGGGATCGACCTGAATCCCATCGACCTGTCCGATCCGGAGGAGAGAGCCTGGCTCGAAACCCTGGTGTGGCCCGGGCAGGAGGCTCGGGCTGAACGGCTACGCGCCGCGATCCGCCTGGCCCGGGAGCGACCGCCCCTGGTGGTCAGGGGTGATCTCGTCAGCGATCTCCATTCGGTTGCAGCCACGGCTCCACGTGATGCTACGCTCGTGGTGTTCCACTCCGCGGTCCTGGCCTATGTAGCCCCGGAGGATCGAGATCGGTTCGTTCGCCTGGTGATGGATCTGGACGCCGTCTGGATCAGCAACGAGTCGCCTCAGCTCCTTCCAGCCGTCGCGGCGAAGCTGGATCGACCAGCCCCCGAGGATCGGTTTCTGCTCTCGGTAGATGGGGAGCCAGTCGCGATGACGGGGCCGCATGGCCAATCCATCGATTGGCTTCGCCCCTGAAGCTCCTCCGGTCAGAATCTTTGCCGCTCGAGCGTTGCTCGCGAACGATACTCGCCATGACGTGCTCGCTCGGCAGCGGGATCGTGCAGTGGTGTGCACCGCTCGTTGACCGATCGGCAGGGGAATTCTGATGGCTACACTTCGGCAGCTCTGCCTCGCGCTGCTCCTGTTGGCTGCTGCGTCCTGTCACTTCACTCGCAGCTCCGAGCCGGCCTTCTCGGAGAACGGGTTCAGCGTGCGTGCAGCGTCCGGTCACCTCATCCTCACAAATGGTTCTCCGGCCGCCATCCATTACGTCGCGCTGGAAGAAGAGACCTCGGCGCTGGTCGATCTGTACTTCGACCCCCGTGCATGGCCCAGCATCGAGCCCGGAGCAGAAAGGCGCATCCCGTATGGTGACCTGATGGGGTACCATGCCGGTGCGAAGCAGGCACGGGTGTACTGGTGGACTGCCGAGCGGTACGGCAAGCACATCATCGTCGACCTCCGCTAGGCAGTCTGTCGAGGAGGGATGCGGAGCCTCACCCGCCCGGCGCGGCGAGCACCAGATCCACCTCTGTTCCAGGGCGCACCCGCTCCCCCACGCGCCGCGACTGCCGGAGGACGACCCCCGGGCGCTGCTGCCCACCGGCCTCCTCGGTGACGCGTCCCACCCGCAGGCGTGCCGCGGCGAGCATCCTCTCCGCCTCCGCGCGCGGGCGCCCCTCGAGGCCGGGGACGGCGACCGTCTCCTCCTCCACCACCAGATCCACCCGCGCGCCCGCCGCGCCGCCGGCCACGGTCTCCGGGCTCTGGCGGATCACGGTTCCCGGCTGCGCCTGCCCGGTGATCTCGCGGCAGATGCTCCCCACGATGAAGCCCTGCCGCTCGAGCTGCCGCCGCGCCTCCTCCTCCGGCTGCCCGACCATCGAGGGAACCCGCACGCCGGCGCCCAGGGTGCGTGCGACCAGCACGTCCACCTCCTGGCGCGGGAGCTGGCGCGTCTGCGGCGGCGCATCCCGCCGGACGGTGCCCTGCTCCAGCGGCCGCAGCGCCACCGGCTGCCACTGCGCAGCCGTGGGCTCGAGCCTCACCACTCCCTCGACCACCGTCACCGTGACGACGTCGCCGGCCTCCGACCCGATGAGGAACTCGGTGCCCTCGGTGCCCGCGATGACGAACTCCGTCTCGACCCGGAAGGACTCGCGTACCTGCTCGAGCTTCTTGCGCACGTACGCCCACCCGCGGGTCAGCGTGACTCTGGGATTGTGCACCACCAGGTGCGTTGCGGGTGCGAGCTGCACCTCGTAACCCATGCGGAAGCTGAGGACCGCGCGGGTCTCGGCATCGGTCTCGACCCAGTCGCCATCCTGCAGCTCCATCCCCACGCGAGCCGGCAGGCGGGCGCCGCTGCGCACGACCTGCACGGCCTGCAGCTCCGCCCCGGTTGCCTCGCGATCCTGCCGGTAAACGGCATCGAAGGTGGCGATCGACGGCTCGGACGGGTAGGCGGAATACTTTACGCCACAGGATGCGGCTCCGCCCAGGGCGAGCAGCGCCAGGAAGGCGAGAAGATGGGGTCCCCGCGACTCCCCTCCCCTGCCCATTCTCCCGAGCATCTTCATGAGAACCACCTCCGCTGAAGGGTACGCACCAGCCCGTAGCTCACCAGCAGCGCCGCCACGTGGTAGAGGGTGATCAGCAGGATGCGCTGCGTCGCATAGAGGTAGACCGCGGCCGCGAGATAGGCAACCAGCAGCAGCGCGAGCACCCCCAGCCGCAGCCGGGCGCGATCGGGGATCAGGTAGACGAGCATGGCGGCGAGGATCGCCATCAGGAGGAGCACCGCGAACTGCCCCCGGTTGCCCAGCGGCCGGACGGTGGCACCCCTGAGGAGGGCGTTGACCGCGTCGGCGTGGATCTCGTACCCGTGCCGGGTCTCGACCGTCAGACCGCGCCAGACGCGAAACTCATCCTCCCCGGTCTCGCTCCCGATCAGGACGATCCGGTCCCGGAACGCGTCGGGGGCGAGCGATTCGGACCCGTTCAGGATCGCCTCGTACGGCGTGCGATGCCGCGGGCCCCGGAGCGTCGCGAGGGGCGAGTAATCGAGGACGATGGCGGCCACCGTATCTCCCGGCCAGATCGAGGGGCACCCGGGCTGCGCCTCGCGAACGGGAAAGACCTCCGACACTCCCACGCGGATGAGGTCGCGCGTGGCGGTGACGAGGTCCACCTCGCGATTGAGGAGCTCGGGCACCACGATCGCCTGATGGTACGCCGCGACGCTGCGCAGCGCGAGCGACGGGACACCCTCCGCCGCCGGCTGCCCCTCCGGCACCACGAGCAGCGGCATGATCTTGGCCGAGTGGGTCGCCCGGCTCCCCAGGCAGAGCACGCCCCAGTGCTGCACCTCGCCCCGCAGCGTGGGGGTGACGCGCGGCCGTCCGCCGACCACGCTGTCGGTTCCGATCACCACGGCTGTGCCGCGCTCCCGCGCCTCCCGAATGGCGTGCGCGAAGGCGCTGTCCCGCGGATCCGGGCGCGGAAAGTACATGTCGAAGGCGACGACGCGGGCGCCGCCGCGCGAGAGTGCATCGAGCACCCGCGCGTGCTCGGCGCGCCAGGAGGGGCCGAGCACCCTGCCGACGCTCCTCTCCGTATCGCGGCTGATCCCGACCAGCGCGAGCCGCTCGTCCACCGTCTTTCCCGCGAAGGCATCCGCGATCCAGACGCCGTACGTCTCGAGCTGGAGCCAGCGGGGCAGCAGGTTGAAGACGCCGATCCAGAGCAGCAGGAAGACGGTGAGTGCCGCTCCC
>JBPCIT010000018.1:0-11178 GCA_051006015.1 Longimicrobiaceae bacterium
TGGTCGGCGACGCACCGGTTCCTCGTGCTGCTCGCGACCGCGGCGCTCGTGATCGCCGGCGCGTGGGCGGCGCTCACCACGCCGGTGGACGCCGTGCCCGACCTGTCGGACGTGCAGGTGATCGTGATGACCGAGTGGCCGGGGCAGGCGCCGGAGCTGGTGGAGGATCAGGTGACCTTTCCGCTCTCCACCGAGCTGCTCAAGGTCCCCAACATCAAGTTCGTCCGGGGGATGAGCCAGTTCGGGCTTTCGGCGGTCTTCGTCGTCTTCGAGGACGGGACGGACCTGTACTGGGCCCGCAGTCGCGTGCTCGAGTACCTGAACGGGGTGCGGGATCGGATCCCCGAAGGCGCCATGCCGATGCTCGGGCCGGACGCGACCGGCGTAGGCTGGGTGATGCAGTACATCCTCGCCGACACCACCGGCACGCTCAACCTCGCGCAGCTCCGCGGCCTGCAGGATTGGACGGTGCGTCCCGCGCTGACGGCGGTCCCCGGCGTCGCGGAGATCGCCTCCTTCGGCGGGTTCGAGAAGCAGTACCAGGTGGAGGTGGATCCCAGCAGGCTGCTCGCCTTCGACGTCTCCATCAACGAGGTGGTTCAGGCGGTCCGGGCCTCGAACCGGGACGTCGGGGGGCGGGTGCTGGAGATGGGAGGGACGGAGTACGTGGTCCGCGGGCGCGGGCGCTTCGGCGGGCTGGAGGACATCCGCTCCGTCGCCATCGGCACCGGAGCGGGCGGGATCCCCATCACCGTGGGCGACGTGGCGAACGTCCAGATCGGCCCGGAGATCCGGCGCGGGATCGCCGACCTGAACGGCGAGGGGGAGATCGTCACCGGATTCGTGGTGATGCGTTATGGTGAGAACCCCCTCGCGGTAATCGACGGGGTGAAAGCGAAGATGGCGGAGGTGGAGCGGGCGCTCCCCGCCGGTGTGGTGTTCGTACAGGGCTACGACCGCTCCGGGCTGATCGAGCGGGCGATCCATACGCTCAGCCGGAAGCTGGTGGAAGAGTCGATCATCGTCGCGCTGATCACCCTAATCTTCCTCCTGCACGTTCCCAGTGCGATGGTGGCGATCGTGACGCTTCCCATCGCGATCGGGATGGCCTTCCTGGCCATGCGCGCTCTCGGGCTGAACGCCAACATCATGTCGCTGGGCGGGATCGCGATCGCCATCGGGGTAATGATCGACGCCGCGATCGTAATGGTCGAGAACCTGCACAAGCACATGGAGCGGAACGAGCGGGAGGGACGTCCACGGGGGCACTGGGAGCTGGTCGCGGATTCTTCCAAGGAGGTGGGGCCGGCCCTCTTCACGTCGCTGCTCATCATCACCCTCAGCTTTCTTCCGGTCTTCGCGCTGGAAGCGCAGGAGGGGCGGCTCTTCCAGCCGCTGGCCTGGACCAAAACCCTCTCCATGGCGGCCGCCGCGCTGCTCTCCATCACCCTGGTCCCGGTGATGATGGGGCTCTTCATCCGCAAAGGGGTGAAGCCCGAGGCGGCGAACCCGATGAACCGGTTTCTGATCCGGGTCTACCGGCCGGTGATCCACTTCGTGTTCCGTTTCCGCTGGCCGACCATCGGGGTCGCCGTCGCGGTTCTAGCGGTCACGATTATCCCCTGGAAACAGCTCGGCAGCGAGTTTATGCCGCCCCTGAACGAGGGAAGCATCATGGACATGCCCTCGCTCTTCCCGGGCGTGGGCACCGCGCAGGCCAAGCAGATCCTCCAGCAGCGGGACGCCGCCATGGCGAGTATCCCCGAGGTGGAGATGGTGCTCGGCAAGATCGGCCGCGCGGAGAGCGCGACCGACATGGCGCCCATGTCGATGATCGAGTCCATCGCCATTCTCAAGCCCGAGGACGAGTGGCGCGAAGGGGTCACCTTCGATTCGATCCAGACGGAGATGAACGCCACCGTGAAAACGCCGGGGGTCGCCAACATGTGGTCCATGCCGATCAAGAACCGGCTGGACATGCTTGCCACCGGGATCAAGACACCGGTGGGGATCAAGATCTTCGGGCCCGACCTGGTCATCCTGGACCGGATCGGCAAGCAGATCGAGGGTCTCCTCCCGCAGGTGGAGGGGACCGGCTCCGTCTTCGCAGAGCGGGCGCTCGGCGGGCGCTACCTCGACATCGATGTGAACCGGGAGGCCGCGGCCCGCTACGGACTGACCACGGACGACGTGCAGATGGCGATGATGGCCGCCGTGGGTGGGATGCCGGCGGGGCAGGTCATCGAGGGGCGCGAGCGGTACGGAGTGCTGGTGCGCTATCCGCGCGCGCTGCGCGACAGTCCGGAGGCGATCCGCAACGTCCTGGTCGCCACCCCGTCGGGCGCGCAGGTAGCCCTCGGGGAGCTCGCCCGAACCCGGGTGGTGCGGGGCTCTCCCCTGATCAAATCCGAGAACGCATATCTGAACAACATCGTCTACGTCGACGTGCGCGACCGGGATATCGGGAGCTATGTCGCCGACGCCAGGCAGCTGCTCGAAGATAGGCTCGTACTCCCTTCGGGATACCGCCTGGAGTGGTCCGGGCAGTTCGAAGCCATGGAGCGGGCCGGGAGAAAGCTGCGCGTGGTGGTGCCGATCACCCTGGCGATCATCTTCCTGCTGCTTTACCTGCAGTTCGGCAGCGTGGCCGAAAGCGCCATCGTCATGCTTTCCCTCCCCTTCGCCCTGGTGGGCGGTGTTTGGCTGATATGGCTCCTCGACTACAACCTGAGCGTCGCCGTCGCCATCGGCTTCATCGCCCTCGCGGGGCTGGCGGCGGAGACTGGGGTGGTCATGCTCGTCTACCTCGACCAGGCGTACGAGGAGCGCGGCAGGCGGGGGCTCCTCCGCGGCCGGGCGGACGTGGATGCAGCCGTCGAGCACGGCGCGGTCGAGCGCGTGCGGCCGAAGCTGATGACGGTGACGGCGACCATCGCCGGTTTGCTCCCGATCATGTGGGGTGCTGGCGCCGGGGCCGACATAATGAAGCGGATCGCCGCCCCCATGGTGGGGGGGATGGTGAGCAGCCTTCTCCTGACGCTCATCGTGATCCCGGTGGTTTATTCCCTATGGAAGGAGAAGGAAGTCGACATGCTACATCGGCGGGAGAAATCCCTCGCCGGGAGCGAAGCGCCGGGCAAGGAGCTTGCCGGCGCCAGCGTCTGATCACCCTAACGGAGGCACGACCATGAACACGATGTTTCGCCGATCCGCGCTCGTTCTGACACTGGTCCTTCTCGCCGCGTGCGGGCGCTCCGCGGAAGAAGCGGGCGATCCGCCGATGAGGGAAGAGTCCACCGGAGCGATGTCCGGGGGGATGCAGGGGATGCCCATGCAGGGGATGTCCGGAATGCAGGGCGGGGGTATGATGGAGCAGATGCAATCCCACATGCAGATGATGGAGGGGGCGAGCGGCGACAGCCTGGGAGCGATGATGCCCATGCACCGGCAGATGACGGCCAACATGATCGCCCGATTCAACCGGGAAATGCGCGACATGAACATGGCCGCAGACGGGCGGTGGAACGCCACCGTGGACTCGCTCCGCCAGGATCTGGTCCGGATGCCGGAGATGAACATGGATGAGATGCGGGCTTTGATGCCCGCCCATCACGCCCGCGTTACGAGGCTGATGGAAATGCACCGGGGGATGATGGGCGATATGGAGATGTGAGCTTCTCACTCAACCACGGGAACGGCGCCGGCGCGCATACACCCGCGTCTGCCCCGGACTTGATCCGGGGCGGCGGTGTCGAGCGGCACCTCGCCGTCGAGGCGGCCCCGGGGCGACGACGTGTTCGCGAAGGCGCGCGTTGGGTGCGAGGACGCCATGGTAGCCGTGGCGGTGGACCCGGGGCGGTGGGTGCGGGAAAAGACCGAAGCCGCCGAGCACGCCCCCGGAACTGGATTGATCGCGCCCGAGGCGCTCGCCCGGATGCGCGCGGAGGACCGGGTGGAGGGGCTTGTTTGATCCCCGTCGGATGATCGTCCCCCGGGCCGCGCGGGGTCACTTCCCGGCGTGGCTCGCTTGCAAGCGCTCTTTCATCAGGACCGCAGCGCCCGCGAAGACCAGTGAATGGCGGAGATCTTCCACCCCTCCGGCGTACGCGTGAGCACCATCAGCTCGGCACCCGCGGAGTTGATCGCGCGCCCCCGGTATTCACCTCGCGAGGTGCTGGTGGATGTCGCCCACGCCACGTCACCGCGCACCACGACCCGAATCGGTCCCCGCTCCCGCGGCACGGCCCGGGCAAAAGCGATGTCACCCGGCAGATGGTGCGAGAGGTACTCCGCGCGCGTCTCCACTCCTCCGCTTTCCAGGATGATGGCATCGGGAACGAGCAGGCGTAGCACGGCAGCGGAGTCGCCGCTGGCCAGGGCGCGGTGGTACTGGTCGACCGCGCTCACCACGGCCGCGGAGTCATCCTGGACACCTCCCGGTGCCGGGGCTCCCAGGACCCGAGGCGCTTCGACGGGGGTACGGGGGTGACTCGTCGCGGCCGGCCCCACCCCGACGACCAGCGTCGCCCAGTGCACGTCCCAATCGGCGCCCGAGCCGGGCTCCGCGGGAAGGATGTGAAGGGTACGCACGTTCCAGAGGCCGGCGCTCCGAACGGGGAACCGGACGATTCCCTGGGCGTCGGTCTCGGTCTCCACCTCAACGGCCTGTCGAGCTGCCGCCTCCGGATCCAGCCCCGGCTCCATGGGGACCCCGCTGGCATGTATCCTGGCTCCCGCCAGCGGATCACCCCGGTACAGCAGACGGCCCGCGAAGGTATCGCCTGGCTCGAGCGCTGAGGGATCTTCGAGCGGGACGAACTCCAATGGATGACCGGCCGTCCGGGAAAAGGCGCGGGGACCGTTCCGGCCCACCTCGACGATCGTCTTCGCGTACTTGGCGTAACGCCGGGTGATACTGTCCGTGGGAAGCTTGCCCTCCCGCTCGTAGCGCTCCAACGCCTCCGGCGCGCCCTCCAGCACGAGGTAGCGTCGGAAGCTTTCCGGCGACTCGCGCACCGAGGTGGGCCGCAGAGCGACCGCGACCACCTTCTGGCCGGAAGACCGGGGGCGTTCGCGGATCAACAGCGACTCGCCCGCGTGGGAGAGACCGCGGAGAGGGGCCTCCCCCGCCGCATCGATCAGCCGTGCGTCGGTGATACGGGCAAGGGCGACCGCCGACTCGCTGGTCGGGAAACGGCTGCTGGTCTGGCCCCGAACCTCAAGGTCACCCCCGGGCGCGATCACGAATGCGTTGGGAACGAGCCAGAAGTCGTGGGCGGAGAGCGTCGCGGCCGTCCCGAGGAGGACCGCAACCCCGGCCGCCATGCGGGAGAAGCGGGAGCGGATGAAGTGCTTCAAGATAGCCTTCCGGTGGGAGGTGAAGCTCGATGGACTACGTCAGTTTCGCGCGAACTCGCGCCGGATCTCGGACCTCCCGGCGCCGCTAGTTGTTCCCGAGGTCCGCGATCAGCGCCTCCATCTCGGCGATCTCCTGGCGCTGGGACTGGATGATCTCGTCCGCCAGCTTTCGCACGCGGGGATCGGAGATCCTGGCCCGCTCACTCGTGAGGATAGCGATGGAATGGTGCGGGATCATCGCCTTCATCCAGGCGACGTCACCGACGGTCTCCTGGCTGCGCACCAGGAAGAGGGCGGCGGCGAAAACGATCGCGCTACCCGCGAAGATAGCCGCGTTCCTTTTCTTGTCGGAGTACATGCCGAGCATGAACCCCAGCATGATGACCGCCATGGCGGCGCCCATGAACAGCGCCATCCAGAAGCGGGTCTGGCTCCACCACACGTGGTCGAGCCGGTACGCCGTCGAATACATCAGGCCGAACATCACCACGGTGGAGGTGGCGATCATGGCGGCGAAGCGTTTGTAGGATATATCCACAGATCAGCGAAGCGAGGTTGAAGGTCCCTGCGTGGCCGTCGGTTCCAGATGCCGAACGTGGCGGGGTGGCGGCGCTCAGCGCTCGGCACCGCCCGCGCGAACGCGATGTCGCTCGGCAGGCGGTGCAGCTTCCCCCGATCAGGCCGTCTGCAGAAGGCGGCTGCACGCTTCCTCGCAACGGCGGCAGGACTCCGCACACACGCGGCAGTGCTCCATGTTCATGTGCTGCGCATGCCCCTCACACTCCTTGCCGCAGGCGCGACACGCCTCCGCGCACGCTTCCAGCTGTTTGCGCAGGAGACTCCACTCGGCCTCCGTCTGGCGAGAGAGCAGGTTGCCGGTGGTCACGCATACGTCGAAGCAGTCGAGGTTCAGCCGGATGCAGCGGACCAGCTCCTGGACCCGTTGCTCTCCGAGGCAGGCGTCGGCGCAGGCGGTGCAGGTCTGCGCGCAGTCGTAACACGCCTGGATGCACTCGACGAGCGCCGAGCGGTCTGCCTGCGAGGGGCGCGGATGGGTGTCGAGCATCTGCTGTACGTGGTCCATCGTGTACTCCGGGATCGGATTGACAGGAAGTTCGCGGCCGGCTTCACCGGTAATCCGAGTGATGCCGCTCGAAGGGCTACGGCGCCGCAAGAAGCTTGCCTACATTTTAGTCAGCCTAAAACGCTGAAACCGCGGCCTCCGTATGCTCTGCCACCCCCCCCATCTCCACCGGGGGGGATGTCGCGACCAGCACTGCCGTGACCGCGAGGACCACCGCGCCGACGGCGAGCTCGAAGCCGGCGGAGCGGCGCAGCCGACGGGTGCCGGTGTCGCTCCCGAGTGCGGGCATGACGCGCAGGAAGTTGTAGGCGCCGGTCCCGAAGACGAGCATGAGGACACCGACCTTGAGCAGCAGCGTGCGGCCGTACTCGGACTGCCAGAGGTTCTGCACCGGCCCCAGGTGCAGCCAGGCGGCGAAGACGCCGGTGGCGACCAGAATGCCCGCGAAAAGTAGCGCGGTGGGAGAGAAGGCGGCGACCAGGGCGGCAACCCCCTCACCCCGCCGCCCCTCGCCCAACCGCCGCGCCGCGGGGATCCCCGCGGCGAGAAGCACCAGGAGACTGCCCAGCCAGCCGCCCGCCCCCAGGATGTGGACCGCGTCGGCGAGCACGGCGAGCGTGGCGCGGCCCGGCGTAGCCGCGGCGTGGCCGGAGAGGCCGGGGGTGAAGGCGAGCGCCAGAGCACCGAGCGCGGCCAGCGCCCACCCGGCGCGGTGCCGCCGCCGGGCGAGCAGGAACCCGCCGAGCGCGACCATGGCCGCGGCGGCCTGGAGCATCCACCCCCACCCCCATACGGTACGCGTCAGCATCGCCCCGAGGAACTCCGCGTTGAGCGTGTCCTCCGCACCGTGCATCGCATACGACTGTGCGTAGAGCCGGACCCCCGTGGCCAGCGCCAGCAGCAGCGCGAAACCCGCCCCGAGCCGCGCCGCACGGAGCGCGGCGCCGCCGATCAGCTCCACCCCCTCCGGCCGCCGCTGGCGCCGCACGATCCGGAGCACTACCAGCCGGAACACCACTGCTCCGATCACCCCCAGCAGCCCGAGAAAGGTGAGCCACCGCACCGCCACGTAGGCGGGCGACTCGGCGCCAAAGCCCGGCCCCTGCGGCAGCGACGCAGCGGGGTGGTGCCCTGCGGGCGGCGCCTCGCGACCCGGCGCCGTGATCTGCCCGGCCGCCTCGCCGGCGGGCGGCGGGGTGACTGGCGCCGCGGCAAGACCGCTCGCACCCGGAGCGATGGTGAAGGCGAACTCGCCACGCACCGGGTGACCGTCGGCGCCCGCACCGCGCCACTGCACCCTATACGTCCCCGCGATGAGCGGTCCGTCGATCGGCACGATCACCACGCGCGCGGAGTCCGGAGCGAGCCGCGCCCGGCCGAGCGCGACTGAGGTGTTGCCGGGGCCGAACAGCTCGACCCGGGTGAAGGTCAGCTCGACCGGCTCGTAGAAGACGAGCCGCAGCTCCCTCGGGGCGGTGGAAAGGTGGGCGTCACGCGTGGGCTCGGAACTCACCAGCCGCTGGTGCGCGGCCAGCGCGGCCGGCCAGGCGGCGAGCAGCGCCATGCCGAGCGCGAGCCCGGCCGCGAGCCGCGACCACGGGACGCCAATGGAAGTGCGCTGCCAGAAAGGGTGAAAGTCCACGCTCGATGCCGTGCTGGTGTCAGGGATCAAGGGGCGGTGTTCCGAGCACCCGCCGGCGGGTGCCGGGATCGGCCCAGAGGGCCCGCAGCTCCGGATCGGCTTCGATGCGCGCCTGTACCGCGGGATCGGAGACCAGCCCTCGCGTAAGCTCCATCAGCCGCTGCATCGCCGCCATCATCCCCGGCGCGTTCTCCACGGGGCCGCGCACGGCGGCGTCGCTCCACATCTCGCGCAGCTCGGGATCCTGCTGCACGTGCTGCCGCACGTCCGGGTCCTCCAGCAGCGCCGCGACCAGCGCCGCGATTCCGCTCTGCGCCATAGTGGCCGCTTCGGCGGCCGGCACCGCGGCGTGTCCTACATGGGCCTGCGGTACCCGGCCCGCGGCAGGCGCCGCATGGCCCGCGTGTGGCGCCGCGGTCGGGGTATGTCCCGCATGAGCCGCGGTCTGCGCCGGCGGCGAGTGGCCCGCGTGCACCGGATCTCCGGCCGCAGCGGCGCCATGAGCGGCATGATCCACCGAGGGTGCGGTGTGGGCGGCGTGGGGGTCCGCCGCGGGCGCGGCGGCGGCTCCGGCGACCTCCGCCGGGAGGGGCGGGTCCGCGTCCGCCGCAGTTCGGTCGCCGGGGGAGCAGGCTCCAAGCGCCAAGCCCGCGACGGCGAGTGTTCCTAGCAGTTGGCTCTTCATAGCAATCATCTTCCGTGGGTTCGGATGGGCGGCGGGCGGGTGCACGAACGACTGCTCACGCACCCGCCTCGTCCACTCAATGCCGGTGCGGTTGGCCACGCGGCTGCTGCGGCTGCGGCGGCGGCTCGCGGGAACGTTGCGGTGCCGGCTGCGCGCCGTGGTCCTCGTGCTCCGCGGCCGGCGTGCCGTGCATCTGCCGCATCATCTGCAGGTGGCGCTGCACCTCGGGGTCGGCCCAGAGCTGGTGCAGCCGCGGGTCCGCGTGGATTTTCGCTTCGATCTGCGGGTCGGAGAGGAGCCGCACGATGAATTCCATGGAGCGGTGCATCTCCATGTTCATCCCGTCCATTCCCTGCATCCGGTGCCCTTCATGACCGGCCGCGGGCTGTGCACCGGGCATCATGTGGCCCTCGTGACCCTGCGTCTGGTCGTGCTGCATCTGTCCATGGTCCATCTGCGAGTGGTCCATCCCGGCCATCGACATCCCGCGCGGCACCGTCGGGGTGGGTAACTCCGGGATGAATCCGGAAGCCACGCCGCCCATATTGTGGACGCCCATCATCTCGCCCATCATCCGCCACTCGTCCACCGGTATCGCGTACGAGGTATCGTCCCGGAACATGGCCGCGGCCTTCAGGATCTCCGCCCGCTTCCGGTTCCGCGGTACTTCCGGCGAGGCCAGGATGTCGGAGATCACGTCGTGCATCATGTGCAGGTTGTCGAAGATGATCGACGCCTCCGGGTAGCGCGCGGCGAACGCGGGCGCCACGCCCGCCGTCATCGGCATCAGGTACGGCATGGTCTCGGGGGCGTTCTCCAGCATCTGCCAGAAGCGCCCGACGGTGGCGTTCACGCCCTTGGTGCGGCCGGCCACGTCGCTATTGAGCAGGAGCGGCTCGTAAAGCCCCACCTGGAGCCAGTGGTACGCCCAGATCAGCCCGTTAAACTTCGGGTAGCGCTCGCGGAAGGCCAGCGAGTAGTAGTGGCCGTCCATGATGTCCATGCTCTTTGGCACCGAGCTGAAGGCCAGATCCGGCCGGGTCTTGTAGTAGGCCACCACCTCGGCCACCGCCGCGTCCTTTTCCGCTTCGGAAAGCCGCTCGTCGGCGAGGACGTCGTAAAGCTGCCGGTGGAGGATGTGCGCCCAGTGGAACATCAACTTCGCTTCGGGCGCGAGCTTCACGTAGGCGATCTCGATCGCGCCCTCCTCCAGCGGCACGCGCGGCGGCCGCCGGAGCAGCCGCTGCGTCAGGAAGTTGTACTGCGTTTCTTCCAAGCGCGATACTGGCCCATCCGGCCGGGTGTACAGCTCCTCGTAGAGGATGGCGTGCCCGTAGTCGAAGGCGTTGAAGAGCCGGTCCGCGCCGGAGAAGTTCTGCCGAAAGACCCAGTTGTGCTTGGCGGGCAGGTAGAACTGCTCGTTCTGCTGCACCCACTGCGCCCGGGACGGTGCGGGAGCGAGCCCGATGGCGAGAGCGATTGCGGCGGCGCCCATGGCCGCGCGTGCGCTGAAGTATTTCAGTTTCATCGTATTCCTCTGGTTATCGGACACGCATCAGGGACCGTACGGCGAAGGCGCGCGCGGCGCCGAGGGTGAGGAACCACCCCTGCTCGTCGCCGGTGAGGTGACGCCCGATGCCGGCGTCCAGCGCGAAGAAGGGGTCGAGCTGGTAGCGCCCTCCCGCCTCCACCGTCCAGCGCAGCGCCTCGCCCGCGTGCAGCGGCCGCTCGGCGTACACGTCGCCGATCAGCAGTGCGGCCTGGAGCGGAAAGGTGCGATCCACCGCCACCCCGGCCAGCCAGCGCGACGCCTCGCCCACCTGCACCTCCGCGTCCGGCGTGGAGCCGAGGGTGTACTGCCCGTTCACGTGGACGCGCGCCAGCCGGAAGGTCCGCGTCGCGATCCCGGTGACCGATGGATAGATGCGGTCCGGCGCGCCGCTGCCGACGGGGAAGAGCACGTCGGCGGCCACCGCGAAGGCGGGCAGAGTGCGGGTCTCCACGTTCAAGTTGTGGAACACTTTCAGATCGATTCCACCCACCGCGAACCGGTTCCGGCCGTCCTCGCCATCCGAGAAAAGCAGCGGCAGACCCACCTCTACATGTGTACGCGGTAGAATTCCGTAGGCGAGCTCCGGCTCGATCTCCCAGTGGTACTCACCCCCGTCGGTGCGGAGCAGCCGCAGCGGCGCGACCTGGGCCTCGAAGGCGTAGCGCTCTACCGGGTAGGCGTCCTCGATCCGCACCGGGCGACCGGCGTCGGTGTTGTAATAATCGGTCTGCGCCGCCAGCGGCACGGCACCGCCGAGAAGCGCCAGCGTCGCGCCGGCCCGAAATGCCTGGCGCGCCGCCTGCCTTCCTGCACGAACCCCGAACGAGCGAATGGCCATGGACGGTTGTCCTCCGAGT
>JBPCIT010000019.1:0-14083 GCA_051006015.1 Longimicrobiaceae bacterium
CTACGGGCTTGTGAGGCGGTGCGGGCGGAGGAGGGCGAGGTGCTGGCGGTGCTGGCGCTGGTGGACCGCGAGTCGGGCGGACGTGAGGCAATCGAGGCGGCGGGTTACCCGGTGCTCTCCCTCTACCGGGCGTCCGAGCTGCTCGCTGCTGCGGAGGAGGGTGGAGCGGGTGCAGCGGCACCGGAGACAGGATAGAAGCGACGCAGCAGTGGTCGCAGGCCGAACAGCTCCTGCCGCGCGATCCGCAGCTCCTGACCGGTGCCGCCGAGCGCGCGCAGCGCCGTCGAGCGGATCTCCTCCGCCCGCATCCCCGCTCGTGCTCCCACCGCGCGCGCCAGGAGAGCCGCGCGCTGCTCCCAGCCGCGCTCCGCCCCCGCCGTGGCGTCAGGCGGTTGCTCGACGCCCATCTCACCGGCTTGTTGCGACCACATCGCCTCCCGCGCGCCGCTCTCGACACGCCAGCCGAAGCCCGAATCGTCCGCTGCGTCCAGCTGCGTCCGCGCCTCCGGCTCCAGCGACGCGCGGTACAGCGCCAGCTCCCACGCGCTGTACTCCCCGCCAGTCCAGCGGGCGAGGATCAGGGTGTCGGGCATGCTCCCCGTGCCGAGGTGCCGCCGCGCAGCCGCCATTGCGGGTGGCTCGAGCACCAGCTCCCCCGACTGCTCGGCAACCCAGCGCTCCATCGCGGCGCGGGCGCGCGGCTCAGGCACGAGGCGCGCGCGGATGCGGGCGCGATGCGCCTCCGGGAAGGGGACCGGACGGCGCGCTTCCAGCTTCAGCACATGGTAGCCGTACTCCGTCTCCACCACCGGCCTCGTCTCGCCGGGCTGCAGCGCCAGCGCCGCATCCCAGAAGGGGGGCACCCAGCTTCCCTGCCGGCCCGGCTGCAGGAGACCGCCCCGCTCCGCGGCGCCAGGCTCCTCGCTGAGCTCCCCCGCGAGCGCGGCGAAATCCTCCCCTGCCGCCGCGCGCCGCTGGACCCCTTCGATGACCTGCCGCGCCTCCTGCCGTTCGGCCGCCGAGGCCCAGCGGGGGACCAGCCGCACGACGTGGCGGACCTCCAGCTCCCACTCCGGCGCCGCCTCGTACGCGGCGCGAAGCGCCTCCTCACCCAGGCCCATCTCCTCAGCCGCGAGGTGGGCGGGTAGCGCGGCGAGACGCGCGCGCTCCGCCTCTCTCTCGACGATCGGCTGGCCGAGCTCCCCGGTGGCGTCGCGCGCCACCGCCTGCAGGAATGCCGTCAGATCGGCCAGCGTGTGGAGCTGCTCGGCGGAGAGCCCCGACATCTGCTCCGCCGGAAAGCCGACCTCCCCGACCTGGAACGCGGCCTCGGGCTCGCCTCGGCAGGCGAACAACGGCAGCGCGAGAAAGAGGGGAAGAAGCCGTAGATTCTTCTGCATGGGACGGAGGATCCAGCCGATCACGTGAGGGCCGCTCGCAGAGCGTCGAGGGTGGGTACGAGGTCCCCTGCGTACGAGGGGCGCTCAAGCAGCGCCGCCAGCTCCGGCGGGGGCGGCACCTCGCTTCCGATCAGCGGCTCGACGACCTGCTCGAACTTCGCGGGGTGCGCGGTGGCCACCAGGATCCAGTCCTCGGTATCGAGGCGCTCGCGCACGGCGGCGGCGGTGGCGGTGTGCGGGTCCCACACCTCGCCCCACCGCTGAGGACCGCTGCGGATCTGCTCCCGGATCTCCGCGTCGCCGACTGAAAAGGCGCGCAGCTTCGCCCGTACCTCCACCATGCTGGGAAAAAGGTGCTGCACGCGCTCCATGTTGCTCGGATTGCCGACGTCCATCGCGGAGGCGAGCGTCGTCACCGTCGCCTCCGGCGCCCAGCGGCCGCTCTCCAGGAAGGCGGGGATCGAGCGGTTGGCGTTCACCGCCAGCACCACCTCGCGGATCGGCAGCCCCATCGCCCGCGCCCATAGGCAGGCGACCGCGTTGCCGAGGTTGCCGGTCGGGATGATGAAGCCGGGCTCGAGGCCCTGCCGGCGCCGATAGCGCAGGCTGGCCGCGGCGTAGTAGATCATCTGCGGCAGGAGCCGGCCGACGTTGATGCTGTTCGCCGACGTGAGCCGCCGCCGCTCCCGCAGCTCGGGGTCGGAGAAGGCCTCTTTCACCAGCCGCTGACAGACGTCGAAGTCGCCGGCCACCCGCAGAGCGGTGACGTTGCCGCCCCAGCAGGTCAGCTGCTTCTCCTGACGCGGCGAAACCATCCCGCGCGGGTAGAGCACCACCACCTCCACCCCGGGCCGGGCGTGGAAGGCGGCGGCGACCGCGCCGCCCGTGTCGCCGGAGGTGGCGACCAGCACCGTCAGCGGACGCTCCACATCTTGGTTCAGCCGCGCGATGCAGGCGGCGAGGAAGCGGGCGCCGACATCCTTGAAGGCGGCGGTGGGGCCGTGGAAGAGCTCGAGCACGGCGGTGCGACTCTGCAGCGGCCGCAGTGGAATGGGGAAATCGAATGCCTCGCGGCAGATCGCCCGCAGCTCAGCCTCCAGCGGGTCTCCCGCGAAGAAGGGAGCCAGAAGCTGCACCCCCAGCTCGGAGAGGGTGTCCGGGTCCTCGAGATCCTCCTCGATGAGCAGCGGGAAGCGCTCCGGGACGTAGAGACCGCCGTCCGGCGCGATCCCGCGCTCGATCGCTGCCGAGAGGGTGGCGCGATGCTCCGGGTCCCGCGTGCTGATGAACTTCATGCCGTCTCGACCACCCGCGCGCCTGGCACGTCGATCCGGGAGATCCAGCCCTCGGCCGCGATTCCCTCGGCCGCGAACGCATCGATCATGCGGTCGCACACCTCGCGGCCGACCTCCTCGTCCGCGCACCAGGCGAAGAGGCTGGGGCCCGCTCCCGAGAGGGAGCAGCCGAGCGCGCCGCTCTGCATCGCCGCGCGCTTGACCCCCTGGAATCCGGGCACCAGCGCCTGGCGGTGCGGCTCCACCAGGACGTCGCTCAGCGAACGGTGGATCAGCTCTAAATCTCCGCTGTAGCAGCCGGCGAGAAATCCGGCGAGGTTGGCGGACTGCTCGATGGAGCTGTGCAGCGGCACCTCCCGCGGGAGCACCTGGCGTGCGGTGCGCGTCTCCACCCGCAGGCGCGGGTGAACCAGCACACACCGGATCGTGGCGGGCACCGGGATCCGCACGAGATCCGCCGGCTCGAGCGAGCGCACGAGCACCAACCCGCCGAGCAGGCAGGGCGCCAGGTTGTCGCCATGGCGGGAGCCGCTCGCCACCGCCTCACCGACCAGTGCGTAGGAGAGGAGCCGCTCCGGCGGGAGTGGGGAGGCGAGAAAGGCGTTCGCCGCCACCGCCGCCCCGACCGCAGAGGCCGCCGAGCCCCCCATCCCGGAGCTGATCGGGATCCCCTTCTCGAGCGTGACCTCGAAGCCGAAGGGGAGCCGGTGGTCCTCTATCAGGCGCACCAGCCCGGCGGTGGCGGTGTTCGCCGCGGAATTCGTCGGCAGCGGCTCGACGCTGCCGCCGATGGAGGCGATGCGTACCATCGGCTCGCCGATGCGCCGCAGGGTGACGCGATCGCCGACGGCGTCGAGCGCGTGGCCGAGGATGTCGAAGCCTACCGCGACGTTGCCGACCGTGGCGGGGGCGAATGCGGTGACGGAGGTGTGCTCCGGGGTCATTGAGGGGCTCCGAGGTAGGAGGCGAGCCGCAGCAGGTCGGCGAAGATCCCGCCGGCGGTGACTTCCGGTCCCGCGCCCGGGCCCTGCACGATCAGCGGGTTCTCGCGGTAACGCTCGGTGCGGAACTGCACCACGTTGTCCGTCAGGTGGATCCGCGCGAAGGCGTGCGTCGTCGGGTAGCGCCGCAGCCGCACGCTCGCGCTTCCCTCCGCATCGACCCTGCCGACAAAGCGCAGCACCTGCCCCTTCTGCCGCGCACTTTCGAGCAGCTCCATCATCCCAGCGTCGTGCTCCGGTAGCGTCGCGAGGAACTCCGCCACCGTACCGCGGTGAAGCTCGGGCGCTACCAGCCCATCCACTACCACGTCCTCGAGCTCGAGCGACAGCCCCATCTCGCGCGCGAGGATCACCACCTTCCGTGCCACGTCCGTCCCGGAGAGATCCTCGCGCGGATCGGGCTCGGTGTAGCCCTTCGCCTTCGCGTCGACCAGGATCTCGGAGAAGTCGCGACTGCCGTCGAAGGCGTTAAAGAGGTAGGAGAGGGTGCCGGAGAGAATGCCCTCGATCTCGACCACCCGGTCGCCGGTGCGGATCAGGTCCCGCAGCGTCTGGATGATCGGCAGCCCCGCCCCCACGGTGGTCTCGTAGAGGTAATAGGCCCCGCCCTCGCGGCCCGCGCCACGCAGACGCCGGTAGTCGGCGAGGGAGCCGGTATTTGCCTTCTTGTTCGGGGTGATGACGTGGATCCCCCTCGCCAGCCACTCTGCATAGCGCGCCGCGATGTGCTCCTGCGCCGTGCAGTCGATCAGCACCGCGTGCGGCAGGTGGTCCGCGTGCACGTGCGCGACGAATGCATCGAGATCCGGCGCGACCGTCTCCCGCTCCAGCTGCTCCCGCCAGGCGCGCAGCTCGACCTCCCGCGACGCGAGCAGCATGCGTGAGGAGCCGAGAATGCCGCGCACCCGCAGGTCGAGGTTGAACTCCTCCTTGAGCCGCTCCGCCTGCTCGCCGAGCTGGTCGAGCAGCACGCCGCCGACGGTGCCGGGCCCGATCAATCCGATGGAGAGCGTCTGCGGCGAGAGGTAGAAGCCCGAGTGGACGGCGCGGAGAGCGCGCGTGGTCTCGGCGCTATCGATCACCACCGAGATGTTGCGCTCGGATGAGCCCTGCGCGATCGCGCGGATGTTGACCCCGGCCCTGCCAACCGCTCCGAAGAACTTCGCGGCGACGCCGGGGTGGCCGGCCATCCGGTCACCGACGACCGCCAGGATGCTGCACTCCTCGGTGATCTCGATCTTCTGGATCTGGCCATGGTGCCGCTCCGCGAAGAAGGCGCGCTCGATCGCCTCCCTCACTCGCGCGGCCGTCCCGGCCGGAACGGCGAAGCAGATCGAGTGCTCCGAGCTCGCCTGGGAGATCATCACCACCGAGACGCCGATCTCGCGCAGCGCCCCGAAGAGACGGTGCGCCGTCCCCGGCACGCCGATCATCCCGGTGCCCTCGACGTTGACAAGCGCCACCCCCTCGACGGTGGCGAAACCCTTCACCGCGAAGTCGGAGGCGCCGCGCAGGTGGATGCGCGTGCCGGGATGCTCCGGATTGAAGGTGTTGCGGATGTAGATCGGGATCGAGTGCTCGACGGCGGGCGCCATGGTGCTCGGATGGATTACCTTGGCGCCGAAGTAGGCGAGCTCCATCGCCTCCTGGTAGGAGAGCTCCTCCAGCAGCGCGGCGTCGGGCACCAGGCGCGGGTTAGCGCTCATCACCCCGTCCACATCGGTCCAGATGTGGATCTCGTTCGCGCCCAGGAGCGCGCCGAAGATCGAGGCGGAGTAGTCGCTGCCGTTCCGGCCGAGGGTGGTCGGCACGCCGGCCGGGGTGCGGGCGACGAATCCGGTGATCACCAGCATCTCCGGCTCGCCCGGAAGCGACGTGCGCCACGAGGCGAGCAGGTCGGCCGAGGCCGCCCACGCCACAGCCGGCGGCGTCGCGTCGGCCTCCACCACCAGCACCTCGCGCGCATCCAGCCACACCGCGTCCCTACCCTGCGCCGTCAGGAGGCCGGCGAGTAGCTGCGCCGACCACACCTCTCCGTGCCCGGAGACCAGCTCCACCACCTCACGCGAGTAGCCGCGCAGCAGCCAGCTCGCCCGCAGCACGTCGGCGAGATCGGCGAAGTCCTGCCCGAGGCGCGCCAGGAAGCGCTCGCGCGGCTCCTCTGGCAGGAGCTCCACCGCGGCCTCGCGGTGGCGCCACTCCAGCTCACCGAGCAGCGCCACGTACCCCTCGTCGCGCTGGCTCGCCAGCTCGACGGCGCGGATGAGCGCATCGGTGACGCCGCTCATGGCCGAAACCACCGCGGCCCGCCGCCGCTCCGGGCGCGCCTCGATGATCGCGGCGACGCGGCGGTAGCGCTCCGCGCTCGCCAGGCTGGTGCCGCCGAACTTGTGAACGACCCACTGCTCGTCCTGCATACGCTAACCGGAAGAGTCTACTGCGAATTTCCCCCTCTCCCGCACGCGGGAGAGGGGGATGTAGTCCGGAGCCGGGCGTCGCCGACAGCTACCGCGCCGCCGCCAGCTCCTCGCGCTCCTTCTGCGCCTTCTCGACCACCTTCGGCACCTCGTGCGAGGGGACATCCTCGTAGCTGTGGAACTGCCGCGTGTGGATCGCGCGTCCCTGCGTGAGGCTGCGCAGCGCCGTCGAATACTTGTAGAGCTCCGCCTGCGGAACCAGGGCGCGCACCTTCTGGTTGCGGCCGGCATCCTCGATCCCCAGGATCTTGCCTCGCCGCGAGCTGAGGTCCCCCATCACGTCGCCCATGAACTCCGCCGGTGTGACCACCTCGACCAGCATGACCGGCTCGAGGATTACCGGGTTCGCCTTCTGCGCCGCGTTCTGGAAGGCGATCGAGCCGGCGATCTTGAAGGCCATCTCGGAGGAGTCGACGCTGTGGTAGCTGCCGAAATAGCACTGCGCCTCGAAATCGACCACCGGGTACCCGGCGAGGATGCCGCGCTGCGCCGCCTCCTGGACTCCCCTGTCCACCGCGGGCACGTACTTGCCCGGGATCACGCCTCCCACGATCGCGTCGGTGAAGCGGTAGCCCTCCCCCCGCGGCACGGGCCGGAGGCGTACGTGGCAGTCCCCGAACTGCCCGCGGCCGCCGCTCTGCTTCTTGTGCCGTCCCTGCGCCTCCGCCTCTGCACGGATCGTCTCGCGGTAGGCGATCTTCGGCTCCTTGGTGACTACCTCGACGTTGTACTTCCGTTTGAGCCGCTCGATCTGCACCTCGATGTGCGTCTCCCCCGTGCCGCGGGCGATCGTCTGCCCGAGCTCCGGGTTGTACTCCGCCGTGAAGGTCGGATCCTCCTCGTGCAGCTTGTTCAGCCCCATGCCGAGCTTGTCCTCGTCGCCGCGTGAGGCACACTCGACCGCCACCGCGATGTCCGGCTCGGGGAATGGCACGCCGTCGAGGGTGAGTGGATGGCTGGGCGCCGAGAGCGTGTCGTTGGTATGGGTGTCCTTGAGCTTCGCCACCACCCCGATGTCGCCCGCCCGAAGCTGCTCGACCTCCAGCCGCTCTCTGCCCTGCGCGATGGAGAGGTGCGAGAGCTTTTCGGTTACGCCGCGCGCCGTGTTGAGCACCTCCTGGCCGTTGCTCACCGAGCCGCCGAAGATGCGGAAGAAAGAAAGCTCCCCCACATGCGGCTCGCTGGTCGTCTTGAAGACGAGAGCGGAGAAGGGATCGGAGTTCAGGTTGCGCAGCTCGACGGGCCCGCCGCGGCCCTGCGCGATCTCCGCCGGCCGCTCCTGCGGGGAGGGACAGAGCTCGACGATCTTGTTCAGCAGCGCCCGCCCTCCCCAGGTGAGGTTCGGCGCCCCGCAGAAGAGAGGATACAGCTCGCCATCGAGCATCGCCTGCTTCAGCGCGTGGATCGCCTCGTCGCGCGTGATGGTGTCGCCCTCGAGGTAGTGCTCGAGCAGCGTGTCGTCCGTCGCGGCGATGGTCTCGATCAGCTCCTGATAGTATCTCTGCTCGATCTCCCGCAGCTCTTCGGGGATGTCCTGCTCCTCGTACTCGCCGGTTTGCGTGCCGCTCTTGTAGAGGTGGGCGCGCTCGGAGAAGAGGTTGATGATGCCGCGGAAGTCCTCCCCGCTGCCGATGGGGATCTCCACCGGGATCACCTTCGCGGTGATGTTCTCCTTGATGTCCTGGTAGACGCGCTCGAAGTCGGCGTTCTGCCGATCCATCATCGAAACGAAGAAGATGGTCGACAGATGTCGCTCCTGCACGAACTCCCACGCGCGGCTCGTGCCCACCTCGACGCCCGCGGGCCCGCTGAGCACCATGATCGCACTGTCCGCCACGCGGATGCCGGCGCGCGTCTCACCGACGAAATCGAGGTAGCCGGGGGTGTCGATGAAGTTGATCTTGGCGCCCATCCACTCGGCGTACGCGACCGAGCAGTTCATCGAGATGCCGTGTGAGATCTCCTCGGGCGTGAACATGGTGAGCGCGGTGCCTTCATCCGTCGAGCCGTGGCGCTTCGAGGATCCCGCCGTGTGGCAGAAGGCGTCGATGAGGGTCGTCTTGCCGGTGCCACCGTGCCCGACGAGTACGACGTTGCGGATGCGGTCCGTTGTGTACGAGGGCGCGGACGCCATACACACCTCCGGGAGAAGGGGGGAAGGAGGCACTGATGAGGTTCTGGGCGGAAGCTACGCCCCGGGCGGGAACGATGTCAAGCGAGCGGGACTTGGGTGGCCGACCTCGGGTCACGCGCGGCGGGTTGCAAGCCGACAACGGGGCGGCCTTGACGCTTGTCGCGCATCTGCGCATGCTTGTTGTGCAATCTGCCACCAGGAGGAAGTGCCGTGACTGCGCGGGCCGTTGCCGACAGGTTGGGGGGCGCCAAGATACTCGCTGTAGAGGTGCGTTCGGAACTCGACCTTGCCCGGATGATCCATGAGGGATTGCCCACGCATGTGGTCAATGAGGTGCTTGCGTCGGGTTTGCTGACACCGGGGGAGCTGTACGCGTTGGTGCTTCCGCGCCGGACGCTCGCCCATCGCAAGGAGAAGCAGCAGCTCCTCAGCCCTGAGCAGTCGGACCGGCTGACGCGAGTTGTACGGGTAATCGCGCGCGCGGAAGATGCGCTTGGCGAACGAGAGAAGGCGGGTCGCTGGATGAGGAAGGCGAACCGGGCTCTTGAGGGAGCGCGACCGCTCGACCTGCTCAGCAGTGACGTGGGGGCACGGATGGTCGAGCGTGTGCTGGGGCGCATCGAGCACGGCGTCTATAGCTGATCGCTCGTGTTCGGATGCGGATCTGGCGGATCACGAGGCGACCCTATCAGATGCTGGACGCTGAGGGCGCGCGACTGTATGGCGGGCGGTGGAATTCTGAGGGGGTGCCGGTTGTATATGCCTCGTCGACCCTAGCGCTTGCCGCTCTCGAGTACCTCGTGCACGTGGATATTGAGGATGTCCCGCGCGATCTGGTAGCTCTCGAGATCGAGGTGCCGGACGACAGCCCCGTCGAGGAGATCCGCGCTTCAGATCTGCCGCAGGATTGGAACGCTGTCGAAGAGCATCCTGCCTGTATTGCTTCGGGAGATCAATGGGCTGCCCGAGCGGAGGCGCTCGTGGTGCGGGTGCCGTGAGCGGTCATTCCCACGGAGCAGAATCTCCTGCTGAATCCCCGGTACCCCAATATGGCGCGGGTACGTGGAGTCTCCTCGCGAGATTTCGTGTTCGATCCTCGCCTGCTTTGAGCCCGTCCAATAGGACGGCCCGCCCGATGCAATGTGTTATGACGTGCGCAGCTGGGCGTGAGATATGGCGCAAGGGATCGAGCGGGCTCCCCCGCGCCGCGCGGTACCGCTCGGCTCCTACGCATACCGCGTCTACCGCACGAGCTGCCCGTCCCGCACGACCATGCGGCCGTCCACCTCCACGGTAGCGCGGGTCACGGGAAACCACCACTCCGACGGGGTTCGGTTCTCGCCACCGGCTATCTCGTTGTTGCCGATACCGATTCCCACCATCCCCGCGGCATCTTCCGGCCGGAAGTCGCCCTGCACCCGCAGCTGCGGGTTGAGTCCGATACTGAATATCCCGAAGCGATCCTTCGCTCCCGAGTACGCGGCCAGCAGCCGATGCACGCACTCTCCGCCCCTCTCGGCGCGGAAGTCGCGCATCCTTCCGTTCTGCACCCGGAGGGTGGCATTGACCACTGGCTCCTCTCCGCAGCGGTCCCGCGGCACCACAAGGGGGCCGTTCGCCGAGGTCTCTACTGGCGCGACCAGGATGCTGCCACCCGGTAGCGAGGCGATACGCCCAAAGGCCACTTGCCTCCCGGCCTCTTCCTCGGTGACGACGCCGTCGTTCACGAAGACCGGCCGACTTCCGATCGAGAAGGAAAGGTCGGTGCCGCCAGGGGCGGTGACCCGCACTCGTTTAGCCCCCGAAAGCACGCGCTTCAGCGCCTCACCCTGTGCGGCGATCTGGGCGTAGTCCGCTCCCACCGCATCCTAGTGCATGCGGGCGAACTCGGCGTACGGCACACCGTTGCGTGCCGCCTCCCTCTGTGTGGGATACATCACCGTTACGAACCGAATCCCAGCCTGATTGATTGCGGCCGTAAGCGGCAGGAACGACTCGTCGACTTTGGCGAGCCGTTCCTCGGCGACACCCTCGCGAGGGCCGAAATACTCGTCAGGGGAGAAGACGTTGATCCAGACGTCGGCAGGCTCCATCCACTTCGAGAAATACCTCCTCTCCTGGGAGAGGTACTGCTCGGGTACCTCCGTGAGGAGGGATCGAGTCACGCGATCGGAGAACAGGAAGATCTGCGGCATTCCACCAGCCATCTGGACCTCGATGGCTACGGCCTCCATGGCGGGGATGCTGGCCTTGCCGCCGTTGACAACCACCACGTCCCCCGGCTTGACCTGCGCCGAGCTCCGTACGATGCGCCGCGCGAGCACGGTCCACTCGGGTTCCTGCTGTGCACGCGCGGCACCGGGCGAGCCTGCTGCCATCCCCAGGACGAGCAGCGCGGCGCGGGCGAGTCTGTGGTTCGTTTCATCCTCCATCGCGTTAGCTCGCCTTCGCGTACCAGCGAATCTGGAGTTGTCAGGTTCCGCGGTGCTGATCGAGCGCGGTTGAATACGGCGCCTGCCTCGCGGGCGGGGTTCACCGAGATCTCGCCCGTTTTAGCAGACGGTCAGAAGACCTCGGGCGCACGACCTCCGCACATCCGCTGTCTCAGTGCAACAGCTTCTCTGGGGCGTCGTACCAATTACCCTGGAGAGCGGGAAGAACAGTAATCGCTCCTGTTTGGAGGCTCATCTCGACAATTCGCACGGCTCCATTGATCCAGTCGAGCATTACTGCCCGACGATTGGCCCCATCGATGACGGGCTCGGGGAACCCGTCACCGTACCACGCCGACGGCCGCGTGCCCACCACGGAGATTCCTCCCGTAGCGAGGTCAACCCGTACCAGGACTTCCGGGTAGCTCGGGCCGTCCAAGATGCCAGTTGCGTAGAAGGCCAAGGCCGTCTTGCAGTCCGGCCGCCAGTAAGCGTCGCCCCCAGGGAGGAGGGTAAAGTCCTTCTCATCGTTTGCCAGCACCTGCCCATCTTGGTCCAGCGCCTCTATACGGGCTGTATAACCTGCCGGCCAAACAGGCGCGGTATAGATCTGGGTCGCATCCTTTTTGGTGTGGGTGCGCATCTGCAGCGTGGCTTGGTTACCCTTTCGCCGGATCGAAGATCGCACCTTAACAGCACGGGGGAGCGCCAGACACTCCGAGGTGTTAAGCGTCAGGTCGCCGGAATTGATAAGCCCGGGCAATTCGGCCTTGTTGTAAAGCGTATCCTCGAAGAGGTACTGCAGCACCTGCAGGTCTGTAACCGCCTGGCCCGCTAATTTGCCCCCGACCGCGCGCGTGGCCGAACGCGAGAGGATACCGTCTCCGTTGAAATCGCCCCGGGGATAGATGCTGTCACTCGGCACACCCGCGTCGCCATCGCCATTCAGGTCCTTCTTCGGGTGCTTGTTCCCGCCATCGAGGTCGAGTCCAGTCGGTGTCTCGACCTGCAGCAGCCAGTCTCGCCAGCGGCGGAAATCACGCATGTCCACTCGCCCATCGCCGGGGCCTCCGTCGCCATCGGCGTCCTCCGTATGCACCGGTTGCTTGGCAACCGGGTCCCAGCGCTGGTTGCCGTCGAGTGTGCCGTCGTCGACGTCGACGAGCATGCGCAGCACGCGGGGGTTGTTACGTAGGCGGTCGATGTCCATTACTGCAGCGAAGGCGTCGATCCGGTTGCTGGCACCGCCCGCGACGGGGACACTGTTTCCCAGCAACAGCTCCCGCAGTTGTGCGTTGCTTAGGCCGGGGTCGATGGCCAGCAGAAAGCCCGCGAGGCCTGCCACGTGCGGGGCAGCCATGCTGGTGCCGCTATAGCGGCCATACAGCTCCGGCGGCAAGTCGGTGCTCAGAATTTGTGAGCCGGGGGCGGAGATGTCACCGCGGATGTTGGAGAAGTCCGAACGCACGACCGCGTTCGTGCTCGTCAGGCTGTCAGCCTCGACTACGATGATGTTTGTCTTCCCCTGCACCAGGGCAGCATTGTTCATGGGGCTACCGTACTTTGCGTCCAGCTGACCACCCTTCGACTCGTTGCCGGCCGCGGTCAGAAGGAGGGGCAGCGCATAGCCCTTGGCCACTAGGTTGTCGAGCAACTTCCCGAATATCACGCCCTGCTTCGCTGCCACCTTCCGAGCGGCAGTGTTTTTGTTAGCGTCAATGCCTGCGCGGGTCCAAGCATAGCCCATGCTCATATTGACGACTCTGGGCTGCGGCTGCGAGCGCAGCAGCGAGTCCAGCTGGGAAACGAAGCCCTCGCCCCAGCTCGCTCTCCGGGCGAGTGGGCTGTCTCCTTCAACTTTCGTTTGCGACGCCCGTACCAAGAGGCGTGCAAACGGGTTGATTCCATCGATACCAGTATTGTTGTCGAATCCTGCTCCGATGATTCCTGCCACGTGGGTGCCATGGTAGTGTGCAGTGCCAGGTTTCTGGGCATACTTGGAGTCGTACTGAAGGTCTGGATGCGCCCCGCTTGCGGTGAAACCTGCATCGATGACCATGGTGAGGATCTCCGGGACCTTTCCCTTCTGAACCGCGGCGTTCCAGTTCCACATCTGCGGCGCCCGGATCAGCTCAAGCCCCCAGTTCCCGCCGCTGGGCTTAGACTCCCAGGTCCAGCCCGCTGGCACGCTTCCGCTCCTGCCCGTGGTGCGCTGCGGCTCCAGCAATACGTCCTGCACCGCAACCTCAACGTCCGGATGATCGTCGAGCGTTTCCAACAGTGATATCATCTCCTCGTGCGTGACGGTGGGCACCCGGAGGAAGAGAATGCCCGCAGCCTCATCCGGCTTTCCGGGGATGCCGCCGACAATCTGGGCGCCGATCTGGGCGAGCAGCGAATTCGCCTCGGCGACTGTAGCTTCGAGTCGAAGGGTAAGGAGCAGAGTGTTGAAGGAGAGATAGACGCCCGGCAGCTCTGGATGAGTAGGCGAGTAGTCCACGCCGCGGGCTACGAAGGGCTGATTGGGAATAGCGCCAGCGGCTGGATCATTGGGGTCGCCCGGCAGCCTGTCGCTGGGCCCCGTTGGTGGGCACGTCTGGACCGTGTAGCGGAAGTACATGGGGTGCTCACCACCGCGGAACTGCGTACCCTCCCCCCACGCCGTGATCTCCCCACCGTCAGCTTCCACTGGGCGCAGCCGCGCGAAGACGGAGATTAGCACTTCATCTCCCGGCTGCACGTTGTACGGGTTGCCGAGGTGCAGGGCCGCGATCACCGCCTCTTGCTGGGGAGGAATGATCACACTGCCGAATCGGAAACGGTTCGGATTCACCTTGCCGCCGGTTTGCGGAAACTGCCCGGGCTGCCGCCCACCGCCGACGCGCACCTCTGTGAACTCCCAGCCCTCCGGCGCCGTAAGCCGCACGTAAGCGATGGTCGGGCCGTTCCACACGCTCACTCCACCGACCTGCTCTCCCGCGGCGTTGCGCAGCGCGACCGCGCCTGGTGTACCGCAAGGCTCCTCAAACTCTCCGTTCTGTAGCACGCGCGCCCATGACGGCGCCTGCGGCTCGGGAGCGGTAATCTGCTGGTCTCGGCAGCCTGCGAGCACCGCCGCGGCCAGAAGAAGTAAGCCCGGGATCCTACTGCATTTCCACATGAGTCCACCTTTACCTTGGATGATTTCCAACACTGAAGGGAACGCGAGAACTACGGCAGATCTGGAGCATTCAACCCGGATCCTGCACGTGAGGTTCGATCCGATGGTTTTCAGCCTGACTGAGCACCCGTGAGGCGGGCGGCGCTCGTCTCGGCGGACGATTCGGGGCACTGTCCCGCTGCCG
>JBPCIT010000020.1:0-8589 GCA_051006015.1 Longimicrobiaceae bacterium
CCGCCCCCCCCCCCACCCCCCCCCCCGAATTCGGGGGGGGGGAGCACTGCAGATCCAGCCGAAGCACAGGATCCGCGGCTTGGCAGGAGGTTCCCCCTCCCCCAGTGCTGGGAGAGGGGGTGGGGGGGTGAGGGCCTGCCAGGCTAGACGAGCAATCGCTTATCCGGAGTGGGTATTGCGGAGCCTTCGGGTACGTGGGCGTGCCTACGGGAGCTCTTTGATGTAGATGTTGCGGAACTGGACGAGGCTCGAGGCCCCGTTCATGGTTCCGTCCGGATTTCGTCCGCCGTGGTGCTGGAGCGCGATCGGGCCCTCCTCGGGGACGCCGGGGAGCTGCGCATTCTCGATGACGGTCTGGCCGTTCAGGTCCACCGTGAGCCGGTCTCCGCGTATAGTGATCTCCATGGTGTTCCACTCGCCGACGGGATTGTCCGCCCGGACTCTGGGAGTGACCCCCGCCCGCACCTCTGGTGACATGTTCGGATCCGTGCGGTAGCCGTACACCTCCCCCGAACCGATCGGCCATCCCCAGATGTTGACCTGGGATTTGGACGAGCCGCGCAGATAGATCCCGGAATCGAAGTTGGGGCGCTCGGTGAGGATCACGTTGCCGGCCGCGTCTCGCTCGTGCGAGCCGTCCGGCAGGACATTGGGCATGGACGAAAGCCCGGCGTACTCCTTGGCTCGCCAGTCGACCCGCAGGACGAAGTTCCTGAAGCTGCGCTCCGTCCACAGGTCCTTGTCACCCGGGGCCTCGCTGAGCGCGTCGTAGTCGATCACGCCGTTCACGACCTTCCAGTGGCCGTTGTCCCCCTCGGGAACTCTCCAGCCGCTCAGGTCCCTGCCGTTGAAGAGCGGCATCCATCCCTCCTCCCGCAATTCGGCGCGACTTGAGGCGCACGCCGCGGTGGCTACCACGAGTGCGAGGAGCGAGAGGGGCCAGATACGCCTGTTGAATTGCATCACTTCCCTCTATCGGTCCGGGTCTCGGTAGTCAGCGCAGAGGCCGTCACAGATTCCTGCGATTGATCTCACCGACCGCATGGTTGGCCGCCCGCGCCGTGAGCGCCATGTAGGTGATGCTGGGGTTCTGGTTTCCGATGCTGGTCATGCATGCCCCGTCGGTGACGAACACGTTGGGGGCGTCCCACATCTGGTTGTAGGCGTTCAGCACGCTGCTCTTCGGATCCCGCCCCATGCGCGCCGTCCCGGCCTCGTGGATCGCTGCCCCAGGCATCGCGGTGAAGTTTCCGAGGTTGTCATAGCTCTGGACGTTCCTACATCCGGCCGCCTCGAGCATCTCCGCAGCCTGGGCCTTCATGTCCTCGCGCATCCTGAGCTCGTTGTCGTGCCAGTAGGCATGGATGCGCAGCACCGGGATTCCCCAGGGGTCGGTCTCCTCCGCCAGCTCCACGTAGTTGTCCTGGTATGGCAGGCACTCGCCCTGGGGACCGAGGCCCATGAACCAGGGCCCGGGGTCGTGCAGCAGCTGCTTCAGCTCGGCTCCGATCTCCGGCCGGCTGGCGCCGCGGTTCCATCCCTGGCGCCCTGCACCGCCGGCGCAGTGATAGCCGCGCACGAAGCCGAGCCCATCCGAGGCCGGGCCCCGCACGTTGCGGAAGCGCGGCACGATGACACCGGTGGGACGGTTTCCCTGGTAGTAGCGATCCAGTAGCCCCGGGATCTCCCCGGTCGCCCCGATGCTCATGTGTTTGTCCATCAGGTAGCGCCCCAGCACTCCGTTGTTCCCACCGAGCCCGTTCGGGTGGCGCGCGCTCTTGCTGTTCAGCAGCATGCGCGTACTGGCGAGCGTGGAGGCGCAGAGGAAGATCACCCGGGCGTAGACCTCGTGTAGCTCGCCGGTCTCCGTGTCCACGAAGCGCACGCCCGTGGCACGGTCGCGCTGCTCGTCATAGATCACCGAGTGCGCCAGGCTGTGCGGACGCAGCGTCAGATTGCCCGTGGCCCTGGCCGCCGGCAGCGTGGAGGACTGGCTCGAGAAGTACGAGCCCGTGCTGCACCCCCGCTCGCAGGGACCACAGAAGTGGCAGGGGAGGCGGTCGCCGATGGGCTGCGTGAGCACGGCGAAACGCCCGTGCGCCAGGAGCCGGTCGGGGTAGGCGCGTTCCAGGCCCGCCTTCACGAATTTCTCGCCCGCGTTCATCTCCATCGGCGGCTGGAACTCCCCGTCGGGAAAGTGCGCGAGGCCCTCCGCCTGCCCGCAGACCCCTGCGAACCGCTCCACATGGGAGTACCAGGGCGCGATGTCCCGCTCGCGGATCGGCCAGTCGACGCCGTGGCCGTCCTGCAGGTTGGCGGTGAAGTCCAGATCGCTGAGGCGATAGCAGCCCCGACCCCACATGATGCTCCTGCCCCCGACCTGGTCGCCCTGGACCCACATGAACGGCTGCGCCTGGACATAGGGGCTCTTCGCGTCCTCGATGAAGTAGCGGCGGGTGGACTCGCGGAAGAGGTAGACATGAGACTGGATCGGGTGCTCGGGCGCCTGCTCCGGCGTGAGCCTGCGGTCCCGCAAAGGAAACTTCCAGTCGGGCACGTGCTCGGTCGGGTAGTCGCCGTGGGCCTGATCGCGGCCGCGCTCCAGCACCAGCGTCTTCAGCCCACCTTCGCACAGCTCCTTCGCGGCCCAGCCACCGCTGATCCCGGAGCCGACCACGATGGCATCGTACTCTTGTCGCTGCAGGTAGATCATGGAAGTGCAGAGTTGATGTAAAGCCCGGCCCCGCAAGCCCTCACCCCCGCCTCGCAGGCTCGGCACCCCCTCTCCCAGAATTGGGAGAGGGGGACGGGGGGTGAGGGCCTGGCGCTCCAGATCACGCCCAGGAGCGTCCGATCTCGGCGTAAGGGATGTCGGCGCGCCAGATCCCCATCGGGCTCACGGCGAGCTCCTGCGTGGCACCCACCTCGGAGGTGTAGTAGCCGACCAGCACCAGCTCCTTGAGAGTCCGGAAGAACGCGCCGGGACCGGTATCTTCCGGCTCCCAGTCGCTGTCTATCGTGGGGAGCACACGGTCGATGTCCGTTTGCACGTCGTGCTCCTGAAGCACCGGATTCTCCGGCTGTGCCACCTGCTCCGGCGGCACGACGAGCTGCGCCGCGCGGTCTCGGAACGCCTCCCGGTTAAGCGCCCGCACCAGCTCGAGCTGCCGCTCGGGCGGGAGCGCCGGGAAGCTCTCGCCGAAGACCCGCCGCGCACGAGCGTCCGCGCGCACCAGGCCGGCCAGGAAGCGCTGACGCTCCGGTTCGGCGTAGTAGTCGGTGAGCATCGCATCGATGAATTGGTCGACGCGCGCTGCCCGGGCTCCGGGCGTGTCGGTCTCCGGGAGGATGTGCTCACCCATGATCAGCACCATCTCGCTCTGCTCGGGCGAAAGCGTACGCGGGAGCCACGCGGCCCCTTCCGCCGCGTCGCGAGACGCCTCGCAGCCGGCCAGCACCCCGGCGATGGTGGAGGCGGAGAGGGTGCCACCCAGCAGGTACGCCACGCGCGCCAGGGCCTGGCGCCGGGTCATCAGATCAGGGGTGCGGTCCATGTCCTTCCTTCCGCCGGTGAGATCGCGCGGCCCCGGGGGGGCCGACGTGGGCGGTTGCCAAAGGGGTCGCAGTAAAGGCGGGTGGATCTCACCCGGCTATCGAGAACCTCTGGGAGTTGTGCCTACCCTCGTGACAATGAGGATGGCGCCGTTCGTGTGGTCCAGGCCGAAGCGTGAGCTGGCCTCGGTGGGGTTGAGATACTGCAGGAACTCGATGCCCGGCACGGGGATTCCCCGCAGCTGCGCCGGGCCCCCGACGCGGACGCCATCCACATAGATCATCACCGGGCTCTCCCGACTCGCCTCGAAGGAGGTCGGCCCGCGCACCTGAAGCCAGCGCGGACGAAGCGTC
The DNA here is from genome assembly GCA_051006015.1 of Longimicrobiaceae bacterium. Classification (GTDB taxonomy): domain Bacteria; phylum Gemmatimonadota; class Gemmatimonadetes; order Longimicrobiales; family Longimicrobiaceae; genus JBPCIT01. The sequence goes on from JBPCIT010000020.1 coordinate 3,907, forward strand.
TGCACCAGGTCGAAGGCGTTGGTGCGCGGTGCGGTGCGCAGCTCCTCGAAGGTGATGCGGTTGGGATCACGGCTCTCCCGATTCTGGCCGGTCCTCGAAGATGCGCAGCCGACCAGGAGGAAGGTGAGCATCAGGGTAAGCAAGCGAGTGCATCTCATGAGTCCGGCTCCTGGGAAAAGGGAAGAGCTGTCAACGCCTGTCTCCGACCGGTCGGTCATCCCGTCTCGGCACCAGCGCATGGTGGAAGGTGCGCGGCGTGACGTAGCGGGTGTGGAAGTCCCTCCAGTCTTCCGGGTGAAGACGATAAGCCGGATCATCCTCCAGCCGTCCGGGCGGGCGGTCGTACTCCGTCATCCCGCGGTAGGGTAGCGGGAGGACGGTTCTGGAGAATCCCGTGTTGAAGTTGCCGTCCTTCACCCAGCCGTCGCCGATCAGCACGAAGCTGCGCGTCCAGCCCTCCGGCGGCGGGGCCGCCTCGGCGAAGCGGAAGAGCAGCTCGTCGCCCGCGTTCATGATGACATAGCGACCATCGATCGAATCGACCAGGGGGAGCACGTCGCCGAAGCGGGTGTGGTAGCCCTCCAGGTCACGCCAGAGCGGCGCGGTGGAAGCGAGCGTGCCGTAGTCCGGCAGCTCCGGCGCCCTGCGGCTGGCCTGATGCACCGCCGAGAAGCCGCGGTAGCGCAGCTCGGCGGCGGCCGGGAGGAGGCGCGTCGTCCGGAGGTCGGTATCGGGCTGGCCGACCGCCCACGCCAGGCGATCCCAGTAGATCTCCAGATTGGTGCGCAGCCGCAGGCGGCGCGGCGTACCGGGCCGGAACACCTTCTCCAGGTCGATGAGGATCGTCTTCGTCTTGCCGGCCGGGAACCCGAGATCGGGCTCGGCGACCACCCAGCCACCCCTGCCATCCGGCACCTCGAGCTGCAGCCCGCGCGGCCGGGGGTGATCGCCCTGGCTGATCGCCAGGTTGATCGAGCTGTCCGTCGGATACACCCATCCCGAGGCCACCAGCCAGAGCGGCCCACCGCTGGGCACGTCGTCGCCGAGGAGCACCTCGACGAAGTGCTCCTCGGCAACCCCCTGGTACGGCCCGAGCTCGAAGGTATCCAGGTAGCGCTCGTCCTTCTCCCGGACCACCTCCGTTACCTCGCGGCCCCGGTGGTCCCACGCGCCCGCGACCGGGCGCAGCGGCGACATCGCGCGGACGGCGAGCGGGGGAGGCGGCAGCGTGAAGCGCTCATCGACGAAGACCTCGGTGCCCGCGGGATGATCGACGACCATCAGCCCGACATGATCGAAGAAGTGCGTCTCCCAGAGGTCCGCGGTGATGCGCACGTCGTAGAACCCGTCCCGGGGGGCCAGCTGGTCCCCACGAAGCTTGATCCAGTCCTCGCTGTGGATCACGCCGGCCGTTCCCTGCGCGTTGATGCGTAAGCCCAGCGCCGTCCGCCAGATGAAATCGGTGATGAACCGCATCTCCCTGCCGTCGTACGCAAACACCCAGGGGCAGGAGCCGTGGAGTCGCTGCTGGGCCAGCAGCCGCTCGTTGGTTGCGCTGAGGTTGAACTCGGCCTGAACCCCGCCGTGCGGCCAGAGGATGCGCGCCACATGCACCTCCGACTGCTCGCCCAGGCCGAAGTGAGTAGCCGGGCCCTGGATCCGCTGCTTCTGGTAGAGCAGGCCGGCGCGGAGCTCGATCTCGCCGCCGATCCCGAAGGAGTTGGTGCGGCGGTCGCCATCCGCGCGGGCGGCGCGGGGACTCATGCTCATCCAGAAGTAGTCCAGCGTGCCCCGGTTGGCGAGCCAGACCGGTGCCCCCTCCGCCGACAGCCCGAGCAGATCGAGGCGGCCATCGTCGCTCACGTCCGCGACTTCCGTGACCTGCACGTCGAGCGACTGCTGCGGCTGCATCCCGCGCTCCGTGCTCAGCCACACCTGCGCCGCGCCCGGCCCGGATGCCACCAGGTCCAGCGCCCCGTTGTTGTCGAGGTCCTGGAGGAAGAGGCGCGTCGTCCCGGCTTCACCGGCGGGGAGCTGCGGCCAGCGCGCCAGCGCCTCGCTCTCCCACTCGCCGTCACGCAGCGCCAGGCGGCTCAGCGCGCCGTCCGCGCCGAGCACGACCAGGTCGAGAACCGCGTCCTCGTTCAGGTCGGCCGCGCCGACGGCGCGGACCGTGCCCAGCGTGGCGGGCAGGGGGTGCGGCTCGAACTGCGGCTCGCGGAAGCGCTGGTTCAGGTACACGTGCAGGCGGCCCTCGGCGTCGAGCAGAGTCGCATCGGGGGTGCCCTCGGCGTCCAGATCGGCCCAGACGAAGTCGCGCAGGCGACCGACGCCCTCGAAAAACCCGGCGGCCGCCTCGAAGGTTCCGTCGCCGCGGTTCCGCAACACCAGCGGCGGACCCTCGACCCGCGCCAGCACCAGGTCCATGTCGCCGTCCATCTCCAGATCGGCGGCCCACGCGCCCGCGTAGGCGCCCCGCGCTGCGGCGGCGGGTATCGCCGCGGCGGTCACATCCGTGAAGGAGCCTGACTCCTCCTGCCGGAGCAGGCGCAGCCCTCCCCGCCCCGCCAGCAGGAGATCCGTGCGGAAGGTGTAGTTGTAGTCGAGGGCGACCACCGCGGCGAGGGAAAGCGGCGCATCACCCGGCACCCCCGGAAAGGGGAAGGTTTCGTCCGGGAGCCCGCCGCCGCCGCGGATCCACAGCGTCTCCTGGTTCACGGCGATCAGGACGACCGGCGCCTCGTCGGAGAGCCAGAGAGCGCGGACCCACGCCGGGGGACCGCCGCCCGTCGAGAGCGGCTCCGCCGTGAAGCTGAGCGCCGTATCGGGCGCCGCGGGCCGCGCCGCTGGATTCGGCAGGCTCAGGAAGCGCGTCAGCAGGAGCTCCAACCGACCCGGCGAGATCGCCAGCGCGCTCTGATCCTGGAGGTAAGCCGGCCGTTGCTGCAGCCGAGCCTGGAGTCGGGTGATCTCCGCCGAGGCGCGCTGGAGGTCGCCCGCCGCCGCAGCGGCCCTGACGGACGCGAGCTCACCGGCGGCTCCGCGCCCATCGAGGTTGGCCCGCTCGGCAATCCGGTCGAGCGACTCCCCGAGCGCGCTCGTGTCCTGCGCCGCGGCCGCGAGGCGCGCGCGCTCCAGCAGCGCGACCACGTTGCCGGGCCGCGCCGCCAGGATCCGGTCCGTCACCGGAATCGCCTCCCCGGGGCGGCCCTCCTGCTCCAGCGTCTGGGCCAGTAGATAGAGCGCCTGCAGGTTCCGGGGGTCCAGCTCGGCCGCCCGGCGGAGCTGTTCGGTCGCCGCGTCGGGTTGACCGGCCTCACGCGCAGCCAGCGCGGAGAGGAGCTGGATCTGGCTGTTGTCGGGTGCCAAAGAGCGCGCCCGGTCGAGACGTTCCGCCGCCTCCTCGACATCGCCCCGGATGAGCAGGACCAGGCCGAGGTTCGCCCAGGCGGCCGGCTCCTCCGGGAAGAGCTCGATGACGCGGCGAAACCGCTCCTCCGCCAGCCCGCTCTCGCCCACCTGGATGCCGGCGACGCCGGTGTAGAAGGCGGCTACCGCATCCTGGTACGGCTCCGCCCCAGCGTCGGTTGGAGCCGCGCCGCGCTCGCAGGCGGCAAGCCCCAGAATTACGACGAGACCTGCCCAAACCAGAGTGGCGCTCACTCGCAACTCGCCTGCACAGCGCCCTGACCTGAAGCCTCTCAATGTACTCTGATCCGGCTGAAGTGAAGCTCGATCAATCCTGCTCGATGTGGTAGGAGACGAAGGCGAAGCGTTTTCCGTCGGGCGACCAGCTCGGAACGTTGATCGTTCCCTGCCCCCCGGTGAAGCGGAAGAGCTCGGTGATCCCGCCCGTCTCCAGATCCATCAGCCGGAGCATCACGTTCTCGTCCGGTGGATGGGTGCTCGGATCGATCGGATCGAGATAGCTCAGGAAGACCAGCCACCTGCCGTCGGGGGAGGGATGTGGGAACCAGTCGTTGTAGCCGTCGGTGGTGAGCTGGAGCTGTTCGCTGCCGTCGGAGCGCATCCGCCAGATTTGCATCGTTCCGGTACGAACTGAATTGAAGTAGATGTATTTCCCGTCCGGCGAGTAGTCGGGACCGTCATCCAGCCCGGGTGCGCTGGTGAGGCGCGTCTCCTCCCCGCCCTCCACCGGGATGGTGTAGATGTCGAACTCGCCGTTCCGCTGCCCGGTGTAGGCGAGCGTGCGTCCGTCCGGCGACCAGCCGTGCCAGTAGGAGGGCGTCTTACTGGTCACCTTGCGCGGGGTTCCGCCCTCGATTGGCAGAACGTAGATGGTCGAGTTGGCACCCGGGGGGAGATCAGGGTCATGGTGGCTGATCGCCAGCCAGCGGCCGTCCGGCGAGATGCCATGGTCGTTGTTGTTCGCTCGCGCGAAGCCCGTCGGGATCTCGACCGGCTCCCCGCCCTCGGCTGGAATGCGGTAGAGGAGTCCCCGCCGGTTGAAGATCAGATACGCTCCGTCCCGGCTCCAGTTGGGTGCCTCGAACCGCCCTTGGTCGCGATACACCACCTGCCGCTCACCTGTGGTCAGGTCGAAGATCTCGAGGCGGCTCTCCACGCTGCTCCCGCCGCCCTGCCCCCACACCGGCGAGGATGTCAAGAGGATCCCCACGACAAGAGAAACCATCCACGCGGTGGCGGAACGCAATAGCCGTC
>JBPCIT010000021.1:0-6187 GCA_051006015.1 Longimicrobiaceae bacterium
AGGTCAGCAGCAGCGACTTTCCGAACTTCGCGCGCAACCTGAACACGATGGACTCGGACACGGGCACCGAGACGCGGGTGGCGCGCACGCGGATCCATCACACGAGGGCCTACCCCTCGCACATCGTTCTGCCTGTCGTCCCCACCACGGCCATCCAGCCGTGGAGCCCCGACCGGGCCGCCGCGCGCCGCGCGAGCCTGGAACCCTAAATGATGAGAGTCATGCCGAAAATGAGGCAGATCCTCTCGACCGCTTTCATTGTGGGGCTGGCGGCGACCACTGCCGGCCCCGCCCCCACGCAACAGGCGCCGGAAGCGCTGCCACGCCGGATTGACCAGATGTTCGCGCAGTGGAACCGCCCGGGTTCGCCCGGCGCCGCGGTGGTGGTGGTCAAGGACGGGCAGGTGGTCTACCAGAACGGCTACGGCTACGGCAACCTGGACTACGATATCCCCATCACCGACTCCACCGTGTTCGACATTGCCTCGGTGTCGAAGCACTTCACTGCGTTCGCTGTCGCCATCCTCGCCGACCAGGAGAAGCTCTCCCTGGATGACGACGTGCGAAAGCACCTCCCCGGGCTGCCCGACTTCGGGAGGCGGATCACCGTCCGGCAGCTGGTGCACCACACCAGCGGCATCCGCGACTGGGTAGAGCTGCTCTCCATCGGGGGGTACCGCTTCGACGATGTGATCGCGCTGACGGACATCATGACCTTCGTGGGTAATCAGCAGGGGCTCAACTTCGAGCCCGGCGCGGAGCACCTCTACTCCAACACCGGCTATAACCTGCTGGCGGAAATCGTGGCACGGGTGAGCGGGCAGCCGTTCGCCCGCTTCATGGAGGAGAACATCTTCCGGCCGCTGGGGATGAACGACACGCACATCCTGATGGACCACCAGCGGGTGGTGAAGAACCGCGCCACCTCCTATGCACCCAACGAGAACATCGGCGAGCTCCAGCGCCTCCACCCGCAGCCGCCCCCGGCCGACGGTACCTGGCGCGTTTGGGTGGACAACACCTCCGCCCCCGGCTCCAGCTCGGTAGTCACCAGTGTGGAGGACATGGCGAAGTGGATGCGCAATTGGGAGACCGGCCAGGTGGGCGGCCCCCGGGTGCTGCAGCAGATGACCGAACGTGCGGTGCTCAACAACGGCGAGCGGATCTCCTACGCCTTCGGCGTCTCGGTAGAGGACTACCGGGGAGTGACCGCCGTGAGCCACGGCGGCGGCTGGCGGGGTTTCCGCACGCACTTCGTGCGCTTTCCCGACCAGCGCCTCTCCGTCGCCGTGCTGGGCAACTCCACCAGCTTCAACGCCGGCAGCACCGCGATGCGGGTGGCGGAAGTGTTCCTGGGCGACGAGCTGGGACCGGCGGGTACTGGCTACGACCGCGTTAACGGCGGGCGACGTGCGTCGCACCCGGAGTCGCGGGCGCTCCCCGCGGCACGCCTGGCGGAGTATGCGGGTGACTATTTCAGCCCGGAACTGGGCACAACCTACTCCATTAGCGGTCAAGACGGGCGCCTAGTGGTGAAGCATCGCAAGATGGACGACCAGCTCCTGACGCACGTGGAGGGAAACCGCTTTGTGACCCCAGGCGTACGGGGGGAGCTCACCTACGAGTTCATCCGCGACGCGAGCAACCAAGTGATTGGGTATAAGCTGCGGGGGGCTCGTTTCCGGGACGTCCGGTTCGAGCGGCACGTGCGCTGAATCGTCTCCTCCGTCGATCTGGTGCGCTTCGTCACTGCGGTGGACGGTTTGCCGACACATTCTAACATCTTGCGCCCCAAAGCGTTCTGGCAGATGTCCGATCCCTTCTGGCAGAACGCTGCTCTCCATTACAGCATGGACTGGCTCTTCCGCCCCGCCGAGAGGAACTGGTGGCGCGACGGCTCCCTCCCTCGGACGAGCGCTTCGCCCGGATGATCGACACGCTGGGCGAGCGTGGCAGCTGGTAGAGGCGCGATGAGGAAGACCCTTGCGCGCAGGCAGGCGGCACGCTATTGTAGTCTGTATACAATTCTATATCCATTTGCTTGTGCTATCGCCGCCAGCGCGGAAGCCCTGCTCCCCGGTGGGGGGAGCTTCGCTGCCGGGCCAGTGGGGGGAAAGGGTTCGCCCCTGCCCTCTCCCGGCAGCGCGCAGCGCGGCGGTAATCTGCAGGTGCGGTCTTCATGGTCCGGCAGCAAGGGCCAGGGGCTGCACCTTTGTCCTTCCGGGAATGTCCATCCGACCACGATGAGGAGGTCCATGAAGCACTCATCTCGTGCGGTCGTACTCGGGTTTCTCCTTCTCTTCCCGCTCGTCGCTCCCACCGCGGAAGCGCAGCGGGCGCCGCTGCGCGGGCTGGATGCCTACATCGAGCGGGCGATGCGCGAGTGGCAGGTGCCCGGGCTGGCGGTGGCGGTGGTGAAGAACGACTCCGTCGTATTCGCCCGCGGCTACGGGGTGCGCGAGATCGGCAGGCCGGAGCGGGTGGACGAGCACACCGTCTTCGCCATCGCCTCGACGACCAAGGCGATGACTGCCGCGACGCTGGGGATGCTGGTGGACGAGGGGAAGCTGAAGTGGGACGATCCGGCAGCGCAGCACCTGCGTGGCTTCCAGCTCTCCGATCCCTACGTCACCCGCGAGCTGGCGGTGCGCGACCTGCTCTCGCACCGCAGCGGTCTGCCGCGCGGCGACCTGCTCTGGTGGGCCTCCCCCTACACCCGCGCCGAGGTGCTGCAGCGGGTGCGCCACCTCCAGCCCGACCGGAGCTTCCGCGCGCAGTACGGCTACCAGAACATCATGTTCCTGGCTGCCGGCGAGCTGCTCGGTGAGGTCGCGGGCCGAAGCTGGGACGAATTCATGGCCGAGCGCCTCTTCCGTCCGCTGGGGATGACACGCAGCAGCACGTCCGTGCGAACGCTCCAGGGGATGGAGAATCTCGCCTCCCCGCACGAGCGCATCGAGAACGAGGTGCGGCCGATCCCCTGGCGGAGCTACGACAACCTCGGCGCGGCGGGCTCCGTCAACTCCAGCGTCCACGACATGGCGCAGTGGGTCCGGTTGAACCTGGCCCGCGGCGAGTACCGCGGGCAGCGACTGCTGAGCGCCAGCGTCGTCAAGGAGATGCAGACGCCACAGACGGTGATTCGCGCCGACACCCTTGCCGAGCGGCTCTACCCGCACACCCACTTCCGCGCCTACGGTCTGGGATGGAGCCTGCAGGACTACCGCGGCCACAAGATGGTGCACCACGGCGGCGCGCTGGATGGCATGCGCACCCATGTGGCGATGATCCCGCAGGAGAACCTCGGCGTGGTGGTGATCGCCAACATGGAGCCTACCAACCTGCACGTGGCGCTGGTCTACCGCATCCTGGACGCTTTCCTGAGCGCGCCGGCCCACGACTGGAGCGGCGACCTGCTCGCGGTCGCCAACCGGCAGCGGCGCGAGGCGGAGCAGCGGCAGGACAGCATCGCGCGGGCGCGGGTCGCGGGCACCAGCCCTTCCCTGCCGCTCGAGAGCTATGCCGGCAGCTACTCGGGCGAGATCTACGGCGAGATGCAGGTCGCGCGGGAGGATGGGCGGCTGGTGCTACGCTTCGGCCCCTCCTGGGCGGGTGAGCTGGAGCACTGGCACTACGACACCTTCCGCGTCACCTGGCGCGATCCCTCGATGGGCCGCTCCTTCGTCACCTTCGGGCTGAACGCGGCCGCCAGGGTAGATCGGATGCAGATCGAGAATTTCGGTGACCTGACGCGCCAGCTGGATCTCGAGGCGACAACCGCCGCGGGGCGGCAGTAACGGTGGGGCAAGTACACAGCTGAGGAGGGAGGGGAGGTTCATCAGCATGGTGTCTGTGAACGCTACATCGAGCGGCTGCGCCGCTCTGCCGGGCGCACGCTGAACAAGCCGGTCGATCCTGCGCCAGGGCGGGCATCTACCACTACGGAGTCACCACGACGGAGTATCGGGATGATGAAAAGATGGTTCGGTTGTCTGGCCCTTGCCGCGCTGGCCGCCTGCGCGAGCGCCGCTCCGGCGCCGCCGGCGTCTCCCGCCGCAGCGGTTGGGGAGGGCTACGACCTGTTGATCCTCGGCGGCCGGGTGGTGGACGGCACCGGCGCCGCCTGGTTCCATGGCGACCTGGGCATCCGCGGCGACCGCATCGCGCGGATCGCGCCCGCGGGGATGCTGCGCGAGGCACCCGCCCGTGAGCGGATCGACGCCCGCAATCTGGTGGTCGCCCCCGGCTTCATCGACATCCAGGGGCATTCGCGCGAGTCCTTTCTGCGCGGCGACGGGCGGGTGGTGAGCAAGGTGACGCAGGGGATCACCACGGAGATCCTGGGCGAGGGATGGACGAACGCGCCGGCCAATGAGCGGACGCTCGCCGGCAGCGGCGACATCACCGACCCGGAGGTACAGCGGCTGGCCCGCTCCTTCATAGGCCCGCGCGGCTTCGACCGCTGGCTGCGCGCCATGGGGGAGCGCGGCGTCTCCCCCAACGTGGGCTCCTTCGTGGGCGGCGCCACTGTGCGCGCCTACGCCAAAGGGCAGGCGATCGGCCCGCCCTCGCCCGCCGAGCTGGACACCATGCGTGCGGTGATGCGCCGCGCCATGGAGGACGGCGCCTTCGGCCTCGCCACCGCGCTGATCTACCCGCCGGGCAACTTCGCCACCACCGAGGAGCTGATCGAGATCTCCCGCGCCATGGCTCCCTACGGCGGCGTCTACATCACCCACATGCGCTCCGAGGCCGACCAGCTGCTCGAGGCCACCGACGAGGCGATTCGCATCGGCCGCGAGGGTGGCGTACCGGTCGAGATCTACCACCTCAAGGCCGCCGGCCGCCGCAACTGGGAGAAGACGGAGCCGCTGCTCCAGCGGATCGAGCAGGCGCGCGCCGCCGGCCTCGACGTGCAGGCCAACATGTACCCGTACGTGGCGGGCGGCACGGGGCTGAACGCGTGCCTGCCGCCCTGGGCGGACGAGGAGGGTCGGCTGCTGGAGAACCTGCGCGATCCGCAGATGCGTGCCCGCATCCGCGCCGAGGTTCTCGACCAGCAGACCGAGTGGGAGAACCTCTGTGAACTGACCACCCCCGAGGGCGTGCTGGTGCTGGGGCTGCGCAAGGAGGAGAACTCGCAGTGGGTCGGGAAGCGACTCTCCGAGATCGCCGCCGAGCGGAACCAGGAGTGGGTGGATGCGGTGATCGACCTGCTGATCTCCGAGGAGCAGCGGATCGGCACCATCTACTTCATGATGAGCGAGGAGAACGTCAAGCGGAAGCTGCAGCAGCCCTGGATGAAGTTCGGCACCGACGCCGGCGGCATCGATCCCGACAGCGCCCGCGGCCTCGCCCACCCGCGCGCCTACGGCACCTTCCCCCGCATCCGCGGCAAGTACGTGCGCGAGGAGGGGGTGATGCCGCTCGAGGAGGCGGTGCGCAAGATGAGCAGCGCCGTCGCCACCCGCCTCTCCATCCCCGACCGCGGCGTGCTGCGCGAGGGGATGTACGCCGACGTGGTGGTCTTCGACCCCGCCACCATCGCCGACCGCGCCACCTTCGAACAGCCGCACCAGCTATCGGTTGGCATGCGCCACGTGCTGGTCAAGGGTGTGCCCGTGGTGCGCGACGGCCAGCACACCGGCGCCAAACCCGGCAGGGTGGTGCGGGGACCGGGGTACTGGCCGGGTGGCTGAGCCGGTCTCTCACCTGAACCGTTCGCACGAGGTATCATGTTCGACGTGGAGCGCAGTACGAGTCCCGTCCTGCCCCTGCTTCTCCTGCTGCTCGCCGCTACGGCGGCCGAGGCCCAGCGGCGCCCGCTGCAGGGGCTGGACGCCTACATCGAGCAGGGAATGCGGCAGTGGCAGATCCCCGGACTGGCGATCGCCATCGTCAAGGACGACTCGATGGTGTACGCCCGCGGCTTCGGCGTGCGCGAGCAGGGCAGGAGCGAGCGGGTGGATCCGAACACGATCTTCGCCATCGGCTCCGCCAGCAAGGCGTTCACCGCGGCGGCGGTCGCCCTGCTGGTGGACGAAGGGAAGGTGAAGTGGGACGACCCCGCCACCCAGCACCTGCCGGGCCTGCAGCTCTACGACCCGTACGCCACGCGTGAACTGACGGTGCGCGACCTGCTCAGCCACCGCAGCGGTCTGGCGCGAGGCGACCAGGTGTGGTACGC
>JBPCIT010000022.1:0-7959 GCA_051006015.1 Longimicrobiaceae bacterium
GAAAACGACGCGACCGACATCGACGCGTTGCGGGAGGGGTGGCGGGCCCCCACCCCCCACCCCCCCCTCCCGCAGGCGGGAGAGGGGGAACTCTATCCTGCCGAACCCCGGGGCCGGTGTTGCGGCAGGATGTGCAGTGCTCCCCTCCCCTGAACTCGGGGGAGGGGCCGGGGGAGGGGGCCGCATCCCGCGAGGCTATATCCCGTACCCCACCCGCGCCACCGCCTTCATCCGGTCCACCTGCTGGGCGACCTGCTCGCGCTCCACCCGGCGCTCTGCGAGGATGCGTACCAGCGCGGTCGCCTCATCCGTCAGCCGGAAATCTCCGCAGCTCCGCGCCTGCCGCTGGACGTCGCGCGCACTGGTCTGCAGCTGCTGCTGCTCGCGGTCGCGCAGGTAGCGCGGCTGCCCGCGCCGGGGAGCATCGAAGTAGTCCTCCAGCTCGTACACCAGCCGCGCGGGCATCTCACAGGCGCGCCCGACCGGACGACCGGGAGGCAGCGCCGCATCGCGGCGACCGGGGTGGACCAGCGCCATGTAGACGAGGGCCGTCGCCTGGGTGCGGTTGAGCCGCTGCCGGCGCGCGTCCCAGTCGGGGTAGAGCTCGGAGAAGGTATCCTCGAGCGCCCGCTCCTGGGCGCGCGTCAGCCGGTCGGAACGGAAGCCGTAGCTGCGGAGCGCATCCTCCACCAGGGGATGCCGGATCAGGCTCCGATCCCAGGAGCCGCTGGATGGGCGGTGAAGTGTGATCGCCTCCGGCGCGGAGGACGGTGGCGCAGCCTGCGCTCGCAGCGGAAGATCGGAGGCCAGGAGCGAGACGGACGCAAAAAGAGAGAAGAGTGCTGTACGTGCGACGGTATTCATGACCCACCTTCTGTTGGAGAGGGAAACGCCGGGGCGGCCGCGCGTGCGACCATGCTCTCCCCGGCAGTGCGGCGCTCCGCAGAAGGCAATGGCGGTACCGCTGTGGCCGGAGAAACCGATCTCCAGGTGGAGCAAAGACTTACCGTCGAGGAGGCGGAAGAGGCGCGGTGACGTTTCGTCCGAGCGCGAGGACAGAGGCCCGCATCTGCAGGGGACGGAGGGGGCTTGCTTTACGCGCCGAGCAGCCGCTTCAGCGTCTCCGCGTTGCGAACGGCGTTGCCATCCCCGTCGTTGTTGAAGTAGGCGAAGACCTGCCGGCCCATGCCCACCCACTCGCGGATGCGATCCGCCCACCAGCGTAGATCGTCATCGGAGTACGAGCCGCCGTACAGGTGCTGCGGATCGGGGCCGTGCAGGCGGAGGTAGACGAAGGGCGCCGTCGCCCGCAGGATGCAGGGAAGGTGGGCGCCGCTCATCACGCAGTAGGCGGCCCCGTGCCGCGCGAGCAGCTCGAAAACCGCCTCCTGGTGCCAGCTGGGGTGGCGGAACTCGAAGGCGACGGGCAGCTCCGCCGGAAGCTGCTGCAGAAAGTACGCGAGCCGGGGATGGTCATACGGCAGCGTCGGGGAGAGCTGCACGAGCAGCACGCCGCGCCGCTCGCCCAGCCGGGCGAGGCTGCGGGAGATGCGGTCGAGCCAGCGCTCGGGCGCATAGAGCCGCCTGACGTGGGTGAGCAGTCGCGGCGCCTTGACGCTCAGCAGCGAGCCCTCGGGGAAGCGGCGCCTCCAGCGCGCGAAGGAGGCGTCCGTCGGCCAGCGGTAGTAGCTGCTGTTCAGCTCTGCGGTGCGGAAGCGCGGCAGGTAGTACGAGAGCCGCTCGCGGGCTGGAATCCCGTGGGGGTAGAGCACGCCATGCCAGTGGTCGTAGCTCCACCCGGAGGTGCCGATGTAAACCGACATCGACCGCCGTCGTTCAGCCTCGTTTCCCGCTCGGGCGCCGCAGCTTCGCCTCGCTACGGCAGGCGAAGCGCCACTCCGAGGGTGGCCAGGATGTCGTGAACCCGTCCGCTGGGATCGTCCGCGTTGAAGAGCACGACCCGATTGCTGAAGTCGTTGATCTCCGCGATCACAGAGAGCGGCCCGGCGAGCCGCGTGGCAATCCCGACTCCCAGCTGCAGCGTCGTGCGGGTCTGATCCTCGGCGAAGCGGTAGATGGTATCGTCGCTGATTAGCGTCGCGTCGAAGCGATAGTGCTTTACCCCGGCACCCAGGAGCAGGCGCAGGCAGATCCCTCGATAGCAGGCTCCTTCCGGCTCGACCACCGCCGCGAGAGTGCCGGTCGTCAGGTCGGCATCGGTGTTCTCGTAGAGCGGCGGCCCGTGGCTGCCCGCCTCCTGCTTCAGCCTCAGCGAGGGGGCGCGGTTCACCTCGAGCCGCAGCCCGACGGGCAGTGCGCCGGTCTCGACCTCCGCCGCGGCGCCGAGCACCAGATCGGGCTCGAATCGGTAGCGCCACACCTGGCGGAACTCCGGGGGCGGGTCGTTCCACTGCTGCTTGAACGCCGCCGCCTGCGTCAGCACCCCGGCGCGGGGCATGAAGGAGACACGCACGGGCGCCTGCTGCGCGAGCAGCTCGACGGGATGGATGAGGGCGAGGAGGAGGATACCGCCAAGGAGGATCGTACGCATCGAGGTCACCGCGGTCGGAGGAGACGATAGGGTCGATGCGGCATACGATCCACCCTCGCCACTTCTGACGCTGCGCCCATGCCGGCCATCTACCGCTCCGGCAGATCGGCGCGCTCGGCCGCAGGCGAGCGGTCGGCCAGGTCATGCTCCCGAGCATCTTGCTCGCCCCAGTCGGAGTCGCGAGGCGGGACGTTCCCGCTGGTGCGCCCGCGCGTCCGCCAGAGGAAGAAGGCGGGTGTGCCGAGCAGCACGATGCCCAGCCCCAGGAACGCCTCCCGCGGCTGCACGAAGAGGGTGTTGATGACGATCGCCGCTGCGGCGAGCACGAAGAGCGCCGGGGTCAGCGGGTAGCCCGGGACGCGGAAGGGGCGGTGCATCTCCGGGTAGCGTCGCCGGTAGACGAAGATGCTGAGCGCGCCGAGCGCGTAGAAGATCCAGCCCGCGAAGACGACGTAGGTGAGGAGCTGCTCGAAGGTGCCGGTAGCGGCGAGCAGCATCGCCCAGGCGGCGCTCGCGAGGATGGCGAACGCGGGTGTCCCGAAGCGGGGATGTACGGCGGCGAGCCGCCGGAAGAAGAGACCGTCGCGTGCCATGGCGTAGAAGACGCGCGGCGCGGTGAGCGTGACGCTGTTCGCCGCGCTGAACATCGAGACCAGGATGGTGGCGGCGATCAGCTTTCCGGCGATCGGTCCGAGCACGGCGCCCACCGCGTCCGCCGCGACGCTGTCGGTGCCCGCCACTCCGGCCGGGCCGAGCGCAGCGATGTAGCCGATGTTCGCGAGCAGGTAGATCACGATGAGCGCCGCGGTGCCGACGACGATCCCGCGCGGGAAGGTGCGCTGGGGATCGAGCGCCTCCCCGGCGGAGAAGGTGACGAACTGCCATCCCTCGTACGCCCAGAGCACCCCGATCATCGCCAGCCCGACGGCCGAGAGCAGACCGAGGTCGAAGGACTCCGGCCAGAGGGCTTCCCCGCCGCGGGTCAGCCCATCCCCCGCCGTGATGAGCATGACGCTCATCACCACGATCGCGCCGGCCTTGGCCACGGTCGTCCAGTTCTGGACGTTGGCGCCGTGCCGCGCCCCCCGCACGTTGATCGCCGTGACGGTTGCGATCATCAGGACCGCGACCACGGGCATCATCGCCGGGGGCATCGGTACCAGCGCATTGAGGTAGCCGGAGAAGGCGACCGCCAGCGTGGCGATCGAGCCGCTGCCGATCACGAAGAAGAGGGTCCAGCCGAAGAGAAAGGCCGGCAGCGGGCCGAACGCATCCCGCATGTAGATGTAGAGACCGCCCGCCTTCGGGTTGGCCGCGCCCAGCTCGCCGTAGGTCAGCGCCCCCAGCAGGGAGAGCACACCGGCGATCAGCCAGACCACCAGCGCAATGCCGGTCTGGCCGCCCGTCTGCCGGAGCACCGCGCCGGGCACGATGAAGATACCCGAGCCGATCACCGAACCGATGACGATCAGGATCAGGTCGCGCAGTCCGAGTGTCCGGCGGAGTGTGTCTGCCATTTAAGTAAGTGCGGAGTGCGAAGTGCGACAGCACATGGGTATGAATTGGTTGAGTCGCGATGAGGAGATTCCCCTCACCCCGTCGTTCTACTCTTTCCTCTTCCCTCTTCCCTTTCCCCTATCTCATCCGCGGCGATGCGCGCGCTCTCGGCCAGCACCGCGGCGCCGACGAAGATGCTCTCCTCCGCGGCGTGGAAGCGCGGGGTGTGGGCCGGCAGGTACTCGCCTCCGGGTTCACGTGCGCCGATGCGCAGGAAGCAGCCGGGGATCCGCTCCAGGTAGTAGGCGAAGTCCTCGCCTGCCATGTTGAGCGTCCCGAGCGGCACCACCGCCTCCTCCCCCAGCAGCGAGGTCGCCGCGCGCCGCGCCCACGCCGTGGGCTCGGCGGGGTTTACGATCGGCGGCGGACCGAGCTCCAGCGTCACCTCCGCGTTGAGCCGGTGGGCGGCGGCGATGGATTGGGCGATGCGGCGGATCTCCTCGTGCATCAGGCGGCGGCTCTCCGGGTCGGTTGCGCGCACGGTGCCGGTGAGCGTCGCGCGCTCCGGGATGACGTTCGGCGCGGTGCCCGCCCGCACGGTGCCGATGCTCACCACACCCGGCGTGGCGGGATTCAACCTGCGCGAGACGATCGTTTGCAGCGCGCCGATCAGCGCCCCGGCGCCCACGATCGGGTCGGCGGCCTCATGCGGACGGGCGCCATGCGCGCCACTGCCGAGCAGCTCGATGGCGAAGTTGTCGGCGGCGGCAGCGAGCGGCCCGGCCTCCGCCACCAGCTGTCCGACCGCGAAGCGGCGGTCCACGTGAGCGCCGAAGATCGCCGCCACCCCCTGCAGCGCGCCGCTCTCCAGCACCGCCATCGCACCCCGCGCCGTCTCCTCGGCCGGCTGCAGCACGATCAGCACGTCGCCCGCGGCAGGACGCTCGGCGAGCAGACAGGCGGCGCCCACGGCCCAGGTGGCATGCACATCGTGCCCGCAGGCGTGCATCACCCCGGCGTTTGCGGAGGCGTACTCGAGCCCCGTCTCCTCCTGGATCGGGAGCGCGTCGATGTCCCCTCGCAGCGCCATCACCGGCGCCCCCGGATCGCGCCCCCGCAAGCGTGCGATCACTCCCGTGCCGGCCACGCGCTGAAGCTCCACCGGCCGCAGCCGCGCCAGCTCCTCGTACAGCCGGCCGGCGGTGCGCTCCTCCTGGCCGGAGAGCTCGGGATGCCGGTGCAGGTCACGCCGCAGCGCCACCAGGCGGCGGCGCAGCTCCGGGGCGAAGAGTGCAACGAGCTTCGGCGGCACGCCGGCTCGGTCAGCCATGGGAGGTGTTCAGCTCCCTCTTCAGGATGTTCCTGGATTGAAGAGGAAGTAATCGTAGATGGCGCGCGAGATCTGGGCAATGGCCCGCTCGCGGGTGGGCACGTCCCGCTCGGAGTCCTTCACGTACAGCACGGTGACGACGTGCCCCGCCCCCTCGGGCAGCTCGATGATCCCCACGTCGTTCGTGGTGCCCCCGATCGTCCCGGTCTTGTGCGAGACCTCGATCCAGGGCGGGAGCATCCCCTTGATGCGCTCCGTGCCCGTGGTGCTGCGCCGCATGATGTCGAGCAGCAGCTCGGAGCTTTCCGGACTCAGGATCTCCTTGCGCCACACCCGCGCCAGCAGGCGGGCCATCTCCTCAGGAGTGGAGGTATCGCGCAGATCGGCGTTGAAGGCGCGGGCGGCCGCCTGCTGCTCCTCCTGCCCAACGGCGTCGGCCAGCTCGCGGAAGCGCGCCGGCGTGACCTCCTCCTCGGGAGGGAGGTTGCGGATGCCGATGAAGTCGGAGATCAGCCGCAGCGTCGAGCGGTCCACCTGGATTCCCTGTAGCCCCAGCGCCCGCATCCGCTCGGTGACGACTGCCGGGCCGCCGGCGGTGCGCAGCACCACGTCGGTGGCGCTGTTGTCGCTGATGAGCAGCATCAGCTCTGTCAGATTGCGCAGCGACAGGGCTACTCCCGGAGTCTGAAAGAGCTGGCTGAGCGTGCCACTGCCGGGGCTGATGTCCTCGGGCCGGAGGGCGACCATGCTGTCGAGCCGCAGCTCGCCGCGGTCCACACGGGTGAGGAGCTGTACGGCGATGGGGAGCTTGTAGCTGCTCGCCATCGGAAAGCGCGCGCCGCGGTTGAGATACACCTCGCGGCCGGTCTCCAGGTGGATGGCCGCCACCCCCACCGTGCCCCCGGCGATACCCGCGAGCTTGCCGATCTCCCGCTCCAGCCGCTGCAGCCCGGGATCGGCGGCCGCGGTGGTAGCCTGCGCCGCGAGGGGCGGTGGCGCCACCGTCGCGCCGGGAGCGCCACAGGCGGAGAGGGCGAGCGCGACCAGCAGGACCCGCATCGCGCCGGGGCCGAGCGACATCCGCTTCCACACGTGCATGCCGTTGCTCCTGTCGAGGGAGTTACCGGGCGGTCAGCTCCTCGCGCCGCACAGTGAGATCGTCGATGCGGTTCAGATCCACCTCCACCCCGATTCCCGGCCGGTCCAGCGGTACGGCGACCATCCCCTCGGCATCCATCGTCCACTCCGGCGTGACGACGTCCCGCTCCCAGTAGCGGGCGCTCGGGGAGAGGTCACCGGGGAGGCGGAAGTTGGGCAGCGAGGCGAGCGCCACGTTGTGCCCCCGGCCGATCCCGCTCTCCAGCATCCCGCCGCACCAGACGGGGATGCCGTGCCGCTCGCAGACGTCGTGGATGGCGAGGGAGGAGGCGAATCCGCCCACCCGGCCCGGCTTGATGTTGACGATCCGCCCGCTCCCCAGCGCGATCATGTCCTCCGCCCGCTCGACGGAGGTTACCGACTCGTCGAGGCAGAGCGGGGTGCGCAGCCGCTTCTGCAGCGCGGCGTGGCGCACCAGGTCGTCGCGGCCGAGCGGCTGCTCGATCATCATCAGCTCGTACTCGTCGAGCCGCGCCAGGTGGTCGGCGTCCGCGAGCGTGTAGGCGGAGTTGGCGTCCGCCATCAGGTGCGCCTCCGGCCCGAGCGCCTCGCGTGCCGCCGCGATGTACTCCAGATCCGCGCCGGGCTTGATCTTGATCTTGATCTTCCGGTAGCCCTCGGCGTGCGCGACGCGCGCCCGCTCGATCAGCGCCTCCGGTCCCGATTGGATACCCAGCGAGATTCCGGTGGCGATGCGCTCGCGCGTGCCGCCCAGCAGCTTCGAGAGCGGCTGCCCCTCCAGCCGCGCGGCGAGATCCCAGCACCCCATCTCGACCGCCGCCTTGGCCATCGAGTGGCCGCAGAAGCCCTGCTCGAGCTGGGGATGGATATCCTGCGGCTCCTCGAACTCGTGGCCGAGCACGCGCGGTGCGACCCACTCGCGGATCGCCATCCAGGCCGTGTCGATCGTCTCCGCGCTGTAGTTCGGCTGCTCCATCGCCACGCACTCCGACCAGGCAGTGACGCCATCCTGCTGCAGCTCCAGCAGGAAGATCCGCCGCTCCCAACTCGTGCCGGAGGAGATCTGGAAGGGCTCCTTCAGCGGCAGACCGATCTCGCGCAGCACCATCCGCTCCACGCGCAGCATCAGCCGCCTCCCTCCGCCGAGGTGAGGAGGTAGTAGCCGCGCTCCGCAGCTTCGTCCCGGTAGAATCCGCTCACCCTGTACCCTCTCTCGAAGGAGTGAAGAAATGCCTGGCGGGTAACTCTACGCCACCCCGCGGCCGCCGTGGGGGAATCCACCTTGACCCGATGGATATCCAGCGGGATCTGGATCCGCAGCTCGGCCGTTCCGGGAGCAAGCGGCTCTGCCACAGCTGCCTGCTGGGGCTCTCCAGGCGTCAGGTTGAGCACGGGAAGCGTTTTCCAACCGGAGGGATCGCCCGGCTCGCGCCGCGGCGGCTGCTCTCCCGCGATCCACCAG
>JBPCIT010000023.1:0-34485 GCA_051006015.1 Longimicrobiaceae bacterium
CCCTCGCCAAATGCGCTGAACGCCGTAGTCGTCGAATACCTCGTCCACAG
Source organism: Longimicrobiaceae bacterium (assembly GCA_051006015.1). GTDB lineage: Bacteria > Gemmatimonadota > Gemmatimonadetes > Longimicrobiales > Longimicrobiaceae > JBPCIT01. The sequence goes on from JBPCIT010000023.1 coordinate 51, forward strand.
TGATGACCGGCAATCCCTCCGCGAGCGCCTGCGCAATGATGAGCCGGTCGAATGGATCCCGATGATGAAGCGGTAGCTTGGCGACCACGCTCAGATGCGGCACCTCGATCGGGAGCACAGCGATCTTCTGACGCTGTAACTCGGCCGGGATGAATCGCTCGTAGGGAGCGCCCAGGTCCAGCTTCCCGAGGTTCACCTTGATGGCGACCTCCCACAGGCTCGCGGTGCTGATGAAGATCTCATTGCCCAGCTCCTCGATGGTGTGCCGCGCCGGTGTACTCAGCCGAGCGTCGCCTCCGACGAACCACAGGAAGCTGTGCGTGTCGAGAAGGGCTCTCACGGCAGACAGGCGCTACATGTACTCGCGGAAATCCTCGAGCGGCTCATCGAAATCCTCGGCCATGGTGATGAGCCCCTTCGCGCTGCCGAACTGCCGCTTCGCGGGTGCAGAGATCGGGATGATCTTCGCCACGGGCTCACCGCCCTCGGTGAGGATCACCTCCTGGCCATGCTTCGCCCGCTCGACGAGCTGGAGAAGATGCGCCTGGGCCTCCTGAAGATCGATCGCGTGGGCCGACATCGTGTTCCTCCTCCGCGGGTGTCCGCTTGCCACATCCGAAGATAACACCAGGGGCGGGAAAACAAACGAGGGAACGAGGCCGCAGGGGCTAACGCACATTAGGCCGACTTGAATCGGCTAAGCGATTTCCCTCGTTCGTTGTAAGTTGTTGCAAGAACCACTCTTCCCCCGATCCGTCCGCCATATTACGCGGATTCGGATCGGCGTAACGCAGATGGCCTCCCGTGCCCGTGGTTAGCGGCAAGTGGTGATCCGGCAACAGGATACGGAGCTTCCGAGGCTGCGGAGGAGGGGCGGCTTACACCGATCCAAGTCCGCGTAGGCCGCCCATACTCACTCCTCGCGCCGCGGGATAGGCCGACTCACCTCGCGGATGAGAGGGTCCGCCGCGCCCCTGCAGCATAGCTCGCTCTCCAAAGGAGGACAAGCCCAGGAGCCCTCGGGTAGTGGCTCCGACCCGATTGCTACAGCCGAGGGCGATTTCCCACGACAGGGATCAACGGACCGCTTGGGCAGTGCAGATCGGGGCGTGGATCACTTCTCCGCATCAACCATGATTGGACCACTACCGAAGGCGCGAAGGTGCGGACCGCACTTTCGCGCCTTCGTCGTTCTTCCCTATCTTGCCGAATGCTCGCCTCCCCAGACGGCATTCTGCTCATCTTCCTCGACGGCGTCGGCATCGGCGATGGCGAGCCGGCGGCCAATCCCTTCGTCACCGCGCAGCTGCCGCACCTCCGCGCTCTGCTGGGTGGACGCCTCCCGATCCTAAGCGATCTCGATCCGAGCGGGCAGATCGTCGCCGGGCGCGCGCTCCTCGTCCGCGCCGATGCGACGCTCGGGATCTCCGGGATGCCGCAGAGCGGCACCGGGCAGACGGCGCTGCTCACGGGTCGCAACGCACCCGCTCTCTTCGGCCGCCACTTCGGCCCGTGGGTGCCGACGGGGTTGCGGGCGATGCTCGGCGAGGAGAGCCTGCTCGCCCGCGCTGAGGGCGCCGGTCGACGCGTCGCGTACGCCAACGCCTTTCCTCTCGCGATCGGGGTGGAGCGCCGCCCCATCGCCTTCACCTACGCGGCGCACGCGGCCGGCCTGCTGGTGCGCGACGCCACCGAGCTGCGGGCGGGAGAGGCGGTCGCCTCCTCCATCACCCACCACCTCTGGCGCTCCCATCTAGGTACCGGCTTCCCCGACACCACTGCTGAGGACGCCGGCCGCGCACTCGCGCGCATCGCCGCCCAGGCGGAGCTGACGGTCTTTGCGCACTACGACACCGACACGGCGGGGCATCGCGGGGAGCTGGCAGGAGGGGTGGCGGCGCTGGAGAAGGTGGACCGCTTCCTGGGCGCGGTCCTCGCGGCGCTGCCGGAGGACATTCTGCTGGTCGTCGCCAGCGACCATGGCAACCTCGAGGACGCGACCCGCGGCCATACGCGCAATCCGGTGCCGGTGATCGCGGCAGGACCGGGACGCGAGCGAGTGGCGGAGCGCGTCCGCGCACTGATCGACGTCGCCCCCGCCCTGCTCTCGCTGCTGGGGATCGATTGAAGGTCCCGTGGCCGGCCGTGCGGCGTGCCGTGGGTCCTGGCGGGACTATTTGAAGCGGTAGGTGATCCGGCCGCGGCTGAGATCGTAAGGGGAAAGTTCCACCGTCACCCGGTCCCCCTCGAGGATGCGGATGTAGTTCTTGCGCATTCTCCCTGAGATATAAGCGAGCACCCTGTGGCCGTTCTCCAGCTCGACGCGGAAGTTGGTATCCGGCAGCACTTCGGTGACCGTTCCCTGCATCTCGATGACGTCCTTTGCCAAGCCAGCGCTCCTGATCGAGGTTGCGTGCCTCGGGTAGCTTCTTCCGAGGACCAAACCGTGGGCAAGTCGGTGTGGACACGCGATAATACAAGGTAAAGCGGGGTTTGGGAAGGAGCTTTGCGCCCCGGCGCAGCGGCGGCTATAATCCCGCGCGACCAGGCCGGCGGTTCCGGTCGGCTCACACTATCACTCTTCCCGGCTGGCACGTCCGGCGTTCACGTTCGAAGTGGAGAATCTCCAGATGCGGATGCTTGTGCTCGGCGCGGGTTTTCAGGGTTCCGCCTGTGCCTACGACCTGCTGGCGCACACCGATCATGAGGTGGTGATCGCTGACCTCACCATCGATAAGCTCGCCCCATTTCTGCAGCCCTACCTCGGCGGCCGTCTCACCGCGCTCCAGGTGGATGCCAACGACCGCGCCGCAATCCGCCGCACGATTGAGGGCGCCGCCGCCACCATGACCGCGCTCCCCTACTACCTCAACCTCGGCATGGCAGTCGCCGCGATCGACGCCGGGTCGCACTTCTGCGATCTGGGCGGCAATACGGAGATCGTGCTGAAGCAGAAGGAGCTGCACGAGCGTGCCCGCAGCCGCGGCGTGAGCGTGATCCCCGATTGCGGTCTGGCGCCGGGGATGGTCAACATCCTGGCAGCGTACGGCATCCGCCAGCTCGATCACGCGAGCGCGGTGCGCATCAAGGTGGGCGGTCTGCCGCAGCGCCCCGAGCCGCCGCTCAACTACCAGCTCGTCTACAGCCTCGAGGGAGTTCTGGACTACTACACGACTCCCGTGTGGGTGCTGCGCGATGGCAGGCCGGCGCAGGTCGAGGCGCTCTCGGAGGTCGAGGAGGTCGAGATGCCCGGCGTCGGAACGCTCGAGGCGTTCCAGACAGCCGGCGGACTCTCGACGATGGCGCAGAGCTACGCCGGCAAGATCGAGACGATGGAGTACAAGACGCTGCGCTATCCTGGCCACGCCACGACGATCCGCGCCATCCGCGACCTGGGGCTCATCGATACCGATCCCGTAGAGGTGAAGGGTCAGCAGGTCGTGCCGCGCGACGTGTTCATCTCGATCGTCACCCCGCACCTGCACAAGGACCCGCACGAGAACCCCGATCTGGTGGCGCTGCGCGTCGAGGTCGAGGGGGAGCAGAATGGGGAGGATGTGGTGCTCTGCTGGGAGCTGGTGGATCGCTACGATCCGCAGACCGGAATCACCGCAATGATGCGTACCACCGGCTACTCGCTCGCGCTCACCGGGGCCTTCCAGGCTGCGGGGCGCGTCGAGCCTGGCGTCTGGACGCCGGACGAGAGCGTGCCGGCCGCCGCGTACATCGCAGCCCTTCGCGAGCGCGGAGTTCAGATCCGCGAAGTGCGGCGCGTGCCCGCCGCGAGCGCGAGCTGAGCGGACGGCCAGGGAGGTCGTTTGACCGGTAGTTTCCACGAAGAGGAGGCGCTCGGAAAGGCGGAGGACCTGCGCCAGATCCGTCGCCTCCTGCGTTACCTCCGTCCCTACCGCGGCACCGTGGCGCTGGCGATTCTGCTGCTGCTCGGCATCGCGGCGCTCCAGCTGGTCGGCCCCTGGCTCACCATGGTCGCGCTCGACCGCGCCATCCCCGCAGGGGACACCCGCCTGCTGGGCCTCCTGGCGGTGGGATTCGCCGCGTCCCTCGGGCTGAGCTTCCTCTTCGAGTATGCACAGACGCTGCTCACCACCTGGCTGGGGCAGCGCATCATGTTCGACCTGCGGGTGGAGATTTTCACCCATCTGCAGGGACTCAGCCTCCGCTTCTTCGACCGCAATCCGGTCGGGCGGCTGATGACGCGCGTCACCAACGACGTCGAGGTGCTGAATGAGACCGTCAGCTCCGGCGTGGTGACGATCTTCGGGGACGTTTTCACCCTGCTCTTCATCCTGGGAGCGATGCTGCTCCTGGACTGGCGGCTGGCGCTCGTAACCTTCCTGGTGCTTCCCTTCGTCGCAGCGGCCGCGTTCGTCTTCCGCGGATTGATCCGCAAGGCCTACCGCGACATCCGCGTCCGGTTGGCTCGGATCAACGCCTACCTGCAGGAGCGGCTGAGCGGCGTCCGTGTGGTGCAGTACTTCAGCCGCGAGCCCGAGACCGCGCGCCGCTTCGACGAGATCAACCGTGACCACCTCGACGCTCACCTGCGGTCGATCACCTACTACGCCCTCTTCTTTCCCGTCATCGAGGTCTTCACCGCAGTCGCGCTCGCGCTGATCCTCTGGTACGGCGGCCTCGAGGTGCTCGAGGGTACGATGACCGTGGGGGTGATCGCGGCCTTCCTCCAGTATGCGCGCCGCTTCTTCCGTCCGATCCAGGACCTGTCGGAGAAGTACAACATCCTGCAGGGCGCGATCGCCTCCTCCGAGCGCATCTTCACCCTGCTCGACACCCAGCCGGAAATCTGCGACGATCCGCGCCCGCTTTCGCTCCCGAAGGCCGGCCGCGGCGAGATCGAGTTCCGCGACGTGTGGTTCCGGTATGGCGGTGAGGAAAGAGAAGCGAGGAAAGAGGAAAGAGAGTCTCCCCTCGCCGATTCGCGCGAGAGGAAGCCGGAGGGTGAGGAGGGGAGTGGAGAGGGAGACGAGTGGGTGCTGCGCGGGGTGAGCTTCCGCGTGCAGCCGGGGGAGCGGCTCGCGATCGTGGGCGCGACCGGGGCGGGGAAGTCAACCATCATCAACCTGCTGATGCGCTTCTACGAGCCGCAGCGCGGCGAGATTCTCTTCGACGGGGTACCGATCCACCGGGTTCGCCGCGCGGAGCTGCGCGAGCGGATCGGGCTGGTGTTGCAGGACGTCTTCCTCTTCAGCGCCGACGTGCGCTCGAACATCCGCATGGGGCGGGAGGAGATCAGCGCGGAGCGGGTGAGGGAGGCGGCGGGGCGGGTCGGGCTGGATGCCGTGGTCGCGCGCCTCCCGCTGGGCTTCGACCAGCCGCTGGGCGAGCGCGGCATCACCATATCGGTGGGAGAGCGCCAGCTCGTATCCTTCGCGCGTGCGCTCGCATTCGATCCGCTGGTGCTGGTGCTCGACGAGGCGACCAGCTCGGTGGACACCGAGCTCGAGGCGCGGATCGAGGAGGCGTTACGCGAGCTGATGCGTGGGCGCACCTCGCTGATCATCGCGCATCGCCTATCCACCGTGCAGGGCGCCGACCAGATCCTCGTCCTGCACCACGGCGAGATCCGCGAGCAGGGCACGCATGAGGAGCTTCTCCGCAAGGGTGAACTGTACGCGCGGCTGCACGAGCTGCAGTTCGTGCGCACCCCGGCGGCATGACGACATGCGGGAGTGCGGGAGCGCGCGGGTCGTCGTGCACTCCCGCACCTGCCTGGCGCGGCTAGGGGAGACCGCACTCGCGTGCGGAGGGGGTGGGGAAGGACCCGGCGGCGTGGGGGTGCCCTCACCCCGGAACCCCCTCTCCCAATTCTAGGATCAGGGCCCCGGCTGGCGCTCCGGCGTTCCGGGTCATAGCATGACTAAGCGTAAACGCGCTGATCCCCCCTTCGCTTTTCCCCTGGGCTCGCGATCTTGAGCACTGCATCGACCGCTATTGTCCTCGCGCTGGCAGCCGATGCACGCTACGCACTTCCTCTCGCCGTGACGCTCCGCTCCGCGCTGGCGCACCTCGAGCCCGGGCGGGAACTCGTAGCCTACGTCATCGACGACGGATTGCCGCCGGGAACCCGCGACCAGATCGCGGCCTCCACCCTCGATCCGCGTTTTTCGGTGCGGTGGCTCCCGATTCCTCCTGCGGCTTTCGAGGGTCTTCCCTGCTGGGGGCAAATGCCCGCGACGACGTACAGCCGCTTGCTGCTGGCGGATCTGCTCCCGCCCTCGGTCCAGCGGGTGCTCTGGCTCGACTGTGATCTCCTGGTGCTCGGCAACCTCGCCGAGCTGTGGACCAGCTCGCTGGGCGGCGCCTGCATCGGCGCGGTGCGTGATCCGTTCATTCCCTGCCTCGGCTCACGCCTGGGACTGCGCGGGCTCGACGAGCTGGGATTGCCAGCGGACGTGCCCTACTTCAACGCCGGCGTCTTGCTCATCGATCTCCGACGCTGGCGAAGCTCCGAGGTCGGCCCTCGAGCTATGGAGTTTCTGAGGCGCTACCGCGACAGAGTCTTCTACCAGGATCAGGCCGCCCTGAACGCGGTCCTGTCCGGATGCTGGACCGAGCTCGATTCTCGCTGGAACCGCGCGGTGAGCGGCGCAGGCGCTGCGGACGGGGGGGGAGACGGGAGGGAACCAGCCGCAGGCATTCTCCACTTCTGCGGCTCCCTGAAACCCTGGCGCTTCCGCGGCAGCGGTCCCCTCCACCAGCTCTATCTGCAGTATGTCGATCGGACGGAGTGGGCCGGTTGGCGTCCTCCCTCCAGCATATCAGGTTCGCTGCTGGCCTTCTACCAGGACTCGGCGATCCGTCACTGGCTGCGCCCGCTGGAGCAGCGTCTCTTCGAGGTATATATGGTCTCGACCCGACGATACGTGAATGCACATGACGAATCCTGACGCGGCCGTTGCGGCCGAAGCGGTTCCCGGCGCCCCCGGGCTCTCGGTGGTCCTCGCCACCGACAGCTGGGCCACCATTCAGCCGGTAGTCGAGCGGCTGGCGGCGCAGACGCTGCGGGCCAGTCTCGAGTTGATCTTCGCGACGCCGGATCCGGAGCGGTTCATGAGGGACGCGGGTACCGCGCTCGACGGGTTCGGCCGGATCGAGGTCGTCGCAGCTCCGCTGGAGGAGCTGACCGAGGCGCGTGCGCTCGCAATCCGCCGGGCCACCGCCCCGTACGTGTTCATCGGCGAGACGCATACCTACCCGTATCCGTCCTGGGCGGAGGCCGTTCTGCGGGGGCACGCCAAATGGGACGTGGTGGTTCCGGCGTTCGACAACGCGAACCCGAAGGGGAGTCTGAGCTGGGGTGCGTTCCTCTGCGACTACGGCTGGTGGTCGGAGGGGCTCGAGGAGGGTGAGCTGCGCTGGTGGCCGACGACCAACGCCTCCTACCCGCGGCGCTTGCTGCTGGAATGCGGCGAGGCGCTGGACCAGATGCTTCGGCCCAGCGACCAGATGTGGCGGGAAGTGCACGCGCGGGGCATGCGTGCGGGCTTCGTGGCGGATGCCCGGATCGACCATGCCAATGTAGCGACGCCGGCGGCGTGGATCCGGGAGCGGTACCTGTCGGGCCTGGTCGTAGGCGGACACCGGAGGGCCCACTGGTCCGTGGCGCGCCGGATCGTCTATGCCGGCGGTGGCCCGCTGCTCATTCCGCTCCTGCTGAAGCGGACCTACGGCGCCCTCGAGCGCGCCCGGCGCCGAACCCGGCTCCCGCTCGGCGCGACGATGGCTTGGGCGCTGGGTACGGTCATCAGGGCCTTCGGTGAGACCGTCGGCTACCTGAAGGGAGTCAGCACTGCCGATCGCGACCTGATGAACGAGTACGAGATTCACAAGCTGCGGCACTCGGGCCGGTGATGCGCTCGCGAGCCGAGGTAGGCATCGCCCTGGTCGGCTGCGGCACGATCGCCCGCTTCGCGCACCTCCGGACGCTTCGCGGCCTGCCGGGAGCCCGGGTGGTGGCGGTGGTGGACCCGGATGCCCGCGCGAGGAACATGGCGGCGCGTGCAGCAAGTGCCTCCCCGGTCTCGACCCTCGAGGAAGCGCTCGCCCACCCCGGGATCGACGGGGTCGTCGTGAGCTCGCCGACCTCGTTCCACGCCGAGCACGCGGTGGCGGCGTGCCGGGCGGGAAAGCACGTGTACGTCGAGAAGCCGCTTGCGGCCGATCTGGATGGCGGCCGCTGGGTCGTCGCGGCCGCACGGGAGGCCGGCGTGAGGGTGGCAGTGGGTTACAACCGGAGGTTGCACCCGGCCGCCAGGCAGGCCCGCGCGGCGCTCTCGGAGGGCCGGATCGGAGGCGTGCTGGCCGTGAGATCAACCTTCTGTGAGCCGCAGCCGGAACGAGGGCTGCCCGGCTGGAAACGGGTGCGGGACACTGGCGGCGGCGTCCTCCTGGACCTCGCGTCGCACCATGTGGACCTCATCCGGTGGCTACTCGGCCGGGAGATCTCGACTGCCTCCGCCCAGCTTCAGGACCGCAGCAGCGAGCTGGACACCGCCTGGGTCCACTGGACTCTCGACGATGGCATTGCCATCCAGGGCTTCTATTCGTTCGGCGCCGGGCCGCTCGACCAGATCGAGCTTATCGGCGAGCGAGGTGTCCTGGTGATCGACCGGGTCCGTGGCGTCACGACGCTCGTGACCCGCCGCTCGCGACGCTACGGGCTCGGGCCCCAGCGGTCGTTGAGCGGCCCCGCCGATCTCGCTGACCGGCTCCGCCGTCTCGTGCAGCCCGCGCACGATGACTCCTACCGCCGCGCGCTCGCCGCCTTCGTGAGCGTCATCGCCGGGCGCCCTACGGCCGACGCGGCAGAGCTGGCGACCGCCGAGGACGGCCTGCGTGCCCTCGAGGCGGTGCTCCTTGCAGAGGCCTCGTGCGCATCCTGATCGTCGCGGACTGGCACGCCGTCCGCGGCGGCAGCGAACGCTACGTCCATTGGCTGCGCGAGTCACTCGTGGCCGAAGGTCACCATGCCCGCCTCTTCACTGGCGGCGCCTCGGCGTCCGAAACCGGCGCGGAGTACGCCGGTTTCGCCCCCAAGGCGCTGGCGGCACGTGCCTTCACCCAGCTCTTCAACCCGTTCGCCCTCGCCTCACTTCATGCCGCGCTCCGCGACTTCCGGCCCGATGCCGTGCTGCTGTGCGGTTTCCTCGACCACCTCTCCCCCGCGATCCTCGCGCTGCTCCGGGGCATTCCCACCGTCCTGAGCGTCCACGACTACAAACTCATCTGCCCGGTCGCCCAGAAGCTGCTGCCCGATGAGGCGATCTGCGCGTACAGAGCCGGTTCCGTCTGCTGGACGAAGGGATGCGTCGGGCTGCTGCACTGGCTCCGCGACCAGCCCCGCTACGGCGCGGTCCGCGTCGGGACCGGCTCCATCGATCGGGTGGTCGCGTGCAGCGAGTGGCTCCGGCGCGTCCTTGCCGAGCAGGGAATCGCCTCGGAGGCGCTGCTGATCCCGGTTCCTCCCCCCTCCCCCAGCTTCCGGCGCCAGCCCGCAGCCGAGCCCCGCTTCCTGTTCCTGGGGCGGCTCTCGCGCGAGAAAGGCGTGCATACGCTGTTGGGTGCCTTCCACCGGGTGCGGCGTGAGCACCCGACCGCCACGCTCCGGCTCGCCGGAGAGGGCGCTGAACGCGGCGCGCTGGTGCGGCTCTCGAGCGAGCTCGGGCTCGGCGAGGCGGTGGTCTTCACCGGCTGGCTCGAGCCGTCGGCCGTCGAGGCCGAGCTCGCGCGCGCGTGGGCGCTGGTGGCGCCCTCCGTCTGGGCCGAGCCGATGGGACTGGTGACCGTGGAAGCGAACGTCCGCCGCGTGCCCGTCATCGCCAGCGAGACCGGCGGTTTTGCCGAGACCATCGAGCCGGGCGCCGGCGGCCTCCTCGTCCCGAACGGCGACGTGGACGCTCTGGCCTCGGCGATGCTCAAGGTCGCAACCGGCCGCGCCTTCGGGGATCTGATCCTCCCGGAGGCCGTCGCCCGCAGAACGGCCGCCCGGCATGACCTGGGGCAGCACACCCGCAAGCTCGTGGAGATCCTGCAGGGGGCGCGCGAGCCGGCCCCGCGCCTCGGAGTGCCACGATGAGCGGGAGCCCTCCCCGTCCGGCGGCCCGGTGCGGCGCCACGCCGCCCAGATGAACCGCGCCTCGCCTCTGTCCGTGCCGACCCCGCCCCGGAGCCCGCCGTCGCCAGCCGAGCTCGCCGACGACTTCTTCCGACCCCCGGCTCCGGACCGGGGCCAGTCGGTGCGATCGGCCTCGCTGATGGTGATGTCCGGCATCGCACAGTTGGTCATAGGTGCCGTGGCCGTGGCCTTTCTCGCCCGCATCCTCACCCCCGCGGATTTCGGGGTCTTCACCATGGCCGCCTTCCTGATCGGCTTCGTCGCCACCTTCAGGGATTTCGGGCTCACCATGGCTACGGTTCAGAGCACCGAACTGCACCATGAGCACGCGAGTGCGCTGTTCTGGCTGAATCTGAAGCTAAGCTGCGGCATGGCGGTGCTCGTGGTCGCCTGCGGGCCGGTGCTCGCCTGGTTTTTCGGCTACCGCGCACTGGTAGGCATCACGGCTGTGCTGGGCGTGGGGATCGCCGTCGCAGCCCTCGCTAACATCCACCAGGGTCTGCTCCTCCGCGGCATGCGCTTCGGCGCGACCGCCGCCACGGAGGTGACGGCGGTGCTGCTGGGCGCGGTAGCGGGAATCGCTGCCGCCTATGCGGGCGCGGGGTACTGGGCGCTGGTGGTCCAGCAGCTGATTTTCTTCGGGGGTCTGGGTCTGCTGCCCTGGCTCTTCTGCAGCTGGCGGCCGGAGGGCTACCGCAACAGCCGCCGGCATGCCGGCACGGCCGCTCATCGCGCCCTCGTATACTACGGCAAGGACCTGAGCCTGTCCAAACTGGTGACGCAGCTCGGGAGCAGTCTCGACGTCGTCCTGATTGGACGGTTCGCGGGCGCCGGTCCTCTGGGGCTGTACCAGGCCGCGGTCCGCTGGGGGATGCTTCCGGTGCAGCAGCTGTATATCCCGCTCACGCGTGTGGTGGTCGCCACCCTGAGTCGGCTGCGCACCGACGTGGATCAGTACCGTGCAGGATTCGGCACCGCGGTGCGCTCCAGCGCGGCGCTCGTGCTCCCGGGATTAGCGTTCCTTTTCGTCGGCGCGCGCGATATCGTCCTGCTCCTCCTCGGTCCGCAATGGCTGGGTGCCGTTCCGATGTTCCAGGCGCTGACGGTCGCGGCATTCCTCGATGTGGTCCGGCTCTACTGCACCTGGACCTACCTCACGGAGGGACGCCTGCAGCGTCAGCTGCGTTGGACGCTGATCGCGACGCCGGTGACCATGCTGGGTATTTCGGTGGGGATTCTCTGGGGAGCGCTGGGAGTGGCGATCGGGTACGCCCTCGCGAAGGCCATGCTGGTGTACCCGGGAGTCGCCTATTGCCTGTCGGGATCCCTGCTGCGGCCGCAGGACTTCTGGCGCGCGCTGGCTCGGCCTGCCCTCACCGCTGCCGCTGCCGCCGCCCTGCTGTTCCTCGTGCAGGGATGGGCACTCCCCTCGATGCCGCTGATCGCCGGCCTGCTCGTGCAGGGGATCGCCTTTGCTTCCATCTGCGTCAGCAGCTGGCTGCTGCTGCCGGGTGGACGGCGGGATGCGGGGGAGATGCTCCAGCTGCTTCGCCTGCTGCGGCCGGCTGCACCACGGCGAGATCCGCGAGCAGGGCACGCATGAGGAGCTGCTCCGCAAGGGTGGACTGTACGCGCGGCTGCACGAGCTGCAGTGCGTGCGCACCCCGGCGGCATGACGGCGTGCGGGAGTGCGCGGGCCGTCGTGCACTCCCGCACCTGCCTGGCGCGGATAGGGGAGACCGCACTCGCGTGCGGAGGGGGTGGGGAAGAGGCGGGGCGCTAGCCGCGGGCAGCGGCGAGGGCGCGGTTGGAGAGGGTCAGAAGCTGCTGTACAGAGGTAATCTCCGGGGTATGTGAGGCGATGCCGGCATGGAACCGCCGGCGGGTACCAAGGCGTTCGCGAGCCCTCGCGATCAGTGCCTCTGCCTGGGGTCCGTCCACCTGCGGAAGGACGACCATGAGCTCGAGCGCGCCGCACTGCAGCACGATGCCGCAGCTCGCGGCCTCCTGGCGGAGCACCTCCAGCACGGCGCAGAGCGCCGGGTGCTGCGCACTCTCCTCCGCGCTGTCCGCCACGGCGCCGATCGCCACCAGCGTCAGCGGCTCGGCGTGCTCCACCACTCCCCAGGCACGGTCGAGCACCAGTGCCAGCGCCTCCGGCCCGGCAAGACCGGTGTGTAGATCGGCGAATCCGAGCACCCGGACCCGGCTCGCCAGGCGCAGCCACTCGGCGTGACAGAATCCGCCCGGCTGGCCGGAAGCACGAGCTTCGCCAAGGAGCTCCGGCTCGGCGGCGAACTCGGAGCGCAGGATCTCGCGAAGCCAGCCGATTGCCACCTGAGGCAGCGCGTTCCCGGCGGGCGATCCCGTCTCAGCGTCTCTCGGGTCCAGCTTCATGTTCTCTCCAGCGCGGCTCTCGTTGTTCGCTCTCTTCGACTGCCCCTGCCGCTCGGCTGGGTCGGGCACGTCAAGGGCAGGGACCGTGCCCCGACTCGCGTTTTCTATAAGCGCATGCCATACAAGTAGTTAGACGATTACAGCTTTCAGACCCGCGGGGGTTCCGTGTTACGTCTTGGCAACGCGCGTTACAAAAGGTAACGTGAGACGGTCCCCCTCCGGCGGGTCGCGGTGCGCCTCGACGCAGTGTAGATTCACCGGCCGAACCTCAGACCAGCGAATGGGAGAACACCGATGGCGAGCGATTCAGGAGTACGGTGGTTCCGGTGGGAGGAGATGCCGCGCGAGCAGGTCACCGACAAGCTCTCGCGCCGCCTGATCACCGGGGAGCGCATGATGCTGGCGCATGTTTACCTGGACAAGGGCAGCATCGTGCCCAAGCACTCTCACGAGAACGAGCAGCTCACCTACATTCTCGAGGGTGCGCTGCACTTCTGGATCGGGGAAGACGAGGCGGAGGAGATCATCGTGCGCGCCGGCGAGGTGCTGCACATCCCCTCCAACGTGCCGCACAAGGCCGAGGCGCTGGAGGACACGCTCGACGTGGACGTCTTCAGCCCCCCGCGGCAGGACTGGCTTGACCGCACGGACGACTACTTCCACCGGAAGTAAGCGCCATGCCTGATCCATCCGCCAAGCTCTCTCCTCAGCAGCAGCAGGCTACCCTCAAGCGGTTCTTCAATGCTCTGGCGGATCAACCCCTTCCTCCTGATCACCCGTACTACGTACCGTATCGGAGTGCGCAGCCCGAAGAGGATTACATCAGCTTTCTCGGTACGGAGATTCTGTACCGTGAGGTGGCTGGGGTCAACCTTTTCTCCGGTCAGCGCGGGACGGGGAAGAGCACCGAGCTTCTACGGCTGCAGCGATCTCTCGAACAGGAAGGATGCGTGGTGCTGCTAAGCGACATGCGTGACTACATGCATATGACGACGCGCGTGGAGCTGACGGACTTCTTTCTCTCAGCCATGGGAGCGCTCGCAGAACAGGTACAGAGCAGGTATGGAGGAAACATTCTCAATGAGAGTTACTGGACGCGGATCGCGAACTTCCTCCAGACAGAGGTGGAGATCGAGGAGGTCGGCGCCGAGTGGGGTTGGGTCAAGCTGAAGGCGTCGTTGAAGGACGATCCAGACTTTCGGGAGAAGCTACAGGAGGGAATGCGGGGGCATGTCGCGCGCCTGATCCAACAGGCTCACGCCTTCGCGGAGGAGATGGTCGAGCTGGTGCGGCAGCGCGAGGAGGATCCGCACAAGAAGGTCGTCTTCGTGATGGATTCGATCGAGCAGATTCGCGGCGTAGGTGCCGACGCGAAGTCAGTGTACGAAGGCGTCGAGAACCTTTTCTCGGGGAACGCGGATAGTCTGCGGCTCCCGCTGCTCCACATGGTATACACGATCCCACCGTGGCTGATGGCACTCGCCCCTGGGCTCGGCTCCATTCTGGGTACGGTTCACATGTTGCCGTCCATTCATATCTACCAGACGAAGAGCCGGCACCCGGACCCGGACGGCCTAGCGATCATGCGGCAGATCGTGGAAACCCGCTTTCCCGAGTGGAACCGGATCTTCACGCGTGAGCAGCTCGACCAGATGGCACTCAACACTGGCGGAGACCTCCGGGAGTTCTTCTATCTCATCAAGCAATGCCTCACGCGTGCCGGCGCTGCCCGCGCGGAGTGGCCGATCCCGAATGTGATTATCGAGGGAGCTGAGAATAACCTCCGGCGTGGGCTATTACCGATCGCGGAAGATGATGCCAAATGGTTGAGGCGGATCGCCACCTCGCACGGGCCGGAGCTGGACAAGGTGCAGGAACTTCCGTCGCTGGCGCGGTTCTTCGATACCAAGCTAGTGCTCAACTACCGCAACGGCTACGACTGGTACGACGTTCACCCCCTGATTCGCGATGTCCTCGGCTCCATCGGCACCTGAATCGCTCCGCCTCTCAGAGCAGGGGGAGGACGTATGGCAGCAGCTGCGCCGCTACGTCGAGTGGGCGCAGGACTTTGCGCTCATCTTCCTCTTCTCCTCCGATCCTGCTGTCGTTTCGGTTTTCCATGAGCGGTTGAGGAGTGCCCAGCGGCTGCGGGTCTCTGATCTGGAGATCCAGCAGCCAGAGCACCCTGAGACGCTTGTCAAAGAGGTCCTGGATCGCGTGCGTCGCCCTTCCGAGAAGTACCAGAGCCTGCGGGCCCCCTGGTGGGTGGAGGTCTACCGCCACGAGAGAGACGACAGCTGGAACGAAGCGCGGCGTACGCTCCTGGCCCGGTTGAACGAGCGTCGTGAGCTGCTGCGCCGCACACTGCGCCGCCCACTCATCCTCGTTCTTCCGTTCGATTTCCCTCGCATCACGCAGGAGACTGCGCCGGACCTCTGGTCCATCCGTGACTTCGCTGTGGTTCTGCCTTTCGCGGAGATCGTCGAGCAGCCGGCACGTGAGGTCGTACCGCGCGACTCCGGCACGACCGGTTATGTTTCCTCGCGGGATACAAGCGCTGATCCCCTCGTGAGGGAGTGGCAGCGTTTGCTCTCAAGAGCCGGACAGATTCCCGCTGAGCAGCTATCGAGCGTCATCGGTGTGGGTTTGCAGGCATTCGATGCGGCATTTGCGCTGGGAGACCTGAAGCTGGCGGGCGAGATCGCGGATGAGACACTGGCGCTCGCGCGCACTGCTGCAGACCAGAACTCCGAGGGGCTGCGGGATCTGAGCATCTCACTGGATAGGGCAGGAGATGTAGCGCAGCAGCGGGGGGATCTGAGCACGGCCGAGCAGCACTACCAGGAGAGCCTGGAGTTGCGCCGCACGCTGGCCGAGCAGCTGCAGACGCCCCGGGCGCTGCGGGAGCTGAGCGTCTCGCTGAGCAAAGTCGGTGATGTAGCTCAGCGGCGGGGGGATCTGACTACGGCTGAGCAGCACTACCTCGCGAGCCTGAAGCTGTTCCGCAGCGTGGCCGAGCAGCTGCAGACGCCGGAGGCGCGGCGGGATCTGAGCGTCTCGCTGAACAAGGTGGGTGATGTAGCGCGGCAGCGAGGGGATCTGAGCAGCGCCGAGCAGCACTACCAGGAGAGCCTGGAAATCGCACGTACGCTGGCCGAGCAGCTGCAGACGCCCGAGGCGCTGTGGGATCTAGGAGTCGCGCTAAACAAGGTTGGCGATGTGGCGCAGCAACGGGGGGTCGTCGAGGGTGCCGAAGTAGCATACCGCGAAAGTGAGGAGCTGATTCGGTCGCTGGCGGACCAGCTGGAGACACCTAAGGCTCTGCGCGACCTGAGCGAAGCGCTGAGCAAGGTAGGCGATGTAGCGCGACAGCGGGGAAATCTAAACCACGCCGAAGCCGCCTATCGGGAAGCATTGGAGCTCGCGTCACGCCTTGTCCACGCATTTCCGGAGATCGGAGAGTATGCGGAGTTGCAAGAGCACCCCCGCGCTGCACTGGAGAGCATTGCGGTGGATGCTGCGGCATCAAATGCGGACGGCGAATAGATCCTGTTAGTTCAGGGGCGTGTGAGGCATCGCACTTGTATGACGCTCTACGCTCACAACCATGGGAGGCGTTGTGTCAAGTCAAATTCCCGCGACCGAGTGGATCTGGAAGGACGGCGAGTTCATTCGCTGGGAGGATGCCACCCTGCACCTCCTCTCCCACTCGATTCAGTTCGGCTCCTCGCTCTTCGAGGGGATCCGCACCTACGCCAACCCGGAGGGGCCGGCAATCTTCCGCCTGCCTGAGCACCTGCGCCGGCTGGTGGACTCCTGCCGCATCTACCGCTGGGAGCTGCCGTACACGCAGGCGGAGCTGAGCGAGGCCTGCGGTGAGCTGATCCGCCGCAACGGTCTCGAGGCCTGCTACCTGCGGCCGATGGTGGTGCGCGGCTACGGCGCCTCCGGCATGGTTCCTACCGCCAGCCCGATCGAGTGCTATCTGGTGTGCTGGTCCTGGGGCGCCTACCTGGGGGAAGGCGCGCTCGAGAACGGAGTGGACACCTGCGTGTCGAGCTGGGTGCGGCCCGCGCCCGACACCTTCCCGACGACGGCCAAGGGGGCGGGGAACTACCTGAACTCGCAGCTCGCGAAGATGGAGGCGCTCGCCGACGGCTACGCCGAGGCGATCCAGCTCGGTCCGGGCGGGCTGGTGAGCGAGGGGACGGGGCAGAACGTCTTCCTGGTTCGCGGCGGCACGCTGATCACGCCAGCGGTGGACGGCACGCTGCTCCCCGGGATCACCCGGGACAGCATTCTCACGCTGGCGCGCGAGCTGGAGATCCCGGTGCGCGAGCAGGCGGTGCCGCGCGAGATGCTGTACACGGCGGACGAGATCTTCTTCACCGGCACCGCCGCAGAGGTCACGCCCATCCGCAGTGTGGATCGCATTCCGGTGGGCGAGGGCCGCGTCGGTCCGATCACGCAGCGACTCCAGCAGCGCTTCCTGGATCTGACGCGGGGGAGGATTCGCGACTCCTACGGCTGGCTCACCCCGGTGGGACGAGCCGCCGCGACGGCAGCGGGGTAGCAGCCGCCCGAGGATACACAGAGGGCAGGGAGTTACGGCGTCGCGCTTTCGGCCCGTCGGCTCTCCAGACTGATCCGCTCGGCACTGGCGAGGAACTCGTCGAGGACATCGATCGCCTCCTCCACCTCGGCCTGGCGCGGGCGGCGCACGCGCCGCCGCACCGCCGACCCAAACTCCCCGCGCAGGATCTGGAACTCCCGCCGGACCTCCTCGTCCCCCCAGCCCAGCCGGGCACGTTGCCTACCGTGCCGCTCGGCAATCGTGCGCTGGATGGCCGTGCCGTCGCGAAGCGCCTCGGACTCCGCGCCGGAGGCAAGGTCTAGCGCGCCCAGGGTCTGGGCCATGTCGGAGAGGAAGCTTGCCAGGTGGT
The DNA here is from genome assembly GCA_051006015.1 of Longimicrobiaceae bacterium. Classification (GTDB taxonomy): domain Bacteria; phylum Gemmatimonadota; class Gemmatimonadetes; order Longimicrobiales; family Longimicrobiaceae; genus JBPCIT01. Next base: position 17,544 of record JBPCIT010000023.1, read on the forward strand.
CCTCGAGAGCCGCCTCGGTCAGCGCTTGCGATCCCCGCGTGCCTGAGTCGCTACGGAGCCGCGCGACGTAGGCGTGGAGGATTCGCTCCAGCTCAGCGAGTATCGCGTCCCGTACCTCGCGCAGCGTTCCGGCGCTGCTTGCATTCGCGACCGACGGCATGGATGCAGCCTCTTCCTCCGGTGCGGCGGGAAGCCAGAGAAAGAAGGTCGAGCCGAGGCCGAGTTCGCTCCGCACGGTCAGATCCCCGCCCATCAACCGTGCCAGGCGCCGGCTGATTGCGAGACCCAGGCCCGCTCCCCCGTGCTGGCGCGTGAGGCTCATGTCCGCCTGCACGAAGGGCTCGAAGATCGCCTGAACACGATCCGGCTGGATGCCGCGGCCCGTATCCTCCACGCGGATGTACATCCAGGGTCCGCCTCCGCCGCTCTCCAGCTCGGCGCCTGCGGGCGGGTCGGCCGCCGTTCCGGCGCTGACGGTGATCCGCCCCCCCGCCGCCGTGAACTTGACGGCGTTCGAGAGCAGGTTCAGCAGGATCTGCCGCACCCGCTCCGCATCCCCCCAGCAGAAGTGATCGGCCGCGAAGCCGGAGACCGCATCCACCACCTCGACCTTCCGCGCTGCCGCCTGTGGCTCGACCAGCAGCAGCGCCTCGGCGATGACTCCTCCCGCGCGCAGCTTGGAGCGGCCGACGATCATGCGCCCCGCCTCGGCGCGAGAGAGGTCGAGCACGTCCTCGATGATGCCGAGCAGGTGCTGAGTGCTCGTCCGGATCTTTCCGAGCTGCTCGTGGTGTGCTGGCGTGAGCGGTCCGCCCAGCTCCATCGTCATGATGTCAGTGTACGCCATGATGGCGTTGAGCGGGGTTCGGGTCTCGTGCGAGACGGTCGCCAGAAAGAGGCTCTTCAGCTGGCTCGCCTCCTCCGCGGCTGCGAGCGCGGCCCGGCGCGCGGCCTCCGTGGCCCGCTGCGCGGTAAGGTCGCGCGTCACCTTGCCAAAGCCGCGCAGCTTGCCATTGGCGTCGCGAAGGGCTGTGAGCGTAACCCCGGCCCAGAAGGTGGAACCGTCACTTCGTACCCGGTGACCCTCACCGGCGTACTCGCCGGTCTCGGCCGCTTCCGCGAGATGCGCTTCAGCGCTCCCGTCCTCGGATCCCCCGTCGAGGTACAGGAGCCGCAGGTGGGCGCCCTCCGCCTGATCCTTGGTCCACCACTTGATGAGCCGCGCACCCTCGCCCCAGAAGGTGATGACTCCGTCAGGGTCCAACAGGAAGATGGCGTAGTCGCGCACGTTCTCGGCGAGTGCGGCAAAGGCTCCCGCGGCGACGCCAGGCTCCGCCAGACCATGATACGGGTCGCGCGGCAGGGCGGTCCCCTCGGTGCGCTCGCGAGTGCGGGCTTCCCCGCGAAGCCACGCCTTCTCGCGTTCCGCGCTCTCACGCCCATGTTCGCGGCGCCGCTCATCCGGCCGTCGCCCGGGTGATCCGGGGGCGTCGGACGCAGGCGCACTCGTAGACACTTCTGAGCGTGCGTGTTCGGCTTCGTTTTGTTCGCTGTATTCGTTGGCGCGCATACGCAGGCGGCGCTTGCAGGGCCCACGCCAGAGCGACTCACGGACGGGAGCGCGCTGGCGCGACGGCGTTGTTGTTCCCGCTACAGCAGGTCTACGTCCGGCACACGCCAGAACTCGTGCCGGCCCATCCAGAGCTCCTCGCGCGCCGCCTCGCGCGCGACCTCGATCTCCGCTGCCGGAAGGATCTTCTTCCTTTCGAGCATCTCCACCAGCCGCTCGACGAAGTTCATGTAGAAGGCGATCGCCGCTCCCTTGTTCGCCCCCTCGATACGCAGCAGCTCCGGGTGCTGAGTCGGGTCAGCGTCCCGGTCCACCAGCACCACGCGGAACCTGATCTGCCCCAGGTGCTCCGACCACTCCGCGACCCCGAAGCGCATCTCCCGGGGCTCGTCGTGGATGCCACGGCGGATCACGGGGAAAAAGGGATGTGCCTTGAGCAGCGCGCGCAGGCGGAGCACGCTCTGCTTCGAGCCGACGAGCTTCGCCCAGATCGTCAGCTCGCCACCCTCGGAGAACTCCTCGCGATACTCGTAGGGGTGAAGTTCGACACCCCCGAGCACGAGCGCCTGCAGAGAAAGCTCCTCCTCCTCCCGCAGGATCAGCGAGTAGCGGTGCTCGCCCGATCTCTCGGCGTACGAGTTCCAGGAGACGCACCACTTTCCCACCGCATTGTCGAAGCGCTCCACCGAGCGCACGGTCTGGCTCCCGACCTCCTGCAGCACCTGGCTGAGCTGCTGGTGCAGCGACGGATCCGTGGTAGTGGCGATGCCATGGATCTCCGTGAGTGGCTTCTCGGTGTGGCGGGAGCGCGCCTTGCCTACCCGCTGAATGCGGACAGGCAGGCGGTGGTCCCCCAGCTGCAGCTCGATGATCCCGGCTTGCTCCATCGTGCGGAAATCCCGTGGAGATGATTCAACGCGCCCCCCGCGTCGCGCAGGTGAGCGCTCGGCCTGGAGGCCTCGGATGGTCGGGGTGCGGAGATGTCTCCGTCGCCCCGCGAATTGATCCTCTCGACCCCTCGCACGCAACACTCGTACGCGTGGCGCGACTTCTGTGCCCGTGGCTGGCGCCGGAGATCACCGGCCAGGAGCAGGCGGTGGCGGAGAACCGCACCGTCCTTCATATTGCCGGGCGTTTCCCGGCCGATCGCACCCTGGTCCCGCTCACCATGCGCCATCTTCTTCTTCTGCTCTGTGCAGCGCTGATGCCGCTGCCGGCCGCAGCACAGGCAGCTGTCCCTATTCTGCTCCGCCCCGCGCGTGTCTTCGACGGGGTCGAGGCGCGGCCGCACGAGGGCTGGGTGGTGCTGGTACGTGGCGATCGGATCGAGGCCGCGGGTCCCGCCGCGCGCGTCGCCGTCCTGCCGGATGCGCAGGTGATCGACCTGCCGGGAATGACGCTCCTGCCGGGGCTGATCGAGGCGCACTCGCACCTGCTGCTCCACCCCTACGACGAGACTTCGTGGGAGGACCAGGTGCTGCGCGAGCCGCAGGCGCTGCGGGTGGCGCGCGCCACCGTGCACGCGCGCAACACCCTGATGGCCGGAATCACCACGGTGCGCGACCTCGGGTCGGAGGGCGCGGGCTACGCAGACGTCGGCGTCAAGCAGGCGATCGACCAGGGGATCATCCCCGGCCCCCGCATGCTCGTCGCCGGCCGGGCCATCGTGGCTACCGGAAGCTATGGCACCACCGGATTCGATCCGGAGTGGGAGGTGCCGAAAGGGGCGGAGGAGGCCGACGGCGCGGATCTCGTGCGGGTGGTGCGCGACCAGATCGGCAAGGGCGCGGATTGGGTGAAGGTGTACGCCGACTACCGCTGGGGTCCCGACGGCAGCGTCCAGCCGACGTTCACGGAGGAGGAGCTGCGGACCATCGTCGAGGTGGCTCGCAGCTCCGGCCGTCCGGTGGTGGCTCACGCCGCCTCTGCGGAGGGGATGCGGCGCGCGGCGCTCGCCGGCATCGAGACGATCGAGCACGGCGACGGCGGCACTCCCGAGGTCTTTCGCCTGATGCGGCAGCGCGGTGTGGCGCTCTGCCCCACGCTTGCGGCTCCTGACGCGATCCTTCAGTATCGCGGCTGGCGCAAAGGGGAGGAGCCCGAGCCGGAGCGCATCCGCCAGAAGCGCGCGAGCTTCCGGGCGGCGCGGCAGGCGGGGGTTACCATCTGCCACGGGAGCGACGTCGGGGTCTTCTCCCACGGCGATGCCGCACGCGAGCTGGAGCTGATGGTGGAGTACGGCATGACGCCGGTCGAGGCGCTGAGGGCAGCGACCTCGGTGAACGCCCGCATCCTCCACCTCGAGCAGCGGATCGGTGCGGTGCGGGCGGGGCTCCTCGCCGACCTGATCGCCGTCGAGGGCGATCCGACCCGCGAAATCTCCGCGATCCGCCGCGTTCGCCTGGTGATGAAGAGCGGCGAGGTGGTGCGGTCGCCGCATTGAGTCACGCGCGCGAACTTCGAGCCCAAGGAGCACACCGGATGCTAGACAGAAGCAGAGAGCGGGTCTGGCAGATCCTCAACGTTGCGCGGCCGGGGGACGCTCTCAGCCACCTCTTCGACGTTCTCCTGATCACCCTGATCATCGTGAACGTCGTCGCGCTGATCGTCGAAACGGTCGATTCGGTCCACCGAGCCGCGCCCACGCTCTTCGCCTGGATCAACGTCGTCTCGGTGCTGATCTTCACCGTCGAGTACCTCCTCCGGCTCTGGTCGTGCACCGCGGACCCGCTCTACCGCTCGCCCATCACGGGTCGGCTCCGCTGGGCGATCACGCCCCTCGCGCTGATCGACCTTCTGGCGGTACTTCCCTTCTACCTCCCCTTCATGGGCGTGGATCTGCGCTTCACCCGCGCCGCCCGCCTCTTCCGTATCTTCCGGATGGCGAGGCTGACGCGCTACTCGCAAGCGCTGCACGTACTCCAGCGCGTGATCGCGCGGCGCAAGGAGGAGCTGATCACGACGAGCTTCATCCTGCTGCTGCTGCTGCTCGTTGCCGCCTCGCTGATGTACTTCGCGGAGAACGACGTGCAGCCGCAGGTGTTCTCCAGCATCCCCGCGGCGATGTGGTGGGCGGTCGTTACGCTCACCACCGTCGGCTACGGGGACGTCTACCCCGTCACCTCCCTCGGCCGGATGCTGGCGGCACTCGTCGCGGTGCTTGGGATCGCGATGCTCGCCGTGCCGACGAGCATCCTTGGAGCCTCCTTCGCGGAGGAGATCGCGGCGCAGCGCGAGCCGCTGCACTGTCCGCACTGCGGCAGGGAGGTGCGGGAGCGCGGCGGCTTCATTCCCGGGCGCTGAGGACACCCGATCGACCCATCGCATCACCCTCATACCAGACGCTCCGTCGCCGCGGCACGGAGATAGCCGATTCGCCTCTGGTGCTCCACGTCGGCGTCAGCCGCCCGGCGCCGGAGCCATGGAGAGCATGCGGACCGGACGGCGCACTCCCGAGACCGGGGGCGAGGGGTGAAATGATCGAGCAGCTATTGTTCTACCTTGCAATCGGCACGCTTCTGCTCTTCGCGGGCGGCGGAGTGTGGGCGAAGCTCGGCAATCGCACGATCGGCTTCCTGCGGGACCAGCAGCCGCTGACGAATGGCGAGTCACCGAGTGTCTCGGTGGTAATCGCCGCGCGTGACGAAGAGCGCGGCATCGAGGAGGCGCTCGGCTCCGTCCTGAATCAGGAGTACGAGCAGCTCGAGGTGATCGTGGTCGACGACCGCTCGCGTGACGCTACGGGCGCGATCCTCGACCCGATGGCGGTGATGCAGGCGCGGCTGCGCGTCGTGCACATCGCGGAGCTGCCGGCAGGGTGGCTGGGGAAGAACCATGCGCTGCACCGCGGGGCGCAGCGGGCGAGCGGGGAGCTGCTGCTCTTCACCGACGCGGATGTGGTGATGGAGCCCTCGACGCTGGCGCGCGCCGTCGGCTACCTGCGGCGCGAGCAGGTGGATCACCTCGCCGTGGCGCCTCACGTAGTCACGCGCGGCGCTCTCCTTGACCTGGTCGTCGGCACCTTCTCGATCTTCTTCGGCCAGTACTCGCGGCCGTGGAAGGCGCGCGACCCCCGCAGCAGGCAGCACATCGGCATCGGCGCCTTCAACCTGCTGCGTGCGGAGGCATACGCCGCGATCGATGGCCACCGCCCGATCGCCATGCGGCCGGATGACGACATGAAGCTCGGCAAGCTGGTCAAGAAGCACGGTTTCCGGCAGGACGTGCTCTTCGGCAGGGGGATGATCTCCGTCGAGTGGTATGCTTCGGTACGCGAGCTGATCCGCGGCCTGGAGAAGAACTCCTTCGCGGCTGTCGACTACTCGCTGGCGGCGGTGCTCGGCTCCTCCTTCGCCCTCCTGCTCTTCAACGTCTGGCCGCTGATCGCCCTCTTCATCACGAGCGGAGCGACCTGGCTGCTCAACGCGCTGATCGTGCTCCTGATGGCCGTGCTGTACGCGGACAGCACCCGCTACTCGGGAAGCCGGCCGGAGCTGGGAGTCGGCTTCCCGCTCGCGACGCTGATCTTCGTCTACATTCTCTGGCGCTCGACCGTTCTCACGCTGATCAATCGGGGGATTCGATGGCGCGGCACGCACTATCCGCTGGAGGAGCTGCGCGCGAATCGGGTGTAGCCGCAGGAACGAACTGCCGCGCGTGGCATCGTGGCTACCGGAGGATGATGGTCTGCCGCGGCGAATTCAGATTCGCGACTCACGACCCGGAGGAACCACTATGGCCGGCTATGGCAACCTGCTGGAGGAGGCGCTGGAGAGCTGGGAGTACACCCGCGCCGGGATCATCGAGGAGCTGGAGAACATCCCCGAGGAGGAGTTCGACTTCCGCCCGACACCGGAGAGCCGCAGCGTGACAGAGCTGGCGCAGCACATCATAGAGAGCGCCCAGATGATGAGCGGCGAGCTGACCCGGCCGGACGGCGACTTCCGGCGGCAGAGCTTCGAGAAGTTCATCGCGGAGTACGCGCCGCAGCTGCGCGAGCAGCGGGAGAAGGCCCGGCTGATCGAGCTGCTCCGCAGCACCCATGTGGAGGGCGATCGCGGCTTCCGCGCGGTAGGCGAGCTGTTCATGCTGCAGTTCATCCACCGCTTCGACGGCCAGCAGGGTACCCGCCTCGCCTGGCTCCACCACGGGATCGACCATGAAAATTATCATCGAGGGCAGGTCGCGCTTTATGCGCGGATGCTCGGCCATGTGCCGGCCCTTACGCAGAAGATCGGCTGATGGTCGGTGGTTGCTCCCTTTTTCTCCCCTGGTCGTTTTAACTGGGCGATGATTTCAGAAGAAGCTTGCGCAGAGACACATAGCCCATTACTATGGTGCCGGATCACCGGACCCGCCGCATCGCCCCCATCATCCCCAGTTCCAGCTTCTCCGCAGAGCTGCGGTGTTGGGCCAGCGTCCTACCCCTGCCGTACAGGCGCACTGCATGGCTCAGCGAACAGTGTTGCTGGTCGATGGCGACGTCGATACCCGCGCCATCTTCCGCGCGATCCTCCTTCATTACGGCTACCGGGTCATCGAGGCCGAGGACGGGGAGGCGGGTCTGCGGCTTGCCCGGAGTGCGCGGCCGGACGTCGTCATCCTCGAGTTCCCCGTTCTCCTGCCCGGTGGGGCGATCCTGACGGAGGTGATCAGATCCGACCCCGCGATGGCGGCCATCCGGCTCCTCACGATCACCACCCGTGCCTTTTCAACGGAATTGGAGAGGGCGCGAATCGCGGGCAGCGATGCCTGCCTCGCCAAGCCCGTCCGCCCGCAGCGCGTCGTCGAGGAGGTCGAGCGGCTGGTCGGCTCCAGTGTAGAGGCCCTCCAGCGGTAGGATCGCCCACTCACCCTGCCGTGCGTGCACTCGCGACTGGAGCACGCCGTCCCGTTTCCCGCCAGAGTGTAGAACTTCCCACGGCCAGCTTCGGTCTCACGGGCAACATTGTGCTGCTCCCGTCAGGGGCATAACTTCCAGCAGCCCGTTGCGTGCTCCCGCGATTCCCCTACCTGGCCGCGCTCCATGTCCGAGGTTCGATCTCGTGCGCATTCCTTGCTCGCCGAGATGAAGCGGCGCCGCGTCTTCCGTGTGGCCGTAGCGTACGGCGTGGTAGCATGGATCGTCATCCAGATCGCGGACATCGTCTTTCCGGCGCTCCACCTTCCTGAATGGACCACGACGCTGGTGGTCGTGCTCACGCTCCTCGGATTCCCGCTCGCGCTGGTGCTCGCCTGGGCCTACGACATCACACCAGAGGGCGTGCGGCGGACGGGACCCTCTGATCCCACGGCCGCACCCGAGGAGCAGGAAGATGCCCCTCGTCTGACTGAGGTGCGACCCCGGGAGGCAGAGACGTCCTCTCGTTCCCCGTCGGCTGGCCACCGCGAGATGTCGGAGGGTAACAGGAGAACGCGGCTCATCGTGCTTCCCTTCCAGATGCTGCGGCCGGACACCGAAACCGACTTTCTCGGCTTCAGCCTTCCGGACGCGATCACCGCTTCCCTATCGGGACTGCGGTCGCTGGTGGTTCGCTCCAGCCTCGCTGCGTTGCGCTTCGCGGGCGAACGGTCGGACCTGGGTGCACTGGCGGCGGAGGCCGAAGTAGACATGGTCCTCACGGGTACGCTGTTGCGCATGGGAGAGCGGCTCCGCGTGTGCGCACAGCTCACCGCGGTGCACGATGGAACCCTTCTCTGGTCGCAGACCTCCGACGTCTCGCTTGGCGACCTGTTCCAGCTGCAGGACCAGCTCACCCACCGAATCGTCGAGTCGCTGAAGCTACCACTTACCGCCCGCGAGCGGCAGATACTCCGGCACGACGTGCCTGCGAACGCCCGCGCCTACGAGTTCTATCTACGCGCCAATCAGGTCGCCTATCAGGTCAGCAGCTGGAGCACCGCGCGCGACCTGTACCTGCAGAGCGTCGAGGAGGACCCACACTACGCGCCGGCGTGGGCGCGCCTGGGGCGCTGCTACCGCCTGATCGCCAAGTGGGCTGTCCGGGAGGACGAGTATCGCGCAAATCTGCAGGCTGCGGAGGCCGCCTTCCAGCGCGCCCTAACCATCAATCCCGAGCTGCCGATCTCCCACAACCTGTACGCGCAGCTCGAGGTGGAGATCGGTCGAGCGGAGGATGCCCTGGTGCGTCTGCTAACGCGTGCCCGAGGCAATGGAGGCGATCCCCAGCTCTTCGCCGGTCTGGTACACGTCTGCCGCTTCTGCGGACTGCTGGAGGCCTCGCTCGCTGCGCATGAACAGGCGCGGCAACTGGACCCCGCCGTGACGACTAGCGTCGCTCACACCTTTTACATGGCAGGAGACTACCAGCGGGTCTTCGACGAGACCTTCGGCGACATTGGCTACATCGCTCCCCTGGCATTGGTCGCCCTGGGGCGCGACGAGGAAGCGATTCGGCTGCTTCGTGAGGCGGAGACGAGCAGCGCCGACGACCGGGTTCGTCAATACCTCGCCTCACTGCGAGCGATGCTGGAAGGCGACCGCGAGCAGAGTCTCGCCGCGTACGAGCACGCCACGGCCGACCTGCGTGATCCGGAGGCGCTGCACTATCAGGTTCGGCAGCTCACCAATCTCGGCGAGGTCGAGCGCGCGATTGCCGGCTTCCGGCGCGTGGTTGAGATGGGTTTCGCCTGCTTCCCCTTTTTCGCGCGCGATTCGTGGCTCGATCCTCTGCGCGGCCGCCCGGCCTTCCGGGAGATCATGCGGAAGGCGGAAGCACGCCATCACCGGGCGGCGCAGGTGTTCCGCGAGGCGGGCGGGGAGTTCGTGCTGGGGGTGCGGGTACCCGTCACCTCCTCCACGCTGCCTGCCGAGCGCGGCACCTTGAAGACTGCGTGAATGGCCGTAGGCGCGGTGGATGCCATTCTGCAGGAGCTTCGGCACGCCGCTACCCTGTACCACCGGCTCGTGCTGCTCGTCGCTCCTCCGGGCGGAGGAAAGACCCGTGCGCTGACGGAGCTGGCGCGACGCACTGGAGCGCGGCTCGTCACCGTCAACCTCGAGCTCAGCCGGCTCCTCATCGAACTCCCCGACCGGCAGCGCCCCCATCGCCTCCCCCAGCTTCTGGTGCAGCTCATCGCAGAAGGCGGGGGCGATACCGTGCTGCTCGACCATCTGGAGCTGCTTTTCCATCCGTCACTGGAGCAGGATCCGCTTCGCCTCCTGCAACAGCTCTCCCGCAGCCGTACCCTTGCCGCGGCGTGGCCTGGACGGCACGAGGCTGGCTGCCTTGTCTACGCGGAGCCGGGGCACCCCGAGCACCACCGGTACGACGCGCAGGAGACCAGCGTCATCGAGCTTCCTCCAACCCTCTGATCCGGGAGACGGAAAACGTATGCGGATGCGATTCGCTCTGCTGCTGATCGGCGCGGTGCTCGGCGCGGCCGTCGCGCTGGTCGGCACCTTCGACGCGATGGAATGTGTCTCGCGCGTCGCCGCCGTCACGGTGTTCGGCGGTGCGTTCGGAGCGGGCGCCGCCGTCACCGCTGCGGTCCAGGAGTGGCGCGGTGGACGGACGGCCCGCCGCCCAGCATGATCGCCGTGCCCGCCCGTACGCGCGCCCCGCAATGAGATACGGCGACCTCGTCCAGTTCGAGCCCCTGGAATCGATCATCCAGCTCCGTGACGCGGACCGGGCGGAGGCCGCCCGCCACCTGGTCAGTACCTTCGTCATCTCCGAGGAGATGGCCGAGCGGCTCAGTGCGCTGGTCATTCCCAACCTGCAGTTCGAGCGGCCCGCCGACAACAAGGGGCTGCTGATCGTCGGCAACTACGGCACCGGAAAGTCGCACCTGATGTCGGTGCTCTCGGCGGTGGCCGAGCGCGCGGAGCTGGCGGCGCAGCTCACGCATCCGGCCGTGTCAGCGGCAGCGGAGGCGATCGCCGGCCGCTTCCAGGTGGTGCGCACCGAGCTTGGCGCGACCACCATGGATCTGCGTGAGTTTGTCTGCTCGGAACTCGAGCGGGCGCTCGCCCGGCTCGAGATCGAGTACCGCTTCCCGCCGCGCGACCGCATCCCCAACCACAAGGCGGCCTTCGAGGAGCTGATGGCGCTCTTCCAGGAGCGGTTTCCCGAGCAGGGGCTGCTCTTCGTCGTGGACGAGCTGCTCGACTATCTGCGCTCGCGCAGGGATGCCGACCTGATCCTTGACCTCAACTTCCTGCGCGAGATCGGCGAGATCGCGCGGGATCTGAGGTTCCGCTTCGTGGCGGGGGTGCAGGAGATGCTCTTCGACAATCCCCGCTTCCAGTTCGTCGCCGACACGCTGCTCCGGGTCAAGGACCGCTTCGAGCAGGTGCGCATCGCGCAGAAGGACGTCAAGTACGTGGTGGCCGAGCGGCTGCTGCGGAAGACGGTGGATCAGCAGGCACGCATTCGCGAGCACCTGCTCCCCTTCGTCCGCTTCTACGGCGAGATGGGCGAGCGGTTGGAGGAGTACGTGCGCCTCTTCCCCATCCACCCCGACTACCTGGCGGTCTTCGAGAGCATCTCGTTTCTCGAGAAGCGGCACGCGCTCAAGACGCTCTCGCTGGCGATGCGCGATCGGCTCGAGCAGGTGGTGCCGGAAGAGGCGCCCGGGCTGATCGCCTACGACAGCTACTGGCTGACGCTGCGGGAGAATCCATCTTTCCGCGCGGTGCCGGAGATCCGGGAGGTGATCGACGTCAGTCAGGCGCTCGAGGCACGCATCGAGCGCGCCTTCTCCCGCCCCGCCTATCGCCCGCTGGCGCTGCGCATCATCGCCGGCCTCTCGGTCCACCGCCTCACGGTCGGCGACATTCACGCGCCGGTGGGTGCGACGCCAGAGGAGCTGCGCGACGGCCTCTGCCTCTTCGACCCGCTGGTCGCCGAGCTGGGCGGCGATCCGGCGGACGACCTGCTCTCGCAGGTGGAGATGGTGCTGCAGGAGATCCACCGCACCCTGAGCGGGCAGTTCCTCTCGCACAACCCCGACAACCGTCAGTACTACCTCGACCTGCGCAAGACGGAGGACTTCGATGCGCTGATCGAGAAGCGCGCCGAGAGCCTCGATTCCCAGCAGACGGACCGCGCGTTCTTCGACGCGCTGCGTCGGGTGCTGCTCGAGCGCGCCGAGCAGACGCCGCACGTGTCCGGCTTCCGCATCTGGGAGTACGAGCTGCTCTGGCAGGGGCACGGCACGACACGCCGCGGCTACCTCTTCTTCGGCGGTCCGGACGAGCGCTCCACGGCGGCGCCTCCGCGCGACTTCTACCTCTACTTCCTGCGCCCGGACGAGCCGCTCCCCAGCCGCACCCGCCGCGAGCCGGACGAGCTCTTCTTCCGAATGACCGGAGCGGACGCGGAGCTGCGCCGCCTGATCCATCATCACGCGGCGGCGCTCGACCTGGCCGCCACCGCCTCCGGGCAGCGCAAGGCGGTCTACCAGAAGAAGGCCGAGGAGGCGCTGCACCAGCTCACCGGCTGGCTGCGCCGCAACCTGGGTAGTGCGTGCGAGGTGACTCACCAGGGACGGGCGCGGCCGCTGCTCGACTGGGTGCAGGGCTCCAGCGTGCGGCAGCGTCTGGGGCTTGCCGCCAATGAGCGGGCCGGCGCGCGCGACCTCGTCAACCTCGTCGTCTCCATCTGCCTGGCGCCGCACTGGGAGGACCAAGCGCCGGAGTATCCCCGCTTCACCTCGACGCCCGTCACGGAGGAGAACCGCGCCCGCCTCTCTCAGGAGGCGCTGCGCGGGATCGGCGGCACACGCACCCGGCAGGCGGCCAGCGTGCTCGAGGCACTCGAGCTGCTCGATGGCGAGCGGGTGGATCCTGCCCGCTCCCGCTATGCCGCTCACGTGACCGAGCGACTCGCCAGCAGGGGGCAGGGGCAGGTGCTCAACCGGGAGGAGCTTCTCCAGCCGATCGATGGGGTGGAGTACCTCGCCCCTGAGCGCTTCCGCCTGGAGCCCGAGCTGGCAGTAGTGGTGCTGGCCGCCCTGGTCTACAGCGGGGATGTGGTCCTGACCGCGGCGGGGCGGAAGTTCGATGCCGCCTCCATGGAGCAGCTCGTCGCCACCCCGGTCGAGGTGCTGGCGCAGTTCCGTCATCTCGAGCCGCCGAGGGAGTGGAACCTCCCGGGGCTGAAGTCGCTCTTCGAGCTGGTGGGGCTCGAACCCGGCCTCGCGCACGACGTCACGCTGGGACGCGGCGAGCCGGTGGGCCGGTTGCTCCCGGCTGCCGGCGCGCTCGTCAACCGGTTGGTGCGCACCGAGCAGCAGCTCCAGGGCGGATTGCCGCTCTGGGGCCGGCCGCTGCTCACCGACGCGGAGCGGGCCGCACGCCGCACCCGGCTGGAGGAGGCCCGGCTGTTCCTCGAGTCGCTGCAGGCATTTTCCTCCCCCGGCCGCCTCAAGAACTTCCGCACCGATCCCGCGCAGCTTCGCGCTTACCGGGCCACGCTCGAAACCTTGCGCGAGATGGAGGCGCTGGGGGATTTCACCACCGAGCTGCAGCCCCTCGCCGCCTACCTCTCGCACGCCGAAACGCTGCTGCCGGAGGAGCACCGCTGGACCGCGCGGATGCGCGAGGTGCGCGACGAGCTGCTCGCGCGGATCACCACGCCCGCCGGCCACGGGGAGCCGGGCGGACGGCAGCGGATGACCGAGCCGCTGGCGGAGCTGAAGCGCGAGTACATCCAGGCCTACGCCGCTGAGCATGCGCGGGCCCGGCTCGGGGTGGCCGAGGACCGGCGCAAGCAGGCGCTGCTGCGTGACCCCCGCCTCGAGCAGCTGCGCCGTCTCGCTGCCATCGACCTGATGCACCGCGAGCAGCTTCTCGACTACCAGCAGCGGCTCACGGAGTTGCAGAGCTGCTTCGCGCTCACCGAGCGCGAGCTGGACGCCTCCCCTCTCTGTCCCCACTGCGCCTTCCGCCCCGCGGTGGAACGCGCCACGGTCTCCGGCGCGCAGCGGCTGGACGAGCTCGACGACGCGCTGGACGTGCTGTACGCGAGCTGGACTGCGGCCCTCCTCGAGGCGCTGCGTCACCCCAGCGCGCAGGAGAGCCGGGAGCTGCTCGCGTCCGAGGCCCGTGCCTCGATCGAAGAGATCCTTCGCTCCGGGGAGCTGCCGCAGCAGATCGGGGACGACCTCATCGCCTCCGTACGGCAGGTACTCTCCGGGCTGGAGAAGGTGGTGCTGCGCACCGACGAGCTGCGCGCCGCACTGCTCGAGGGCGGCTCCCCGGCTACCTCCGAGGAGCTGCGGCGTCGCTTCGAGCGCTTTCTCGCGCAGCTCTCGCGCGGCAAGCCGGCGGATCGGGTGCGGGTGGTGGTGGAGTAGGGGAACGGAACGTATTGGCTGGCGGCATGCCCGCTCGGCAGACTTCCGCGTGAATCCTGTGGTAGATTGACAATCCGTTGCGGTTGACATATGGTTGCAGGAACGCCGAACCGCGGATTCCCGATGCTCACACCGCACGAAGTCGCAGAACAACTCGTCGCCGAAGCCCCCGACGCGGAGTGGCTCCGCGCCCTGGTGGACGATCTCGATCGCCAGCTGCGCGCCGGGCCGCTCGAGCGGTTGCTGACGTTGTGGGGCCTCTCGGCTTCCGAGGCCGGGCAGGCCTTCGGTGTTTCCCGCCAGGCCTTCTCGAAGTGGCGGCACTCCGGCCCGCCCGCGGAGCGCGCGCCGGCTCTCGCGGATCTCTCGGCCGCCACCGACCTGCTCGACCGGCACGTCAAGCGGGAGCGCATCCCGGCTGTCGTTCGACGGCCCGCGGCATCCCTCGGCGACCGCTCGCTCTACGATCTCGCCTGTGCGGGTCGCCATTCCGAGGTTCGCGCCGCCGTCGAGGCGATGTTCGACCTGCGCCGCGTGCAGCCGTGATTCCACGCGTCGTGCAGTTACCGGAGGGACGAGTATGGCTGCGCGTGGCGAGCCCTACCTGGGATGATCCGCTCGATCCATCGTACGCAGGGAAGTTCGGGGGACGCTGGAACCCGCCGGGATCGTACCCGACGCTCTACCTTAATGCCGACGTCGCGACCGCCCGCATGCAGGTCGACCGGGTGCTGGCGGGCTCTCCAGTGGCGTTCGACGATCTCGATGACGAAGCATACGTTCTGGTCGCGGCGAGCCTTCCTCGGGCGCAGAGCTGCGGTCAGGCGGTCACGAACGACGGCCTGCGCGCGCTCGGGCTGCCGGCCAGCTATCCACTCGATCCCTGCGGCGAGGAGGTCGGGCACGACGTGTGTCGGGCGATCGGTCAGCAGGTTCACGACGCTGGACTGCGTGGCCTGTGGTGCCGGTCGGCCTGCACCGGCGATGGGCGCGGCCGTGAACTCGCCTGGTTCCCGGCCACCGCTCGATCTACTGCGCGGATGTTGTGGGAGGAAGGGCTACCGCTCGGCGCCTGGCGGCACGTGACGCGCTGGGCCGAGTTGGGCTTCGACGATCAGCCGGATCCTGCCGCCAGCCGGATCGCTTCTCAACCCTGAGCACTTCACTTGCGCGAGATGAGCGACACCCTCCCCCTCCCGCTCGACCTCTCTCCCACGCGCGGCGTGGACGAACCCGTCGAGTGCCTCGGCATGAGCTTCCCGAGCGACGCCGCGCGCCGCGAGTTCTTCCGCGAGCGGCTGCGGGCGAAGCTACAGGACCCCGCCTTCCGCGCGCAGGAGGGCTTCCCGGCCGCGGACGACGAGCAGATCCTCGCGCTCTCGGACCCGCCGTACTACACGGCCTGCCCGAACCCTTTCCTGGAGGACTGGTTCGAGCATCACGCCCGCTCGCGCGACGCTGCCGCCAGCGCGGAGTTCCGGCGCGAGCCATTCGCGGTGGATGTGAGTGAGGGGAAGACCGATCCCATCTACACCGCGCACGCCTACCACACCAAGGTGCCGTACAAGGCGATTCTCCCTGCCATCCTGCACTACACGGAGCCCGGGGACGTGGTGCTGGACGGCTTCTGCGGCTCCGGGATGACGGGGGTCGCCGCGCAGATGTGCGGCAGCCACGATCTGCATCTGCGGCGTGAGGTCGAGGCCCGCTTCCGCGCCGCGGGGCTCCCGCTGCCGCAGTGGGGCGCGCACCGCGCCGTGCTGAACGACCTCTCCCCCGCCGCCACCTTCATCACCGCCAACTACAGCCTTCCCTTCGACGTAGCAGCGTTCGAGAGCCAGGCGAAGCGGCTGCTCAAGGAGCTGCGCGAGGAGATCGGCTGGATGTACGAGACGCTCCACACCGACGGCACGACCCAGGCTCGCATCAACTACACCGTCTGGAGCGAGGTATTCGCCTGTCCCAACTGCGCCGGCGAGATCGTTTTCCTTGAGGCGGCGCTCGACCCGCTGACCAAGCGGGTGCGGGAGAGTTTCCCCTGCCCGCACTGCGCGGCGGAGCTGACCAAGAGCCAGAGCGTCCGGCTGTATGAGACCTACCTTGACGGAGCCCTCGGCGGAACTGCACGGCGACTCAAACGCCGGCCGGCGCTAATCAACTACAGCCTCGGCAATGCCCGATACGAGAAGAAGCCGGATTCAGCTGACCTCAACCTGCTGGAGAGAAGCGAGCGTCTTCCACTGCCTGCAGACGTTCCGACGATTGAGCTTCCCTTCATGCACATGACCCACCAGCGGGCACGCATGGAGACGTTCGGCATCACGCATATTCACCACTTCTACCTCCCTCGCCCCGCGCAGGCGCTCGGCCGCCTCTGGCAGAAGGCGGCTGCCGTCGAGGACGACCGCATGCGCAACATGCTGCTGTTCTGGGTGGAGCAGGCGGTCCGTGGGATGTCGGTACTGAACCGCTATAAACCAATTCAATACGGGCGCGTTGGTGGCTCCCCGGCCGGGTTGGACCTAAATGGCGTCTACTACGTTTCTTCGATCAGCACAAAAGTCAGCCCTTGGTATCAATTTGAGGGGAAGCTCGCGCGGCTGGTGAAGACGTTCTCGAAATCGGACATGCTCGTGCGCTCCGCGCACACCGGGCCCATAAAGGACCCGGCGGGAACTACGGCCGTCCTGCCGGGCGGAACTGCGGGTGTCGTGCGTCCGGAGGACGCCCGCTTTTCTAACCGGGTCGTTCATCGGCCCGGCGCCCCGACCGGGCGCGAAATCACGACCGTCACCACCGGCACCGCGGCCGCCCTCCCGATCCCCGACGACAGCATCGACTACATCTTCACCGACCCGCCCTTTGGGGAGAACATCTACTACGCCGATCTGAACTTCCTGGTCGAGTCGTGGCACCGGGTGTGGACCGCCGCGAAGCCAGAAGCCATCGTCGACAAGGCGAAAGGGAAGGGACTGCCCGAGTACCAGGAGCTGATGCTGCGCTGCTTCGAGGAGTACTACCGGGTGCTCAAGCCGGGGCGGTGGATGACGG
>JBPCIT010000024.1:0-4857 GCA_051006015.1 Longimicrobiaceae bacterium
CACCTTCGAGCGGGCGGCCGCCGCGCGGGCCGCCCTCGAGGCCGACCGGGCCGGAGAAGCCACCGAGCTGCTCGCGCAGCTCTTCGACGCCAGCGATCCGAGGCAGACGCGGGGACGGCTGATCAGCGCGCCCGAGGTGCTCGAGTGGGGCGAGCGGCGCGTCGAGGCGCTCGGGCGCTACCCGGAGATGCAGGCGCAGGTGCTGACGCGCATCGGCGAGGCCTACGTCGGCCTGGGACTCTACGGCCGCGCGCGCGAGGTCGCCGAGCGGTCGCTGGCGATCCGCCGCGGGCTGTACGCCGGCGACCATCCCGAACTCGCTACCGGCCTCTGGTGGATGGCTCTCCTGCACACCGACCGGGCGGAGTTCGACGACGCCGAGCGCCTCTTCCGCGGGTCGCTCGCCATGCGCCGCCGCCTGCTCGCGCCCGCGGACCCGCAGGTGCTCGAGGGCCTCGTCGGTCTCGGCTACGCCCTGGTGCGGCGCGGCGAGCTGCGCCAGGCCGAGCTCACCTTCCGGGAGGCCGTTGCCCTCGCGCCGGATGGGTTGGGTGATGGGCGCAGCTCCGTGCCCGACCCGCGCCTCGGGCTGGGCTGGGTGCTGATGGAGCAGGGCCGCTTCGAGGAGGCGGAGGTCTATCTGCGACCGGGAATCGCCGCCGCGCGCACCCGCCTCGGGCAGGACCACCCCTTCGTGATCAACTCGCTCAACAATTTCGGCCGCGCACTGCAGGGGCAGGGACGCCTCGCGGAGGCCGGGACCGTGCTGCGCGAGGCGGTCGAGAAGTCGCAGCGGGTGCAGGGCGAAGAACACCCTCGCTTCGGCGTGCAGCTGCAGCACTACGCCGGGCTGCGGCTCGAGCAGGGCGACCTGAGCGGCGCCGAGGCGCTCGCCCGCCGCGCCCTCGACGTCCAGCGGCGCACCCTCGCGCCCGGCCACTACTGGACAGTTCCCTCGCTGACGCTGCTCGGACGGATCCTGACAGAGAGCCAGCGCGCCGCAGAGGCCGAGCCGCTGCTGCGCGAAGCGGTCGCGATCGGCGAGCGAGCTCTGCCACCCACGCACTACGAGCTCGCCCGGGCGCGCAGCGAGCTGGGCGCCTGCCTTGCCGCGCTGGGCCGGATCGAGGAAGCCGAGCCGCTGCTGGTGGCGGGCTATGCCGCGCTCAAAGACAAGCTGGGAGAAGAGCGCCCGCTCACGCGGCGGGCGAGCGTTGGGGTGGAAACGGCTTCCGCCGCGGGCGAACACCCGCGCTAACGGGTGCCGTTAGGAGCGCGATCAACGCGCCTACTCCGGTAGGGTGCAGCTCCGGCAAAGGGCCCCCTCCCCCGGCCCCTCCCCCGATTCCGAGGGAGGGGGGGATAGCCTCCACAGTCAAGGAGGTGCTTGGGGGAACGGCGAGAGCCGGATAACCTCGCCCCCGAACTCGGGGGAGAGGTGGCGAGCCTAAGCGAGCCGGAGAGGGGGCGCAGGGGGTGGCCACATCGCCGAACAGCTTGTTTGATGCTGCAGTAGGGGCGCGAGAAAGCTCCGAGCCTACACCCGCCTCAGCCCTGCGCCGGCGGAAGGGTGAGAATGAAGGTGCAGCCGTCCTCGCCTCCGGTCTCGACCCGTAGATCGCCTCCCATGTCCCGCGCCAGATGGCGGCTGATCGAGAGGCCGAGTCCCATCCCCTCCGCGCGACGGGTCAGGCTCGAGTCCGCCTGCACGAACGGCTCGAAGATCCGCTCCGCCTTTTCCGGCGGGATGCCGCAGCCGGTGTCGCGAACCCTGACCGTCGCCAGATCCTCGGTGGTCTCGCACTCCACCGTGATCGTCCCCCCCGAATCGGTGAACTTACGGGCGTTGGAGAGCAGGTTCAGCAGGATCTGCCACACCTTGGGCGGATCGGCCTGCGCCCTGGCGCCGGTGTCGCACCGGATCTGCAGCTCCAGCCCACGGGCCTCCAGGTCGGGCCGGTAGGTCTCACATACCTCGGTCACGACCCTGTGGAGGGAGAAGTCCACCCGCTCGTAGCGGATCTCCCCCGAGACGAGGCGGACGAAGTTCAGCATGTCCTCGACCACCCGGAGCAGCTGCTGCTCGCCTGATTGGATTCCCTCGACGTACTCGCGCTGGCGCGCGGTGAGCGGGCCCGCGACGTTCATCGCCAGCAGCTCCAGGTATCCCGCGATCACGTTGAGCGGCGTGCGCAGCTCATGGCCCACGGTCGAGAGGAACTCGCTCTTGATCCGGTTCGCGGCCTCCGCCTTCAGGCGAGCGACCTCCGCCTCGGCGACCTCGTACGCCGCGCGGTGGAGCCGGGCGTTGTCGATCGCCAGGGCGCAGCGCTCCGCGAGATCCTCGGCCAGCGACAGATCCGTGTCGTGGAAGGAGCGCTCACGGGAGGAGGAAACGAAGGTGATCGCACCCAGCACCATCCCGCGAGCCCGCATGGGGACGGTCATCACCGAGCTGATCCCGAGCGCGCGCAGCCGGCGCAGATTCTCCTCGCCTCGCGCCACCTTCATCAGCAGTTCGTCCGTGACCTCCGCGATGAGCTCCGACTTGCCGCTCTGCGCCACCGCGGAGATCCCCAAGGGATCGTCGCGTTGCGGCGGCCAGCCCGCCTTGAGCTCCCGTGCGATCGCCTGCTTCTCCGGATCCGGGTGGATCACTGCGAGGCGGCGAATGGAGCCATCGGGTTCGGTAAGGTCCAGCATCGACCAGGATCCGAGCTGGGGAAGGGAGAGCGCGGCGACGGTCTCGAGGGTGGTCTCGTAGTCGAGCGAGTCCGCCAGATGCCGGCTCGCCTCGGCCAGGAAGGCCCACCGCAGCCGGGTATCCAGCGGCTCCTGGCCACGCGGGACCATGGCCCGGGCGCGCGGGGACGGCTCCGCCGCCGACCCGTGCGAGCGTGCAGGATCTCCCTGCGGTGACTGTGTGGAATCGGACATACCTGGACCTGGCAGGCGGAGGTGCGCGCTACCGGATTTCGGAACTTCGATGTCGCAGTGGACGGGCGCACCCATAATCGGCTCGTGAAACGGATGTGCACGAGCGGTGCCACCGGTTGCGAGCATATCATTCGGGAGCCGGAACCGCTTATTGATCGTTGTTCTACCTTTCGCCCTCTCCCACCGGCGTCCGCCTCCCTCTGAGAGATCGCGTCGGGTGCTCCACTCCTCAGGCTGATGGAGGGAAGCATGGCCGCGAAGACCGCGTTGCTGGTGAACGGGGACCGTTCGACGCGTCTGATCTATCAGACGCTCCTGGAACGGGAGGGGCTCGCGGTGTTTCAGGCCGCTACCGGCCCGGAGGCGCTCGACCAGACCGAGCGCTATCTCCCCGATCTGATCGTTCAGGAGCTGAGCCTCGGAGCCTGGGATGGATGTGACTTCATCCGAGCGGTAAAGGCGAGCGCGCGCACCCGGCACATCCTCTTCCTGGTGATCTCCGCCTACGTATTCGAAACCGATCAGGAACGGGTCCGCCTCGCCGGCGGTGACGCCTTTCTGCCGAAGCCGTGCCTCCCCAGCCGGATGCTCGTCGAGGTCCTGCGCCTGCTGGCTACGCCCGCGCCCTGATCGCGACGATCCTCCGGCTCTCCCCCGCCGGGAAGGTGCTGTGTCATTGAGGAAACCCGCGGTTTTCGTTATCTTTCACCCCGTGAGCACGGCGAATGCACGGCCCGCAGTTGCAACTCCGGCACTGCTCCCGCGCGGAGCGGGCGTCCTGCATTCCAGATTGGAAGGTGCGTGAGTCATTCCGCACGACCGAGCGTTCGATGGCTGCGATCGGACGGGGCGAGCCGACGATGCTCCTGCGCGGAGCGTTTCTCGTCTTCGACCGATGAGCACGAGGGAGCCAGGGTGGTGCGCGCGCCGGGGGTGCCGGCCAGAATGCCAAGTTAAACCGGTTTAACCTAGGCGGCGGTCCCGCGCGCGCAGGGGGCTCCGCGGCGTTTTGACGATACCGTCAAAACGGAAAAAGGCAGTACCGCGCGCGCAGGGGGCTCCGAGGCTCCTCGCCCCACGCGGAATCCTCTCGCAGAGAACGGAACCCTCGAATTACACGGACGCAGCGAATCGCACGGGCGAATCGCACGGAATGATACGGCGAATCGCACGGCGGGCAACGCCGGAGGCGGACCGTGAGACGGATCCTGCGGACCCATAAGTTGAATCGGAACGCCCATTTCGTTATTGTTCGTCCGTACCGAAGCCTCGGCAGCTGCCGGGGTTTCTTTCTGTATTGAGGAGCCCGAATGACCACATTGCAGGAGCAGGTCCGCCGCCGGCGGACCTTCGCCATCATCAGCCACCCGGACGCGGGCAAGACCACGCTGACGGAGAAGCTGCTGCTGTACGGGGGCGCCATTCACCTGGCGGGCTCGGTGAAGGCGCGCCGCGCGCAGCGGCACGCCACCAGCGACTGGATGAAGGTTGAGCAGGAGCGCGGCATCTCGGTGACCTCAAGCGTGATGCAGTTCGAGTACGAGGGCTTCCAGGTCAACCTGCTCGACACCCCCGGCCACGCCGACTTCTCCGAGGACACCTACCGCACGCTGATCGCCGCGGATAGTGCCGTCATGCTGCTCGACAACCGCAAGGGCGTCGAGGAGCGCACGCGGCAGCTCTTCGAGGTCTGCCACCGGCGCAGGACGCCGATCTTCACCTTCGTCAACAAGTGCGACCGCCCCGGCGGCGAGCCGCTCCAGCTCCTCGACGATGTCGAGCGCGACCTGGGAATCCGCTGCTACCCGATCACCTGGCCGATCCTCTCCGGTGCCACCTTCGTCGGGGTGTACGATCGGCTGCGCCGCCAGATCCACCTCTTCGAGAAGGGGGAGGACCACGGGCAGACGCGCGCGGGTG
>JBPCIT010000025.1:0-14257 GCA_051006015.1 Longimicrobiaceae bacterium
TGGTGGCCGGCGCCATCGTCGCTGCGCTGGCGGTGGGGTGCGCCCCGCGCGCGCCGCTGCCCGCGGCAAGCTCGGGCAGCGGCAGGTGGGAGCTGCTCCCGGCCGGCGAGCAGCCCACCCTTCGCCATGAGAATGGCTACGTCAGGGTGGGAGACCGCTTCTACCTGGTCGGCGGGCGGGGGAGCAAGCCGGTGGAGATCTTCGATCCGGCCACCGGGCGGTGGAGCACCGGCGCCACGCCGCCGGTGGAGATGCACCACTTCCAGGCGGTCGAGTACGACGGGAAGATCTACGTGCTGGGTGCGATGACCGGCGGCTGGCCGGCCGAGCCGCCGCTCCCTAACGTCTACATCTACGACCCGGCCGCCGACCGCTGGAGCCAGGGTCCCGCCATCCCGGCCGACCGCCGCCGCGGCGGGGCCGGAGCGGTGGTGCACGAGGGGCAGATCTACCTGGTGGCCGGGATCCAGAACGGCCACACCGACGGACACGTCGCCTGGCTCGACGCCTTCGACCCGCGCACCGGCGCCTGGCGCCGCCTGGCGGACGCGCCCCGCGCCCGCGACCACTTCCACGCGGGGGTGATCGACGGAAAGATCTACGCGGCGGGCGGCCGCCTCAGCTCGGCTCGTCCCGGAGAGGGATTCACCCACACCGTGCCGGAGGTGGACGTCTACGACCTGCGCAGCGGCAGCTGGTCCACCCTGCCCGCCACCGCCAATCTTCCTACGCCGCGTGCCGGCTCCACCACCGCGGTGCTGGACGGCCACCTGCTGGTGCTGGGCGGCGAGAGCGGCACGCAGGAGCCCGCCCACGCGGAGGTGGAGGCACTGGATCCCCGCACCGGACGCTGGACCCCTCTGGCTCCGATGGCACAGGGCCGCCACGGCACCCAGGCGGTGGTCCACGAGGGGAGGCTGTACGTCGCCGCCGGCTCGAAGACGCGCGGCGCCGATGAGATCAACTCGCAGGAGGTCTTCACCCCGCGGCGCTGAAGCGAATCTGCACCGCCGCCCTGGTGGGAAATTCGTAGCGACCGGCAAGACGCCCCCTTTCCCGGCCCCTCCCCCAATGCTGGGGGAGGGGAGAACAGCATCTGCGGGCCAGCAGTTCTCGGGAGAACGGCGAGATCCAATCAACCTCCCCCCAGACTTGGGGGGAGGTGGCGAGCCCTAGCGAGCCGGAGGGGGGCGCTCCAGCGGCGCCTCCAGCAATTTCCCAACAGTATCGTTTATCGGCCCGGCTGAAGCTGGCACTCTCCGATAAGGCTGGTTGATCCTGCACTAATGGTGGGCGACCTCCTCCGGAAGCTCTTTCTCGTCTGGCAGGACGGGACGCATCGTCTGCAGGTTGAAGCTGTATCCCTCCGGCAGCACGTGGAGGGTGGCGTCCGTGATCGCGAGGATCTCGTCCTCGCCCACGTCGGCGGCGTTGGAGTGGCTCACCCGACCGTCGAAGACCATCACCGCGCCCTCGCCGACGACGGTGAATCCGACACCGGCTGTCAGGTCGAGGCGGTGTTCTCGTCGAGCCCGATCCCGAGTACCTGCGGGTTCTGCGCGAAGATCGCCATCAGGCGATGCACCCTGCCCCGCTGGTTGAAGTGGGTGTCGATCACCGTGTCCCGCCAGTACCCGAGGCCAGGCGCCAGGGTGACGTCCGCCCGGCGCACGGTTCCGTCACCCGGCCCCGAAGCGATCATGATGCTGCCCACGGCCGCGGCGCCCGCGCTGGTGCCCGCGACCACCAGCCCGTCGCTGAAGAGCCGCTCCCGGATCGACTCGCTGAACCTGGTTCCCGCTATCAGGCTGGTGAGGCGGAGCTGGTCGCCGCCGGTGAAGAAGACGGCGCTCGCCCGCTCGACGGCTTCCAGGTACCCATCCTGATCCACCTCGGCGCGGCTGGCTATTGGGGCGTCGAACACCTCCGCCACCCCGATCTTCTCGAAGGTGCGATGGTAACGGCGTGCCGAGGCTTCCGGCTCCGTGGTTGGCGCCGAGCAGACGAGGATCCGTGCCTTCTTGCCCCCCGC
The DNA here is from genome assembly GCA_051006015.1 of Longimicrobiaceae bacterium. GTDB lineage: Bacteria > Gemmatimonadota > Gemmatimonadetes > Longimicrobiales > Longimicrobiaceae > JBPCIT01. The sequence goes on from JBPCIT010000025.1 coordinate 2,033, forward strand.
GATCTCTACCAGGTGCGGGAGGATACGCAGATTCTTCTCCTCCGGATCCTCGGCGCCGCCGATGAGTAGCAGGCGCCCCTTCCGGCTCTTTCTTTTCTCCGCCATCTGACGTGAAGCCTTTCCTGGGAGTGATCCGGCGTGGCGAGACCGCTCGTCTCGCTACTTCTTCTGCCCCGTGAGCGTGATGTTGCGGTTGCTCTCCTCGAGGAACGCCTCCTGTACGACCAGCGCGCCATCCTCGACCATGCGGACTCCCTTGGAGAGGACGTGCACGATCTCGAGAGAGCCCTTCTCGAGGATCAGGATGTCGCCCATCTTCCCCTTCTCGAGCGTGCCCTTGTTGTGCAGCTTGAGGATGCGTGCGGGGTTGCGGGTCACGAGGGAGAGCACCTGCTCCAGTGGGAAGTCGTGCTCGATCAGCGTCAGCATGGAGACCGCCGGCTAACGCGGTCTCCATGCACGGCAAAGCCGGAGATCCGTTCATCTCCGGCTTTGCTCTCCCACGCGCGCGAATTGTCGGCGTGTGATGCCTTCGCTCACTTCCCACCCGTGTGCCGATGCGGTGTGCCGCGCGGCGCCTGCTTGGGGAGCCAGTACTCGGCGAAACCGGCCGAGCTGTAGCGGCCGTAGCGGTTGTGCTCCTCGTCGTAGCGGTCCGGGCGGGAGCCGCCGGTGCGCCACCGGCGCGGGTCCGGCGAGTCGTCGGCGAAGCCCGAGCTGCGGCGCGTCTGCCCCTGCTGCCCCTGCTGCCCCTCCTCGCCGCGGAGGGCGGGGCTATTCTTGTTGAAGTCGCTCAGGTAGCGGACGTTCTCGCGAAGGCCGCCGGGATTTCCCTGGTGCTGCTCGCGATCGTAGCCGCCCTGATTCCTCGGACGCTGCTCGCGGTCGTAGCCCCTGCGAGGCTGCTCCCCGTAGCCCGAGTACCCGCTCTCGTACTGGCCGGTATACTGCGGCGGCGTGCGCCCCCCCTGGCGCTCCGGCCGGTAGTTCCGGTCGTAGCCACCATAGACTCCTTCGGAGCCGCCGTAGCCCTGCAGGTCGTTTGCGTTGAGCTGGCGGTAGCGTCCGTAGGCCGCCTGTCCCCCCTGGCTGGACTGCATCCGCTCCCCCTGGTAGCCGCCGCCGCGGTAGTTGGGATCCCTGCCGCGCGCACCCGGGTTCGCCAGCACCGGCCGCGTTCCCCACTGCTCGAAGTCGTCCTGATAGCGTGCCATGTTCAATCTCCTGAGTTGCGACTGCTCCCCGTCACCGTCCGGCGCGCCGCCGCTCGTAGCCGGGGATGGTATCGGTGACGAGCGCCGCGCCCATCTCGAGGATGCCGAGGATGAGGTGCGGCATCCAGACCTGCTGATCGAAGCCGAAGAGCCAGGGCGAGACGGCGAGCAGCAGACCGGCGGCTCCGTCCAGCCAGAGGTGCACCGGCATCTGGATGCGGCGCACCACGCCCAGCTCGTAGTCCGTGAAGAGGCTGTACGCGATGGCGCCCGCGCCCACCGCCACGGGAACCCAGCTCTCCGCGCCGCCCTGCGCGAAGCCGAGCAGCCAGGGAAGCGCGATGAGCAGCGCTCCCATGGCGTAGTCGAGCACCCCATGAATCCGCGTCGGCAGGGCGCCCATCAGACCTCCCGGCGCGTCCCGGCAGACCCGCCGCCTCCATGTGGCCGCAGGTCGCGGAGCTGCTCATCTTCCGGCATCTGCAATCCCGTCCGGCTTACGGCACACGACGCGGCACGGTGTCGCGCCGCAGAGTGTCCTGGCGCAGCGTATCGCCTTCCTGGCGTGCCTGCTCCGCCGCTTCCGGCGTGCCCGGCATCGGTACCCCCACCGGCGGGGTGGGCATCGCGGGCGCCGCCTCGATCGCCGGATTGGGCGCCGGGTCCATCTGCTGCGCTCCCTCACGGTCGGCCTCACATGCTCCCACGGCGACCAGCAGCGCAGCGGCCAGCAGCGAGCTCGCAAATTTCTTCAGCATGATCGTCTCCATCTTCGGGTAAGGGTTATGGCACCTGCGGCTCAGATCGTCTGCAGGTGCGGCCGCACCTGCATCACCACCACGTCGCAGCGCTTGGGCTGGATCAGGCAGAAGTACACGCACGCGGCGATCTCCTCCGGCCGCAGCATCTCCAGCTCTTTCTCCTTCTTTTCCTTCTTCCTCTTCGACATGTCGACCATGTCGGTCGCCACCTTGCCGGGCTCGACCAGCGCGACCTTGATCCCCTCGGGGTTGAGCGTCTTGCGCAGCGACTCGGAGAAGCCCTGCAGCGCGTCCTTGGTCGCCACGTAGACGCTGTTCTCCTCCTCGCGCAGGTCGGCGCTCATCGAGCCGACGTTGACGATGTGGCCCTCGCCCCGGCGCTGCATGCGCTGCGCGGCCTCGCGCGTGCAGGCGATGGGGCCGCCGAGGTTGGTCTCGATGGCGTAGCGCAGCTCCTCCGGCTCCCCCTCGAGGAGGCTGTCCGGGGAGACGGCCGCGTTGTTGATCAGGATGTCCAGATCCCCGAGCCGGCGGTCGGCCTCCTCGAAGACCCGCTGCACGTCCTCGAGCCGCGACTGGTCGGCGGTGAGGCCGTAGACCTCGCCTCCCGCGCCGCGGATCTCCTCGAGCGCCTCATTCAGCTCCTCCTCGTGCCGGCCGAAGATCAGCACGCGGGCGCCATGCGCGGTGAGCAGCCGGGCGGTGGCGCGGCCGATGCCGGTTGTGCCGCCCGAGATCACCACCGTTCTGCGCGCGATCTCCTGCGGCTCATAGACCGGCGCCGCGTGAGAGTGGTCCTGGTTCTCCATCCGTGCTCCCTCCAGGTGAGCCGTGCAAGGTTGCCGGGAATCCCCCGGGCCACCCCGGGCCCTCACCCCGCTCGCGGAGGCTCGCACCCCCCCCCCTTTGGTTTGGTGCGCGAAGCGCAGCACCATGCTGGGAGAGGGGTTGATGCTGACCCAGTACTATACTGTTCCCCCTCTCCCCTCGTGGGAGAGGGGGCTAGGGGGTGAGGGCCCCGCACCCGCGACGCTCGCTAGAAGCATGCCGCCGCACGGCATGGAGCGCGGAGGTCGGAGCGCGGGGAGAGGGACCGGCCAGAGAGCATGCAGGCTCTTGTGCGGTTGCGCCGACAGGGTGCCGGGCGCATCTTGCGGCCCCTGCGAGCCCGCTCCTCCTGTGGGGCTCGTCTGTACCCGGGCGAGAGGCAGATCGACATGGCATCCATCCGTACCCTACGCAGCACCGCCCTGCTCGCACTGCTCGGTGTGGTCGGCGCGTGCGCCGGGCAGCGCGCGGCGCCGGTGGACGAGCACGCCGGCCACGCGATGCCCGCGGCGTCGGCTCCCACGACGGGCTCCGCAAGCGCCGCGGTGCAGGACGCCTCGCTGCCGGCGGGAGCGGCGGAGGCGCAGGCGCGGCTCTCCGCCTCGCCACGACATGGCGAGTGGGTGATGGTGCGCACCGGCGCCGCCGACAGCGTGCGCGCCTGGGTCGTCTACCCGGAGCGCAGCGAGCGGGCGCCGGTGGTGCTGGTGGTACACGAGATCTTCGGGCTCTCGCACTGGATCCGCGCGGTGGCGGATCAGCTCGCCGCCGACGGCTTCATCGCCATCGCGCCGGACCTGCTCACCATGCAGAACGTGCCGCAGGGTGCGGACGGCGCGCCGGACCCGGAGGCGGCGCGCACCGCGATCCGCACCCTCGATCCGGACGACGTGCACCGGCAGCTCCAGGCGGTCGGGCAGTACGGGATGCAGCTCCCGGCGGCGCTGCCGCGCTACGGGATCATGGGCTTCTGCTGGGGCGGGGCGGTCGCCTTCGAGCACGCGGCCGGCTCCCCGACGCTGGGAGCCTCCGTCGTGTACTACGGCACCTCGCCGGAGGCGGAGCGGCTGGCGCAGGTTCGCGCCCCGGTGCTCGGGCTGTATGGGGAGAACGACGCGCGGGTCAACGCGACCATCGCGCCCGCCGACTCGGCGATGCGGGCGCTGGGCAGGACCTTCGAGCATCGCATCTTCCCCGGCGCCGGGCACGGCTTCCTGCGGGCGCAGGATGGGCAGGAGGGGGCGAATCTGGCAGCGACGCGCGGCGCCTGGCCGCTGACGGTCGAGTGGCTGCGCCGGCACCTGGGCAGTTGAGCCGGTCACCGATGCCGCGGAGCCGGATGATGTCCAGGCTACCGGGGAGCCTGCTGCCATTGCTGGCGAGCGGCGCGCTGGTGCTCCCGGCGTGCGCTCCTGCGTCGGCTCCCCCCGCGGACGCACCGGCAGCGGCCGCGAGGGTGCAGCCGGCGGCAGAGGTGCGGCTGGAGAACGTACGCGCCTCCCTCTCGGCACTCGCCGCGGACTCGATGGAGGGGCGGATGACAGCCTCGCCGGGCGCATCGCGGGCGGCGCGCTTCATCGCCGGGGAGCTGCGCGGCTACGGCATCGAGCCTGCCGGTGACGCCGGCCTGCCCCGCGACAGCGCCTACTTCCAGCGGGTTCCGCTCGCGGCGGGCCAGCAGCCAGGGGGCCGGCGGCCCTTCACCCTCCTCTCCGACATTCCCGGCGCCGAGACGCTCTCCGCGGAGCGGCGGCTCCACGATGTGAACGTCATCGGCATCATCCGGGGGAGCGATCCGCGGCTGCGCGAGGAGGCGGTGGTGGTCAATGCCCACTACGACCACGTCGGCATCGGCCGACCCGTCGCTGGCGACTCCATCTACAACGGCGCGGACGACGACGGCTCGGGCGTGGTGACGGTTCTGGAGGTTGCGCGGGCGCTCGCTCGTGGGCCGGCGCCGCGCCGCACGGTGGTTTTCCTGCTCACCACCGGCGAGGAGGTCGGGCTGCTCGGCACCCGCTGGTACCTCGACAACCCCGTGGTACCCCTGGATCGCACGGTAGCGACGCTGGTCATCGAGATGATCGGGCGCCCAGACTCGCTGGCGGGCGGGCCCGGGCGCGGGTGGCTCACCGGCTACGAGCGCTCGACGAAGGGGGAGATGCTGACCGCCGCGGGGGTGCCGATCATCCCCGATCCGCGGCCGGACCAGAACTTCTTCGAGCGCAGCGACAACATCGCCTTCGCACGGCGCGGCATCCCCGCCCACACCCTCTCCTCCTTCGGGCTGCATGCCGACTACCATCGGCCCTCGGATCAGGTGGAGCGGATCGACTTCGAGCATATGACGCAGGTGGTCGGAGCGGCGGTGCGGGCAGTCAGGCTGCTCGCCGACAGCGACGAGGTGCCGCGCTGGAATCCGGGGGGACGGCCGGAACTCCCCGGGAATTAGGGGGATACGAAGGGCGCTCGATCGCCGTTCCATCTACAGGAAGGTCTCATGCGTCCTCGTTCTACATACATCGCCCTACTCTTTCTGCTGCTCACCCTCGGTGCCTGCGCTTCCGGTGCTCACCGCGGTGCGGTGCCCGCGCAGGAGCAGACCACGCTCCGGGTCCAGAACCAGAGCTGGCTCGACATGAACGTCTTCGTGCTGCGCAGCGGGCAGCGCATCCGGCTCGGCATGGTGCCTGGCTCCTCGACGCGCGTGCTGGTCATCCCCTCGCACGTCATGTTCGGCATGACCCCGCTGCAGTTCATGGCCGATCCCGTGGGGAGTCCCCGCACACCGGTCAGCCAGGAGATCACCGTCCGCCCCGGCGACCAGGTCACGCTCATCATCCCGAACCGCTAGGGCGCACCGCCGCCCCACTTCTCACCAGGGGCAAGGCGCAGGCAATCCGTGGCGTGCTTGCGCCCGCCCCTGCAGTTCCCTACTCGCTCCCACTCAGCCGCCGGTGGTAGTTCACCTGTCCCAGATGGTAGGCGAAGTGGGCCACGAGATGGATCAGGTGATAGCCGGTCGTCATGCGGCGCCCGGCCACCTCCTGCGGGTATTCGGCGCCGAGCGCCGCATCATCGAGGGAGGGCACGACCCGACGGACGACCTCCCTCGTCCGCTCGATCTCCGCCACGATCTCCGCGCGCGGCACGTCGCGGCGGGAGAACTCCGCGTCGCGGTCGCGCACATAGCCCGTCTCCCCCAGCACCGCGCCGAGATAGTGCTGCAGATTGCCGAGCAGGTGCAGCGCCAGCGTGCCGGTGGAGTTGCTGATTCCCGGTGAGGTCTTCCAGAGATCTTCCTCCCGGTCATACGCCTGCAGCTCTTCGCTCAGTCTGCCGAGGTCGCGCGCGAGGATCTCCGCCACGTCGTGCGTCGTCATTGCCGTGTTCCGGTGAGAGGGTTTGCCGCTATCGCCGCGCCGGTCGGGCCGGTGCGCGCGTGGTCCGGGACGAGAGCCAGGCATCCCGGAACGCTCGCATCTGGCGGGTGAGCGGGCGTCCCGCCTGCTCTTGGGGGACGATCTCCAGCAGCGGGTTCTCCGCCAGGGTGAGGGAGGCGCTGCGGCGCTCGCCGCGCTGCTCGAACTCGATCGTCACCGTCTCCCCCGGCCGCCGGGTGCCGAGCCAGGTGGCTAACGCCTCCGCGGAGGCGAGCGGCTGCCCGCCGAGGGTGAGGATGCGGTCACCCGCGGTGAGGCCCGCCTCACGGAGCGGCGTGCCGATCAGGGTGTAGCCGAGCAGCACCGCGCCTCCCTCCTCGAAGCGCAGCGCGGGCTCGCCGAGAAAGGCCTCTCCCGCGCGCGCCGGGCGCAGCAGCAGCCCCGCCTGCCCCAGCAGCCGCTCGTAGTCGGGCACCTCCCGCCCGTGGATGTAGCGGCGGAAGAAATCCCCCGCGAAGGCGGGATCGCGCGTCACCTGGCCGAGGATGCGCTCCAGATCCGCCAGCGTGTAGGGCACCTCGTCGCGGCCGTGCGCCTGCCAGACGGCGCGCAGGTAATCGTCCAGCGTCACCCCGCGGAAGCGCTCGCGCAGCGTCAGGTCCAGCCCCAGCCCGAGCGCCGCGCCCCAGGTGTAGTAGGAGATGAAGGTGTTCGCGCGGTTGACGGGATCCACCGACACCGCGGCGTCCACGAAGGGTGCCTGCATGCTCATCTCCACCGGGGAGAAGAAGCGGCGGCCGGGGCTGTGGATCACCGTGTTGAGCCCGCCCGCCACGCCGCTCAGGTACTGCTCCAGCGTATAGATCCCCGCCCGTAGCGGGATCAGCGGCGTGTAGTAGCTGGTGAACCCCTCGGCGAACCAGAGCTCGCCGGAGATGTTCGCCTCCTCGAAGTCGAAGGGCTCGAGCGAGCGCGGGCGCATCCGCTCGACATTCCAGGCGTGAAAGAACTCGTGCGAGAGGGTGCCGAGGTTCTGCAGCGCGCCGGTCGAGAGGGGGCGGGTGCTGGTCAGGATCGTCGAGTTGCGGTGCTCCATCCCGTCGCCCGCCACGTGCGGCAGGTAGCAGGCGATGAAGGTGTAGCTGCCGTAGTCGAACGCCGGCAGCTCGCCGAAGACCGCCTTCTGCTCCTCGACCACCTGGCGCGCCATCTCCGCGTAGGCGTCCACCTCCTGCGGCGTGCCGTCGTGGTGCACCGCCAGCCGGATGGTGTAGCGCCTCCCGCCGGACTCGACCTCCCATGTCCGCAGCTCGAAGTCGCTGATCTCCGTGGGGCTGTCCAGGAAGTACTGCAGATGCGGCGCGGTGAAGGTGCTCGCCTCCTCCGTAGGGACGAGCTGCGTGGCGATCTTCCAGCCGGGATCGGGACGGTTGAAGGTGATGACGATCGGTCGCTCCTCCAGCCCGCGCGCCCACATGAAGGTGGCGGGCATGTTGAGGTGCGCGTGGGTGTTGTCGATCCCGGTGTAGGTGCCATCCGCGCGGTCACCGAAGAGGGTGTAGGTGATGCGCACCGTGCCGTCGTGCCCCGCCACATCCCACTGGTGCGGGTCCAGACGCGTCACCGCCAGCGGCTCGCCCTGCCCGTTGTAGGCGCGCACGCTGTAGACGTTCTTGGCGAACTCGTGCAGTGCATAGCGGCCGGGGGAGGTGCGGCTCATCCGCACCTCGAGCGGCTGCTGCGGCAGCTCGGCGAAGGTGACGCTGATCTCCGCCTCGTGGTGCACCGCGTTGGAAAAGGAGATGCTGTAGCGGACCGGCTGCTGCGCGAGCGCCGAAGCGGCCGCACATAGAAGAAGTACGAGGAGTAGCACCGAGCGCAGCGGGAGTCCGCGGCGCGGGTGCCGAACCAAAGAATGCCTCATGCGCTCTCTGTTTCTGAGGTTCTGAGGAGGGGCAGAGTACCGGGAAAGGTAGCGCACCGGAGGCGCATGCGCATCGCCTGCAACCTCAGTAGCTGCCCGCGAAGAAGACGGCGTTGGCGAAGAGCGGCAGCAACCCCCGCCAGAGGTCGCGGAAGTTGGGATCGCCCGCGAAGCCGATCACGCGCCCGCGCCCCACCCGCTCCGTCCAGAGGTAGGGGGTGCCCGCCAGCCGCGCCGGAACCTCCGGCCAGAGGTAGCCGGCCAGCCGCAGCCGGGGCTGCTCGGCGTAGCGGATTGCCGCCTCTCCCGGCCGCAGGTCGCGCGGCGCAGCGTAGATGCGCTCCGAGAAGACCAGCACCGGCAGCTCCGCCTGGTTCACTCCCGCCAGCAGCAGCGAGAGGGTGTCGGCCGCGACGCGTACGATGGCGCCAGGCACGTTGGCTGGCAGCGGGGCTCCCTGCTGGGCCTCGGCAGCGGTGGTATCGGGGTGCAGGCGCAGCCGCGCGAGGCCCAGCCGCTCGGAGGCGAGCCAGGCGGTGGCGCCATCGAGCGTGATCAGCGTCCCGCCCGCGCGCACCCACTGCGTGATCCGTTCGCGGCCCGCGTCCCCCAGCTCCCGTTCCAGCGCCGCGGCGGGGGTGGAGGGCACCACCAGCACCTCGAAGTCGTCGAGCGCCGCGCCGCTTAGAGAAGAGACGCTCACCGGGGTGACGGGGTAGCGCAGCCGCTGGTCGAAGGCGAACCAGGCGAATCCGAAGGAGTTTCCGTTGATGGGAGAGCCGCCGAGGAGCGCGACGCGCGGGGTCCGCAGCGGAACCACGCTGTTGCTTCCCAGATCGGCACCCTCATCCACCATCGCCGAGGAGAGCACGGCCACCTGCGCCCCGGAGGCGCCGGCGTGGCGGCGCACCCGCTCGTGAACGCTCTCGTCGTTCGCCTCCACCCGTACCAGAAAGGCGCCGTGCGGGAAACGATGCTCGCCAATGTGGAAGCCGCGCTGCGCATACCAGACGCGCACGCTATCCGCCAGCAGCCCCGCCAGCAGCCGCAGCCCGGCCTCGCTCCCCGCCTCGAAGGCGTAGCCGTAGCGTGCCGCCGCCGGCTCGGCCGGGCTCGGGGTGTCGAAGCTGACCGGCTCCAGCGGCCCCGGCGTGGCGCGCGTCCACCAGGCACGCACCCGGTAGCTGTAGGGGAGCGACCAGGCGGTGACGTCGTAGAAGCGGCCCGGCTGACCGGTGCGGCGGCTCTCCAGCTCCTGGGCGATGAAGCCCGAGTCGAGCCGCGCCTCGGGCTCGAGCAGCGTCCGCGCGAGGCGGCCCTGCGGCTGGGCGAGGTCCACCACGTAGGCGCCGGCCGGCAGGCGCACCGACCTCGCCTGGGCGCCGCCGTACTCGGTGGCGCTCAGGTCGCTCGCCCGGCTGAGCCGCTGCACCACGATCCCGTTGCCGATCAGCCGCGCGGCGAGAGAGTCGGCGCGCCCCTGCGCGTCGGGCTCGATCACCACCGCGCGCATCGGGGCACGGGCGGCCTCCGTGATGGCGCTCTGGCGGAAGGCGAGGTAGTCGCGCACCCGCTCCTGCCGGCGGCTCGCGGCGGTGAGCGCGGTCGCCCAGGCGGCGGTGTAGTGCTGCAGCGCCGCCTGGTGCAGCGTCAGCACCGTGCCATCATTCCTGCGGATGGCGCCGCCCCCGCTCGAGGCCTGCTCGTAGGTCATCCCCACCGCGCCGGTCATGATCGGCCAGGAGACGCCGTAGCCGGGGTAGAATTCGTCGTAGCCCTCCCGCCGGAAGTACGACCATCCCTGCCGGTCGAAGGCCGCGGCGTTGGCGGCGGCGAAGATGTCCCACCAGCGCGGGATGCTGGAATGGACGTGTTCGTGTACCGGCTCCATCGGCGGGGCGAAGAAGTAGGTCGAGTTCGAGCCCATCTCGTGCAGGTCCACCGCCACGTGCGGCGCCCACTGCAGGAAGGTGGCGACGCGTCCGCGCGTCTCCGGGTGGGAGTGGATGAACCAGTCACGGTTCAGGTCGAAGTAGTAGTGGCTGGTGCGCGGCCCCGGCCAGTTCCCCTGATGGATCATCGCCGCCGGAGAGACGGGCACGCCCAGCGCGCTTCGCATGCGCATCACATCCTGCACGTGCCGCTCATGGCCGTCCGGGTTCTGCACCGGATCGATGAGCACCACGGCGCTGTCGAGGATCATCTGCGTCTCAGGGTCGCGCCCGGCCGCGAGCTGGTAGAGCATCGCGATCGCCGCCTCGGTGCCGGATGCCTCCCCACCATGCACCGTGTACCCGAGCCAGACGATAGTGGGGATACGGCCGACGATGGCGTTCAGCTCCCCCGCCCCGGCGCCCTGCGGACGGGCGAGCCGACCCGCATCGGCGCGGATCTGCTCGAGCCGCGCGTGGTTGGCCTCGCTGGTCAGGATCGCCAGCAGCACCTCGCGCCCCTCGAAGCTGTGCGCTACGGTATCCAGGCGGATGCGACGGCTCGAGGCCGCCAGCGCCTCGGCGTAGCGCATCAGCAGATGATGCGGGGTGAAGCGCTCGCCGACCTCGTAGCCCAGCACGGCGCGCGGCGTGGGCACCTCCGGATCGTACGCGCCCCCGCCAGCGAAGGCGTGCTGCGCGGCGGCGAGGTGTGGAGCGAGGACGGCGAGCAGGAGCAGGAGCAGAAGGCGCTTCACGGCATTCCTCCGGGGATTCCTCTCAGGGTGCAACGGCGATCCGATGCCCCACCCCGGCAGAACGCCTGGCGAGACGGCCACCAAAGTACAGGCGTGCTTCGCTACTGGCCAGCCGCTCCGGCAGTGGCGTGCCCCCCTCTCCCGCACGCGGGAGAGGGGGTCGGGGGGTGGGGGCTCACAGGGCTGAGGGAGGAGGCGCTCCAGGGTACGAACTCCAGAGAGCGCCACGAGCGAGCTGTCGGGCGGGAGAGATGAAACGCTCAGTCCAGCAGCAGCCGTCCGTACCGGCGATGGAACGCCGGAGCCAGCCGCTGGCAGAACTCCTCGGCGGTGCCGCCGCGCGCGATGTAGCGGCGCATCAGCGCGCACTGCAGAGCGATGTACGCGCTATATCGCGTAGGTTGTGTATCGAGAAAACGACGTGTAATCTCCATCGAGTACCTTCCTCTCCTGCAGGGTACGCCCGCAGGAAAGGCACGAAGCGTACCCGATGCCGAACCCGAAAAACCTTGATTTTCAGGCACTTTTCTGACCTCTGCAGGCGCTGCGGCCTCGCAACCGACCGCTGCGATGGACACATTCGTTTCACAGTTTGGACACCGCCTACCCGCCGCACGTCCACCCTCTGCCACCGCACAGGACCATGTTCAGCCGATCCACAGCCGTGTACAATGCGATCTACTCTTTCAAGGACTACGAGGAAGAGGCCGCCAGGATTCATGCTTTCATCCAGGAGCACAAACGCTCACCCGGCGACACCTTGCTCGACGTGGCGTGCGGCACGGGGAAGCACCTCGGCTTCCTGAGCCGGCACTACCGGGTCGAGGGACTCGATCTTGATCCCGGCCTGCTGGAAGTCGCGCGGCAGGAGAATCCCGACCTGGTCTTTCATCAGGGTGACATGACGAGCTTCGACCTGGGGCGGCAGTTCGACGTGGTCACCTGTCTCTTCAGCTCGATCGGCTACGCGAAAACGCTGGAAAAGATGCGGCAGACCCTCGACGCCCTCTCCCGGCACCTGAGGCCTGGCGGAGTTCTGCTGGTCGAGCCGTGGTTCACCCCGGACGAGTACCGGCCGGGTATGCTCGGTGCGCGCTTCGTGGACGAGCCGGATCTGAAGATCGCCCGCATGAGCCTCAGCGAGGTAGTAAACGGCGTCTCGGTGCTCGACTTCCACTATCTGGTCGGCACCCCGCAGGGGATCGAGCACTTCACCGAGTTGCACGAGCTGGGACTGTTCACGCGCGCGGAGCACCTGCAGGCGCTTGCCGATACGGGGCTGGAGTCTGGCTACGATCCCCAAGGACTGATGGGCCGGGGTCTCTATATTGCCGTTCGCCCGGGATCGCCTCTTTCCCCCTCGGCATAAGTCTTGCACTTACATAGAGTTACCCGACAAGAGCGTTGGGGCTACTACAAATAAGGA